>NZ_JBSFVC010000003.1:127709-434393 GCF_053592095.1 Streptomyces sp. NPDC002787 | reverse complement strand
CGCCGGAATCGACGACTCCGTCGATTCCGGCGGGGCCCGTCCGCGTCCCGAAACGCGTGTGAGTCGATCTCCACGGGCCCAGTAGGATTTCGGCATGGCGGCCACTGGAACCGAGAAGCAGGGTGGCAAGGCGTTCTACGTCTCCACCCCCATCTATTACGTCAACGACGCTCCTCACCTGGGCCACGCCTATACGACCGTCGCAGGCGACGTGCTCACCCGCTGGCACCGTCAGCGCGGCGAGAAGGTGTGGTACCTCACCGGCACGGACGAGCACGGTCAGAAGATCATGCGCACCGCCGACGCCAACGGAGTGACTCCGCAGGAGTGGTGCGACAAGCTCGTCGAGGAGGCGTGGAAGCCCCTCTGGGAGCACCTGGAGATCGCGAACGACGACTTCATCCGCACCACGCAGAAGCGGCACACCGACCGCGTCCAGGAGTTCGTGCAGGACCTGTACGACAAGGGCGAGATCTACAAGGGCGGCTACGAGGGCCCGTACTGCGTCGGCTGCGAGGAGTACAAGCTCCCCGGCGAGCTGCTCGACGGCGAGGGCGACTTCGCAGGCCAGAAGCTCTGCCCGATCCACAAGAAGCCCGTGGAGATCCTCAGCGAGGAGAACTACTTCTTCAAGCTGAGCGAGTACGGCGACAGGCTCCTCGCCCACTACGAGGCGAACCCCGGCTTCATCCAGCCCGAGTCCGCGCGCAACGAGGTCGTGAACTTCGTCCGCCAGGGCCTGCAGGACCTGTCGGTCTCCCGCTCGACCTTCGACTGGGGCATCCCGATCCCGTGGGACGAAAAGCACGTGATCTACGTGTGGGTCGACGCGCTGCTCAACTACGCCACGGCGGTCGGCTACAACGAGAACCCGGAGAAGTTCGAGGCCACCTTCCCGGCGGACGTCCATCTCGTCGGCAAGGACATCCTCCGCTTCCACGCGGTGATCTGGCCGGCGATGCTGATGGCGCAGGGCCTCCCCCTCCCCGGCAAGATCGCGGCGAACGGCTGGCTGATGGTCGGCGGCGAGAAGATGTCGAAGTCGAACCTGACCGGCATCAAGCCGCAGGACCTCACCTCGCACTTCGGTGTCGACGCCTACCGCTGGTACTTCCTGCGCGCGATCGCCTTCGGCCAGGACGGCTCGTTCTCCTGGGAGGACTTCTCCGCCCGCTACACGAGCGAGCTGGCGAACGACTACGGCAACCTCGCGTCCCGGGTCGCGGCCATGGTCGGCAAGTACTTCGGCGGCACCCTGCCGGAGGCCACGGCCGACGGCGAGGCCGAGAAGGCGCTGCACGAGGGCCTGGCCAAGGCCGTCGCCGAGGCCGACCGGAAGATCGGCGACGAGCTGGACTTCCAGGGCGGCATCCTCGCCGTCTTCGACTTCGTCAAGCAGGTCAACGGCTACATCACGGAGCAGGAGCCGTGGAAGGTCGCCAAGGACACCACTGACGAGGGCAAGGCCCGTCTCGCCACCATCCTCTACACGGCCGCTGAGTCGCTCCGCGCCGTCGCCGTCCTGCTCAACCCGATCATGCCGGACACCTCCGCCCAGCTCTGGGACTCCCTGGGCGCGGAGCCCACCCTCGGCGCCCTCGCGGACCAGAAGGTCCAGAAGGCGGGCGAGTGGGGCATCCTCCCGTCCGGCTCCACGATCACGAAGGGCGCGATCCTCTTCCCGCGCCTGGAGGAGAAGCCGAACACGTAGCGCACAGCCACCACACAGCGGGAGCCCGGGAACGACAGCCGTTCCCGGGCTCCCGCTCTGCCAAGAGGGGTCAGCTCCCCGACGCGTACGTCACGAAGTCCACCCATGCGTCCGGCGTGAGCGCAAGCCGAGGGCCGCAGGTGTTCTTGGAGTCGCGGACGTGGATCGTGCCGGGGACGATCGCGATCTCGACGCAGCTGTCTCCCTCAGTGCCGTCGCTGTAGCTGCTCTTGAACCACCTCAGCCCAGAGGCGTCCCCGGCGGCGGCTTTGCGGATCATGTTTCTCCCAGCACTTGCTCGATGAAAGCGAGTGACTCCCCCGGCGTGAGAGCCTGGGCCCGGATGATGCCATACCGCAGTTCGAGGATCCGCAGCTCCTTCGGGTCGGAGGTCGGACGGCCGCCGTACGCACCGTCGGAGCGCCCCACCGCCGTACCGTCCGCGAACTTCAGCACTTCGATCTTGCCATCCACACCGGGGTGTGCATCGGTCTCCGTCGGCATCACCTGGAACGTCACATTGCGCAACTGCGCCACCTCCAGCAGATGTTCGAGCTGTCGGCGTCGCACCATTGTCCCTCCGATACGACGACGCAGCGCCGCCTCTTCCTGGACAAAGCTGAGCACCGGAGCGGGTGACCGCTCGAAGACAGACTTCCGCTCCACACGGGCGGCCACGAGGCGCTCGATCTCCTCCTCGGAGTAGGGCGGTTGCCGCGCCTCGAACAGCGCCTGCGCGTGTTCCGGCGTCTGCAACAAGCCGTGGATGCTGTTCCCGACGTACACGCCGATCTCGGCCGCCTGTGCCTCAAGCTTCGCGAGCTCCCGCACCTTCTTCGGATACCTGACCCGCGCCACATCCTCCTTCATCGCCGCAATCAACCCACCCGCCCCCAACACCTCATCCGCCTGGTCCAGATACTCAGGCCGAGGAATCCGCTTACCCCCCTCGATTTTGTAGACCATGTCCTCCCCGTAGCCGACCACCTCCCCGAACTCGGCGGCCCGCATCCCCACGGCCTCCCGCCGCAGCTTCAGCTGCCGCCCCACGGTCGCGACGACCGCCACGCCCCAGTCGTCGTCCGGATCCACCTCCCAACCCGGCTCGTCCGCCTCGGTCTTGAGCCGACCCGCGTCACCGTCAACCCGCTGCATCCCGCGCCCCTCCGTCGTGCCGCTGTGCCGCAACGCCCCTACCCGTACGCCCGCCGCCGACAGCCCGGACACCACCGGACAGACTCCGGACAGTCACCGTACGCACCGGCGTAGTCACTTTTCACGGTAAGCACACGTGGCCACGCTGAGTGACGTGAATCAGAAGAAGTCCCCCCAATTCGCCTCCCCACCCCGCTACTTCAGCGCGCTCCTGTCCCCCACGCCACGCGGTGCCCGCCTCGCCCGACTCCTGGCCACCGAGTGGCTGCGCACCTGGGACCCGCCGTACGGCGTCATCGACACCGTCGAACACCTCGTCGCCGAACTCGCCGCGAACGCCTCCACACACGGCCGACTCCCCGGCCGGGACTTCCGCCTCGTCCTGCACACCCGGAAGAGCAACACGCTCCGCATCGAGATGACGGACACACGCGGCGACGACCTCCCCCACCGCCGGCCCCCGTCCCCCGAGGCCCTGTCCGAATCCGGACGCGGCCTCCTCCTCGTCGAGGCACTCGCCGACCGCTGGGGCGTCGAACTCGGACCCGTCCCCCGCAAGACCGTGTGGGCCGAAATCGCCCTCTCCCCAGCTCAACCGCAGGTGACACCGCAACCCAGCGGTCCATGCTTCGGTGGCGTCGGCGCTCTTTCCCAAGGACCACGGGAGAGAAAGAACCCCACCAAGCCCCACCCCTCCCTCCCGCCCGCAGCGCCAACTCACCCCCGCGAGTGAACATCGCCAACTCAGCTGGATTCGGGACCGGTTGTCTGGCCTACGCTCAGCGCGGCACCACAGCCACGGACATCCGCAGCGAGCATCCACAGCGGACATCCGAACCAACAACCGCAGACATGCGACGGCCCTCGCCGGGACGGCAATCCCAATGGCGAGGGCCTGACCACCGAGGAAGTAGGGCTTCCCGATGGACACCCAAAACCCTAGCGCGCCCCCGCACGCCCAGTCCCGTACAGCGGGCAAGAACCACCCGCGCCAGACGGACCGGGCCCCTCAGCCGAACCGAGACCGGGACCGCGCCCCCACGGAAAGACCCACCCCAGCGGCGTCATCCACGACAACGCCCGCCACACCACCCGCTTTACGGTGATCGGCAACCACCTCGCCCAACACCCGGAACTGTCGCTGCCGGCGATCGGACCGGCCACGCACATCCAGTCGCTCCCCACCGGCGCCCCGGCCGACATCAGCCTTGCCGCCCGCTTCCCCGAGGGCCCGGACCGTATCGCCGCCGCCCTGCGCGAACTCGAAGCCCACGGCTACCTCCGCCGCACCCGCGAACGCGTCCCCGGCGGCCGGATCGTCACCCGCACAATCTCCTGCAACAAGCACGGGCACCACGAGACGACGACGGCCGAGACGCCCCGGAAGCCCGCCCGCCGCGCCACCCCGGAGGAGCGCCTCCCCCGCAAGCGCCTGCCCGCCGTCCCGCAGCCCGCCTACACCTCACCCACCCTCCTCCGCACGGCCACCGACCTCCTCGCCGTCCTCCGCCGCCACGACCCCCGCCTCCTCCTCACCGAGACCGACGCCGAACACCTCGCGCCGGGCGTCGTCGCCTGGCTGGAACGCGACGTCGCCCCCACCGCCGTACGCCACGCCCTGACCACAGACCTCCCCGACGAACCCCTGTAACCGCCCGGCAGCCCTCCTGGCCCATCGCCTGGCCGCCCAGCTCCCGCCCCTGCCGCCGTTCCGCGAGCCCGCACCCGCGCCGACCGTCGTGTACCGGATGCACAACTGCGACGGCTGCGACCGCGGCTTCCGCGCCCCCGAACCCGGCCGCTGCCGCGACTGCCGATCCGACCTGAAGGAAGGCCCCTAGCATGAACGTGACGATCTTCGCCGCCTCAGCCGCCGACGAGCGCAACATGAACAAGGTCCTGCGGCAGCACTGCCGACTTCTTGGCGATGGGGTCCCGGCACCGGAGACTGTCGCTGTCGCGACGTGGGAGTTGCCCTCACTCCCGCCCCGGCCGGATACGCTGGCAGGGCCACTCCTGGAGGACACCATGAGCACACTGGCCGACCACGGACGCGAGCTGATCCCCCGACCCGAGCAGACCCCCGACGCCCTCCGTGTCGCCCTCGCCGTCGTCGCTCCGGGCCGCCTGGAGGAGATGCAGCCCACGAAGGACGAAGCCTTCGCCAAAGCCGTCGAGTGGCAGTCCCTGAGCCCGGTGCAGAGCTGGGTCCTCATCTGGGCCCGGGACATCGAGATCGCCCGACGCCCCGATTTGTCCGCCCGCTTCTCCCAGGCGCAGAGCACGCTGGAACACGAGGACCCTGCCACCGCTCAGGAAGCGCTGCGGGAACTGAGCGCCGTCCTGGACGAAGCCATGAAGGCAGTGCGCGGTTGAGCTGGAAGTGGGAGTACGCCTTCGGTGCGGAGGAAACCGCCCGCACCGCGCCCGCCGACTTCCTCACCAGGGTGGGAAAGCGGCATCGTGAAAGTCAAGACGGGCACAGCCAAGAACGCGCCCGCCTTCGAGGTCCGCTTCGAGGAACCCGAGGAACTGCTGCGTATGCGCCCCGGCCTCGGAGACAACGTCCACTTCCTGGTCCGCTTCCGCCAGCAGCCGGACTCCATGGGCATCGCTCGATCCGCCGAGTACACGTATCTCGGCCAGGCCGCCGAACAGACATCGCTGCCATTCGAGCCATAGGGAGCGGCTACGGCGCCTCGGGCAGAAGCAACCTGTATGTCCGGGTGTGCGTCTCCCCGGACATGGCACTGTTCGGAAACGCGCACACCGTCAATCCCGGCAAGGCCCAGCAGGACTACGGGCGTCTGCTGGGGCACGGGGAGCAGGTTCACGCCGCGTTCCTGCTGATCCGTGACACCATTCTGTTCACCGACCGCCGTCTCATCCTGATCGACAAGCAGGGGATCACCGGCAAGAAGGTGGAGTACCACTCCGTCCCGTACCGCAGCATCACGCACTTCGCGGTCGAGACGGCCGGCCACTTCGACCTCGACGCCGAGCTGAAGATCTGGCTGTCCGGCGCCCACGAACCGATCGAGAAGACGTTCACCAAGGGTGTGGACATCTACGAGGTGCAGGCGATCCTCACCCAGTTCGTGGCCCGATGAGACAGCCGGCACGCGCACCCGGGGCCCGGGAAGCCGCACGCCTCCCGGGCCCCTCTGTGCCGTCCCGGACCCCTTCCTGATCCCGGTCCGGGACTCTTCCCGGCCCCGGGGTGGCGCCCCCGGCCAGGAGTTCTTCGAAGTCAGGACAGCAGCCCGGCACCCGCGGCCGACGTCCCCGTGCCGGTCAGGTCGGTCAGCAGACCCGTCACCGTGGTCTGAAGGCCGGCGGTGAGGGCCGGGGTCCAGTTGACGGTCGTCTTGAGCCTCTTCGACGAGTTCGCGGTGTTGTACGCGGCGACGATGTCGGTGGCCTTGCCGTTGACGACGTTGCCGGTGCCGGCGACCGAGCCCGTGCCGTCGCCGCTCAGCAGCTTGGCGACCTTGGCGTCGGCCGGGATCTTCCAGACGTTGCGCTCGGCGACGACCTGGGCCTTGGCGCGGGAGTCCAGGCTGTACTTGGGGGCGTAGCCGTTGACCGCGGTGGTGTCGTAGACGTTGTTGTAGAGGTGGATCTGGCCGATGCGGGCCAGGGGCGCCCGCTGCACGATCCCCTTCCACACATTGTGGTGGATCGTCACGCGCAGCTTGCCGGTGGAGTCGGTGTCGCTGCTGCCGATCAGCATCGTCTTGTCGTGGTTGAGGAACTGGTTGCGCTCGACGGTCACCAGGTCGGAGCCGTTGGTGATGTCGAGGGCGCCGTCGTGGACCTGGTACTTGCGGCCGAAGTGCGTCGCCTCGGTCTTGTCGAAGGTCGGCGCGTCGGTGAACGTGTTGTGGTCGGCCCAGACGTTGGTCGCGCCGCGCAGGGTCACGGAGTCGTAGTTCGAGTTCCACTCGCCGGACGAGCCGTCGGTCGGGTCCCACTGCGGGAAGCAGTCCTGAGTGTCCGCGAAGGTCAGGTTGCGGACGATGACGTTCTTGACGTTCTGGATCTGCAGGCTGCCGCCGAGGATGCCGGCCTTGGTGCCGGGGACGCCCACGATGGTGGTGTTGGAGGGTACCCGGAAGACGATGTTCTTCTTCTGCTTGTCCTGGGCGGCCTTGCGGGCGGTCTCCTGCTTCCCCGACGGGACCTTCTTGCCGTACGTCGCCGGGTCGAACGCCTTGAGGTAGGCGGAGAGCGAGTAGCCGGTGCCGGAGGCGTAGTCCGCGCAGGTCAGCTTCTTGCCGGCGTCGTTGGTGTTGGCGTCGATCGTGCCCTTGATCTTGATGATCCGGGGGGTGGTGTCGGTCTGGGAGCCCAACGCCTTCACCAGCTGCGCCCGGGTCGACACCGTGAAGGTGTGCGCCGCGTCGGCCTTCGTACCGCCGGTCGTACCCGAACCCGACGCCGCCCAGCCGTCCTTGGCGGGCAGCACCTGGTGGTACAGGTCCACAGGGCTGGCGCCCGCGTTCACCACGAGGACGCCGGCGCCGACAGCGGCGGCCACGGCGGCGGCAGAGACCACGAGGGTCCGGCGCTTGCGGAGGGACCGGCGGTGGGAGGGGCGCGGGGAGGCAGAGGCCACGGATGAGTCCTTACGTAACGTACGTGATCGGGGTGAACACGTGGTGCGTGTGGAGCCCCCGTGAAGGGGGTTCCGACTCATGTGTGGTCGCGGGTCCGGCATAGGTTGCCGCCGAACTCGTTTTTTCCCGCAGCCTTCTGACAGACCGTCTGCCGGCGTGCCCGTCCGGCTACTTGATGTGGTCCATCACCTCCTGGAACTCCTTCGTCGGTGAGAACTCGATGACCTCGACGTCCTCCAGGGCCTCGGGGGAGTGGCCGGGGCCCCAGTAGTAGGCCTGTCCGGCCTCGTAGAACTCCTCGCCGTCCTTCGTCCGCATCCTCAGCCGTCCCTTGACCAGGAATCCCCAGTGGGGGCACTGGCACAGGTCGTCGGGCATTCCCTTGAGGGCCGGCGCCATGTCCGTCCCCTGGGGCAACTTGATGAAGGCGACCGTCATGTCACCGCCGATCTCCTGGAAGCGCACCTCCAGGCCGTCGCCCTCGATCTCGACGGGGGTCTCCGTCCGCGTGACTGCCGTCATGATTCCTCCACGACCGGATCACCGCGGGGCCTCGGGAATCACCATGGGGGTTCACTCTCTCGGGAACCCCGCACCTCCAGTCTGCGCCTGTCCCCCGCACACCTCGAATCGGCGTGACATGCGTCACGACCGAATTGCGTGGCGATGGAACCGATCGACCTTTTTCCTCGACGCGACAAACCATGCTCTTCCGAAATGCAATCGGGCACTTGCCGCAGAAATGGCGAATTCACTTGCTCAGCTGGATCGGTGGTTCCGTCAAAGCCCCTACGGGACCAGGCAGAAGACCCGCCCTCCCCGTACTTCGCACGCCGGAAAAGCCTCCTCGGCGGCGCCCGACGGCAGCACAGGTGTTCGTTGCCCGGCGCACTGGACCGTCCCCATAATGACCGGGCTCGCCAGTCGGACCGCTTAGTGAGGCCACGTATGAGCAGCCATCGCCGGACAACAAAACGCCAGAAAGCGAGGCGCCCGAGAACAAGGCGCCAGAAGACAGCCATAGCCGCGGCCGTCGTGGTGACCGTGGGTGCCGTGGGCATTCCCACGCTCGCGCAGGCGAGCGGCGGCGGACTGGGCGGCTGGCGCAGTGTGGCCTCCTCCTGGTGGGGAGGGGACGACTCGACCCCCGTTACCGACCCCGCACCGCCGAAGACACCCGCGACGCCCTCCGCGTCCCCGAGCACCTCCGACGCGGACACCTCGGCGACCCCCACCCCGTCCCGCAAACCGCGGGCCTCCCGCACCAGCCCCACCCCGAGCGCGTCCCCCTCGAAGACCAAGGCCCCGGCCGCCAAGCCTCCTGCCACGCCCGAGAAGCCGGCCAGGCCCGCGAGCACGCCGAAGGCCACGGAGGCCGACCGCACGCCCCGCGACTCCGCGAGCAGCGCGGACTCCGGCCCCACGGCCCGGGTGCTGGCCCTGGTGAACGCCGAGCGCCAGAAGGCGGGCTGTGCGCCGGTGACCGAGAACGCCAAGCTCACCAAGGCCGCGCAGAACCACAGCCAGGACATGGCCGATCACCAGAACATGTCCCACACCGGCTCCGACGGCTCGTCCATGACCGACCGCCTCGCCCGTGTCGGATACGCGTACAGATCGGCGGGCGAGAACGTCGCCGCCGGCTACGGCACCGCCGACAGCGTCATGGACGGCTGGATGAACAGCCCCGGCCACAGGGCCAACATCCTCAACTGCGGCTTCAAGGAAATCGGCATCGGCCTGGCCCAGCCGGGCAACTACTGGACCCAGAACTTCGGCACCGCGTAGCCGCACTACGGCCCGCCCGCCCAGGACATGTCTGGACCCACCTGGACACATCCGGACGCAGCGGGCCTGAACGTTTCATCGCTACTCGAAAGAGTGATCCCCCACCGACTGGCCGCAAACCAGCCCGAGATGCTCCATAGGCTCGCCCTCATGGTCACATCAGCCCACGAGGGTCTGCATCGCATCTTCCAGGAGAGGCCCTAGATCCTCGCACCCGTCTTCGGTGTGCTGGGCCTTCCCTTTCCGGAGAAGGCGACGGTGGACGCGCTCACCACCGACGTGACGGAGACCAAACCGAAGGAGCGGCGCGTGGACACCGTGCTGCGCATCGGCCCGTCCGACGGGGAGGACTTCATGCTCGTCGTCGAAGTACAGGGCGAGCGAAAGCCGGACAAGGAGAGAAGCTGGCCGTACTACGTCTCCTACCTCCAGTCCAAGTACCGCCTGCCCGTACTGCTGCTCGTCGTCTGCCAGGACCGGCGCACCGCGAAGTGGGCGTCGGGCCCCTTCGACTGCGGCACGCGCGGCTGGATCACCCAGCGCACCCACCCCCTGGTCGTCGGGCCGGACAACGTTCCGGCGATCACCGACGCGAGGACCGCGGCGAACAACCCCGCCATGGCCGCCTTCTCCGCTCTCGCACACGCCCGCAGCGCTCAGATCAACGACATACTGGACGCGATGGGCCGCGCCCTTCAGGCGACGGACGGGAAGTCAGCCGACTACTTCTACGAGTTCCTTGAAGTCAACCTGCGGGGCACTCCCGCCGGAGAAAAGTGGAGGGAAATCATGACCTTCGTCACCTACTTCCCCGGTCGTGGGACAGTCCGCGAGACGGCTTACCTGGAAGGCGAGGCCAAGGGTGAGGCCAAGGGAGTCCTGCGCGTTCTGGAGGTGCGCGGCATTCCCGTCACCGAAGAAGTCCGCGAGCGCATCACCACATGCACCGACATCAACCGCCTCGACCTCTGGCTCACCCGGTCCGGCACAGTCGAACGCGCGGAAGACCTCTTCGCGGAGGGCCCGCAGGTCACCGGCGACGCGATCAGCGGGGAGTCCGTGTGAAGCCGCTTCCCTCACCTCCCTCACTCACTGGCTGAACCGGGCCTCCACCTGTGACACCGCAGCAACCGCCGCCGCCGACAGGCCCCGCTCAGCCCCGGCCCCCACCCCCGCCCGGACCGCCCCCGAAGCCGCCGCCCTCCGGGGCCTCGCCTGCCGTCACCGTGGTGAGCTTCTTCGCCGAGCCGAGCTTCCCGGAGCCGGTGAGGCCGCCAATGCCGGTGCCCGATGTGGTGCCGCCGGAGTAGACCGTGTACTCCTCGCCGCTCTTGATCGCGGCGCCCGAGTACACGACGTTCTGGATGGTCTTCGAGGTGACGTACGACGCCACTACCTCGCCGTCCCCGTCGACGATGTGCAGGGTCGTGCCGGCCTCGACCGACGCGTCCAGCGTCGCCGACAGCCAGCCCTGCGCGGACTCATCGTCCGGGGCGACGACCATGCCCGCGCTTCCGGAGGCGAGCAGCGTGCCACCGCTGACGGTGAAACTTCCGTTGACGTCGAGCGCTCCGTTGCCGCCCGTCTCGGGACCGTTGACGACGATCGTTCCGCCGGTGATCTCGGCCGTGCCGTTGGAGTCGAAGCCGTCGCCCTGGGAGTTGAGGACCAGCGTGCCGCCGGTGACCTTGGCCGTGTAGTCGCCGACCTCCATGCCACCGCCCCCACCGGGACCACCGCCCCGGCCGCCCTGCGCGTCCTCATCCGAAGTCGCCTCGCTGCCGGACGCGTTGACCCCGTCGTCGTTGGACGTGACGTTCGACGTACCGCCCCTGACCAGGATGTCCTTGCCCTCCAGACCCTCGTTCGAGCCGGTGATGTCCAGCGTGCCCTCACTGATGACGAGGTCGCCCTCGGCATGGATGCCGTCGTCGCCGGCCGCGAGGGTGACGTCGGCGGCGTTGAGGTGGACGGCCGCGTCGCCGTGCAGCGCGTCGGCGGAAGCGTTCACATCGACCGTGCCGCCCTCCAGCACGGTGATCACGCCCGACTTCAGGCCGTGTGCCGAGGTGTCGCCGGAGGCCTCGGCCTTCACGGTCAGCTTGCCGCCGGTGACGACGAGGTCGGTGGCCGCGTCCACGGCGTCACCGTTCGCGGTGACCGTGACCGTGCCGCCCGCGACGGCGATGTACCCGGCGTCCTCCTCGTCCGCGTTGTCGGACTTCAGCCCGTCGCCCTTGGCCGTCACCGTGACCGTGCCGCCGTTCACGACCAGGTAGTCCTTGCCCCGGACACCGTCGTCGGCCGCCTCGACCGTGATGTTCCCGCCCTCGACGACCAGCCCGTCCTTCCCGGCGATCGCGTCGTTGCCGTTCCCCTTCACCGTGAGCGAGCCGCTGCCGCCGATCGTCAGGTCGCCCGCGCTGTAGAGGGCCGCGTTCGCCTCCGCGTCGTCGGCGTAGGAGTCGGCGTCGCTCAGCTCGTTCTCGCTGCCGTCCGCGAGGATGACGACCAGCCGTTCCGCCTCGGTCGCGGCGATCGCCGACCCGGTGGAACTGGAGATGTCTGCCCCGTCGAGGACCAGCTTCACGGTCGCCTCGGGCGCGGTGATCACGATCTGACCGTCGTCGAGGGAGCCGCTGAGGAGGTAGGTCCCGCCGGAGGTGATGGTGACGGTGGCCCCGTCGACGTCCACCCCCTTGCCGTCGGCGGATGCCGAGTCACCCTTCAGCTCGATGCTGACAGCCTCGGACTCCTCGTACTCCGTGTCCCCGTCCTCGGCATGCGTCTTCTCGTTGTCGGCGAGGACAGCCGCCGCGTCCCGGGTCCCGTCCACGGCCGCCGCCGCACTCGCACTCGCACTCGACGAGGAATCGGACGACGTCGAGTCCGAGTCGCTCCCGGAGGAGCACCCGGCCAGCGCGGCGGTGGCGAGGACGGCGGAGGCGAGGGCGCTCATGACCCTCGTACGGAAACGTCTTGCTGATCGCGTGCTCATGCGGAACTCCCGTTCAGTGCCGGTGCGGTGGGGAAGTGGCGCCGTAGAACGGGCAGCCAGCGGTGGGCGGGCAGGTCGGGCCGCAGCGCGGCCAGCCCGGTGCCGTACTTGGAGACCGGGCAGGGCCGGTGCCCCAGCGACCAGAGCAGCCGGTCGGCACCGGACCCGGCGCGCCCGGCCTTGGTCTCGACGATGGTCCGCTCGGGGGTGCGCAGTTCGGTGCCGTCGGGCAACACCCAGGTCAGGTCGGTGTCGACGGTGACCCGGCTGCCACTGTCCGGCAGGAACAGCGTGGTGCGGCGGTAGAGGGTGGTGAGGGTCGGCACCAGACGAAAGTCGTACGAGTCGATGCCCGCCGCGCCGAGGACGTCGTCGGCGTACGCCCGCGCCTCGGGCTCCAGCCGCCCCGGCTCCCCGTCGTACGGGACGCGCTGCTTGACGGTGGTGCCGCGCGGGCCGCGCGTCTTGACCTCCAGGTAGTGCTGCCCGGATGCCATGTAGGTGCGTATCCGCAGCTTGAAGCGGCGCCTGCGGCGGCGGGCCGCGCCCAGGTAGCCGTCCAAGTCCGGGGTGTCGAAGTACACGGACCGGTACGCGAACCGCCGCTCGCCGTCGACCTCCAGGACCTGTACGTCCTCCT
Source organism: Streptomyces sp. NPDC002787 (assembly GCF_053592095.1). Lineage (NCBI taxonomy): Bacteria > Bacillati > Actinomycetota > Actinomycetes > Kitasatosporales > Streptomycetaceae > Streptomyces > Streptomyces sp. NPDC002787. Next base: position 421,482 of record NZ_JBSFVC010000003.1, on the reverse strand, counting down.
CGAGCCCACCGACCACCAGGGGAAGGTCGGTCAGGGGCAACATGTACTTGCGGTCCAGGCGGGTCAGCAGTTCGGCGCGGTGAACGAGTTCGTCGAGGCCGATGGGGCGCAGCGCCCCGACCACCGGGGCGACGGTATCCAGTGCCGTCACGCCCGAACCCCCTGCCCGTACGTCTGCCCCTGTCCGCGCGCATGCCCCTGCCCCTGCTCGACCCGGTGGTGGCCCGCCTCCCGCGGCGCGCGCGAACCCTCGCCGGTGACGACGTACCGGACCTCGACCAGGGTCATGTCGTTGACCAGGTCGACGTTCTGCACGGACAGGTTCACCACCCGCCCGCCGAGCAGCACTTCGAGGTGGGCGCGCAGGGCGTCCTCGTCGGTGTAGGCGGCGTCGAGGCGCAGGCTGCGCTGCCGGTAGCGGCCGAAGAGCCGAGGATGGTCGCCGACGTACATCGTGGCGACGATCAGCGCCATGAGCAGCGCCGACAGGACGTTGACCTCCTCCGGCAGCCCGGCCAGCAGGCCGAGGGCGAGCGCGGAGAAGTAGTACGCGATCTCGTGCTGCGCGATCTCGTTGGAGCGCAGCCGGATGATCGACAGGACTCCGAACAGCCCCATCCCGAGGCCGATCCCCACCGAGGAGGAGCTGAGTGTCATCGCCACCGCGAGGACGCCGACGTTGACGCCGAGGAAGGCGGCGATGAGGTCCCGGCGGTGGTGACGGGGGAAGTAGACCGCGAAGGTCAGCACGGAGATGGCAGCCAGATCGGCGACCACGAGAAGGGTCTGGTCCATGTCAAAGGACAATCCAGGGTCAACCTTTGAGCGCGCTTTGCCTTCCCTTAACTGAACTTGAGAAGTTCGGCGGGACAACAGCGGGTGAATCGGCTCCACTTCGACCGCCACGAGGTCACCAGCCCGATCGCCCTGCACGCGGAACTGTTCTCGGCCCCGGACGAGGTCACGGTCACCGGTGGTGACGCGGCGACGCTCACGCCGCGGGTCGGCTGGGACGGCGAGCTCACCGCGAGGCGTCGCTCTACACCGGCGAGAAGACCACCGGCACCCTCACCGGCACCGACCAGTCCTCCTTCTGGGGCAGTCAGCACACCAACGACGCCGTGGTGCGGCACCGCGTCCACGTCCCCGAAAGCGCCCCCTTCACCCGGTTCGCCCTCACCTCCGCGGACCACGTCCCCGGCAGCGACCTCGACCTGTACGCCTTCGACACCGAAGGCGACCACGTCGGCGCATGGCCCGACTTCGGCTCCGACGAACACGTCGACCTGCCACCGGACGACTACGACGTCCATGTCCTCCAGTACGAACTGCCGGCCGGCATGACCAGCCAGCAGTACACCCTGCGGAGCTGGAAGGTCGGCCAGGGCACCCCGGCGGTGACTCCCGCGGTCACGCCGGCCGAGCAGACCGTCCGGAAGGGCGACCGTCCGAAGGTCACGGTGTCGTGGCCGGACGCGGTCCGCGGCGAACGGTACGTCGGTGCCGTCGAGTTCGGCGACGGCTCGGCGGCCGTGGGACACACACCGCTGACGGTCACGCCGTAACCGCCACCCCGCCCCTTCACCGAGCGAGCCGCCCCTCACGGACCGAGCCGCCCGCGCACCCCCGAGTGCGCGGGCGGCTCGCGTCGGACCGAAACCTGGACCCGCTCCGATTCCCCCGATGGGATGGCAGGTGATCCCGCCACCCGCGGGCGGCTCCCGCTCTCCCTTACAAGTGGCAACGCCAGTAAGGAAGTTGGAGCAGGAGGAGACACCAGGTGGGGGTACGGAGCAGGGCGCGAACGATGGCCGCGGCGGCAGCGGCGGCGGCGTTGACGCTCACGCCGAGCGCGGCACAGGCGGCCGGCCCGCGGCCGTCGGTCGTGGAGGCGGTCACGGCGACGACGGCAGGGGCACCGGCGGCAGGGGCACCGATGGGGGCGGCGCGAAAACCGGGAATCGACGACTTCCTCACGATCGTCAACAAGGCACGAGCCGACGTCGGCGTCCCCCCACTGGTCTGGGACAAGTCCCTCGCCGCACACGCACGCTCGTGGGCGAGGGTGCGGGTCGCCGACTGCGAGCTCATCCACTCGAACAGCCGGTACGGCGAGAACCTGGCCAAGGGGTCGAGCCGCGACTACTCCCTGGCGGACGCGGCCCGCCTGTGGATCGACGAGAAGTCCGCCTACGACCGCTCCGCCAACTCCTGCGTGAACGGCAGGGAGTGCCTCCACTACACCCAGCTGGTCTGGCGCGGCTCGACCCGCGTCGGCGCGGCGAAGGCCCGGTGCGCGAACGGCTGGACCTACGTCGTGGCCCGCTTCGACCCACCGGGCAACTGGATGGGCCGACGGCCGTTCTGATGACCGACCGGGAGCCGCACGCCGGGCCGCATTGACCGAGGAGAACCCCAGGGGCCGTGATAATCCCCCCATGGCCCCACCCCCCGACAAGCCCCAGGCCCGCACGTGAACGACGTCCCCGACCGCCCCGCGAACGACCTCCCACACCCACCCGCGAACGACCTCCCCGACCAGCTCCGCCACCTCCTCACCGACGTCCTGACCATCGGCGGCCCCTACGCCCTCGCCCTCACCGGCGACCACGCGGCGCAGGTGCACGGACTGACCGAGGCGAGACCGCCCGCGCGGGACCTGGAGCTGGCGACGGAACACGCGGCCCCGATGGCACAGATCGCCGCCACGGTCCGAGAGGGCCTGGCGGAACGCGGCTGGCTGGTGCGCGAGGTCGAGACGACCCCGCTCTCCGCCCGTCTCCTCGTCACCGACCCCACGACGGCGGAGGAACGCGCCCTGGACCTCCTGAAGGAAACCCTGTGGCACCCGCCGGTGGAGACCCCGCTCGGCCTCGCCCTCTCCCTCGAAGACGTGGTCGGCACGAAGGTCCGCGCGGTGGCGGACCGGGGCGCGGCCCGCGACCTGATCGCCGTCCACGCGGCCACCGCCCACTGGTCCGTCGCCGAACTGGAGGAACTGGCCCGCCGTCACACCTCCGCCACGTCCACCACGTTCGACCTGACGGACCTCCAGTCCCGTCTGGAGGGCACCGAGTGGCTCGACGACCGGGAATTCGTTCGCCACGGCCTGGATGCCGAAGCCATCCTTGAACTTCGCCAGTGGGCCCAGACCTGGGCCGACGACATCGCCGAACGCCTCCTGGAAGAGGAGGCCCTGGCACCCCCGGCGGAGGAGGACCCCGCGTGAGCAGACGACGCTACGTCGCCCGGGGCGTCCCCGGCGGCTACCGCATATACGACAACCGCCGCCGAGGCTGGTGGGGCGACGTGTACGAACTCTGCCCGGACGACCTCCTGACCGAGCTGAACAGCGGCAAGGACCCCGAGAAGCTGTCGGCACTGCTGAAGCGTTACCGCGCCCTGAAGCGATAGATCGTCCCCCACGCCCCGGGGCCTGACGTTCGTCGAGCGCGCCACGGACAGCCGCGCGGCGACCCGCGTCGCCCGGCCGGCGAAGGCTGACGTCCGCCCGTCACGTCGCCGCCACGATCACCACCACCGTCGTCGCCATCGTCGCCGCCGTGAGGGCCGCCGCGGTGGCGGCCGCGGTCTCCGCCATACGGCGCAGGTCCGGGTCGGCCCAGTGGCGTTCGGCGATCTCGGTCATGCGCGACTTGGCCGGGGAGTCGGCGGAATCGGCGTCCGGGAAGGCGAGGGTGTGGAGGTCGCCGTGGTGGAGGAGGGTGATCAGGGCGGCCGTACGGGGGTCCGGCTCGGCGCCCTCGAGGACCACCTTCGCCAGGCGCCCCCGCAGGGCCGCCTCCGCCGTGCCGTCGGCCTCCGGATAGCGGGTGGTGCGGAAGACGAGGAGGACCCGGCGCTTCTCCTCACGGATCAGGCCCTTGGCCAGCGCCCCTTGAAGGGCGGCCTCGTACTCCCGGGTCCTGTGCTTCTGGATCCAGTTCTCCGCGTCCTCCGGCAGAACCACCTCGGCCGAGCCGCCGGCCAGGCACCGCTCCAACAGGGCCGCCGCCGCGATCGCGTGGGGCGTGCGCAGGGGGAGCCGGGCCTCACCCGTGCTGTCGTCGAGGGAGAGGAGGAGGATCTCCTCGCCGAGAGTCGTGGCGGCGGGGAGGGAGAAGGCGGCGGTCGACGTGTTCATGATCAGTAGAACGCGGGCCGAGCGTCAGCAGTTCCGAAGCCGCACCGCACTCCCGTCGTGCGGCCTGCTGGTCGCCGTGGGAAACGCCACCGGCGCCGACCCCGGCCCCGGCTCCATGCCCAGCGCCGTGCGGGCCGCCCGTACGTGGTGCAGTCCCTCGATCGCCGTCCGGGTGACCCGGGCGTACTCGTCGGGCGTGCGGGCCCTGGTCAGCTGGGCGCGGGCGGTGCGGAGGCGTTCGGTGGCGTCGGTCAGGGACTCGGCCGCGCTGCCGCCCGCCCCCGCCTGGGCCCGGACGTCGATGCCGGCCAGGCTGCCGCCGAGCCGCACGACCCAGCGGTTGGCGTCGGCCTCCGCGTCCAGGTCGGACGTCGGCCCGGGCTCGTCCACGGACCGCCGCCGCGCGACGGTCGCGACCACCGCCCCGACGATCAGCAACACTGCCACCAGCACGGCCAGTTTCATGGCCTCCTCCTGTATTTCGACGTTCCGTCCCGTACGGGTTCCTCACCCTGTACGTCCCATCCCACCCCCTCCCGCTGTGACCGCCTGTCGAGAAACCTGTGCGTCCCCTGATGACTTCCCAAGCGGGCACCCACCCGAGCTCGGCGACGAGGACATGGCAAAGGCCCGAAACCCAGGGGGTGGGGTTCCGGGCCTGCACCAGGCCGTACCGCGACCGGGACGTCAGCTCGTCGAGGCGGACTCCGACGCCGCGTCCGAGGCGCCCGGCTGGACCGCATCGTCCGTGCCCGTGTTGGTGGCCTCCGGGTCGACGCCGACCGTGAGGGAGCCGACGACACCCTTGACGATGTCGTTCTTCTTGTACCTCAGCTTGAGCAGCCCGCCCTCGTAACCGGCGTCCGTCCACTCACCGTCGACATGCACGGTGACGAAGCCCTGGCTGTCCGTCCGCCAGGTGCCGCGCAGATAACGGGTGTCGTCCGTCGGCTCCTGGTGACCGCCGCCCGGACGCGGACCGGAGGGGTCACCGCCCGGGGGCGGACCGGTGGGGGCCGGGCCGCCGTCGCCGTTGCCCATGTCCTCGTATCCGGAGTCCGACCGCCGCGACAGCACCCGCACCGGCCACGACGACCTTGCGACGCGTCACATCACCTGTTTCCGCTGCCCCTTAGAGAAGGTCCTCGTCTCCCCGCACATGCGAGAGGGACCTGAAATCGACGGACGATTCCAGGTCCCTCTCGCAGAAGGCGTGTATAAGGGCTTGCCTTACTTCGGCTGCGGCTTCCGCACCGACAGGTGCAGCTCGCGCAGCCGCGCCTCCTCCAGCTCCGTCGGCGCGCCCATCATCAGGTCCTGGGCGTTGCCGTTGAGCGGGAAGGCGATGGTCTCGCGGATGTTGGGCTCGTCGGCGAGGAGCATGACGATGCGGTCGACGCCGGGCGCGATGCCACCGTGCGGCGGGGCGCCGAAGCGGAACGCGCGCAACATGCCCGCGAACTGCTCCTCGACGGTGTCACGGTCGTAGCCCGCGATCTCGAAGGCCTTGAGCATGATGTCGGGCTCGTGGTTCCGGATCGCGCCGGAGGACAGCTCCACGCCGTTGCAGACGATGTCGTACTGCCAGCCGAGGATGTCCAGCGGGTCCTGGCTCTCCAGAGCCTCCAGACCGCCCTGCGGCATGGAGAAGGGGTTGTGCGAGAAGTCGATCTTGCCGGTCTCCTCGTCCTTCTCGTACATCGGGAAGTCGACGATCCAGCAGAACCGGAAGACGCCCTCCTCGAAGTGCCCGGCGCGCTTGGCGGCTTCCACCCGCACCGCGCCCATGATCTTCGAGACTTCCTCGAACTCGCCCGCGCCGAAGAACACCGCGTGACCGGCGGACAGCGACAGGCGCTTGGTCAGCTCGGCGACGTTCTCCTCGGTGAGGAACTTGGCGATGGGGCCGGACAGCGAGCCGTCCTCGGCGACGCGCACCCAGGCCAGGCCCTTCGCGCCCTGCTCGATCGCGTACTCACCGAGCTGGTCGAAGAACTTGCGCGGCTGGGCCGAGACGTCCGGCACGGCCAGCGCGCGCACGTGCTTGCCGGCGAACGCCTTGAACTCCGAGCCCTCGAAGACATCGGTGATGTCCACCAGCTCCAGCTGGGCGCGCAGGTCCGGCTTGTCGGAGCCGTACTTGAGCATCGCCTCGCGGAACGGGATGCGGGGGAACGGGGAGGTGACATGGCGCCCGCCGCCGAACTCCTCGAACAGCTCGGTCATGAGCTTCTCGATGGGCTGGAACACGTCCTCCTGCTCGACGAAGGACATCTCCACGTCGAGCTGGTAGAACTCGCCCGGCGAACGGTCCGCGCGCGCGTCCTCGTCACGGAAGCAGGGCGCGATCTGGAAGTACCGGTCGAAGCCCGAGATCATCAGTAGCTGCTTGAACTGCTGCGGGGCCTGGGGGAGGGCGTAGAACTTGCCCGGGTTGAGGCGCGAGGGCACGACGAAGTCGCGGGCGCCCTCGGGAGAGGTGGCGGACAGGATCGGGGTCGCCATCTCGTTGAACCCGAGGGCCGTCATCTTGTGACGAATGGCGCTGATCACGGCCGTACGCAGCATGATGTTGCGGTGCATGCGCTCGCGGCGCAGGTCGAGGAAGCGGTACTCCAGGCGCCGCTCCTCGTTGACGCCGTCCTCGGCGTTGATGGTGAAGGGGAGCGGGGCAGCCGCACCGAGCAGCTCGACCTCGCCGACCTCGACCTCGATCTCACCGGTCGGGAGGTCCGGGTTCACGTTCTCGGCGCCGCGGGAGACGACCTGGCCGTCGATGCGGACGGTCGACTCCTTGGAGATCTTGTCCAGCGCCTCGTACGCCGGGGTGCCCGGACGGGCCACCAGCTGCGTGATGCCGTAGTGGTCGCGGAGATCGATGAAGAGGATGCCGCCCAGGTCGCGCCGATTGTGCAGCCAGCCGCTCAGCCGGACGTCGGTGCCGACGTCAGAGGCGCGGAGCTCGCCGCAGGTGTGGGACCTGTACCGATGCATCGTCGTTCATCCAGTCTTCGCTGATCGGGGATCTGGGCGGGTGTCTCACCGCTGCCGGCCCGCGTCACCGTCGGTGGTCACGGCCGGTGTTTCACGTGAAACAACCCCCAGGGTACCGGCCACCCCGAGATCACCTCCCCACCATTTACCGCGAGACGGCCCGACGCACCGCGAGGCGACCCGACCCCCACGGCCCGACCCACCGCGAGACAACCAGACCCCCGCGACCCGACCCACCGCGAGACGACCGCCCCCCACGGCCCGGCCCTCACGGCCCGGCCCTCACGGCCCGGCCCCCACGGCTCATCCGCCGCCGCAGCGGCAGGACACCTCACGCACACCGCCGTCCCACTGACCGGATACGCACGGTCATAGCCATGGGCAGGACCGCAAGCGGTTACTGTCGCTAGCGTCGATTGCCGTCACCTCCGTCGCCGCCGGTCGTGGTCACTCGCCATGGCTTCGCCATGGCTCCGGTACCGCTCGGTGCCCGGTCAGCTTCGGTGGCACGGTCCGATCAGCTGTTCTTAGAGTGGGTCAATGCGCACTGGTGAGCCCCCGCCCACTGTGGGGGACGTCCTGTCCGCCCTCGCGACGGGACTGTGGACCTGGGACAGCGCTGCCGGAACCGTCACGTTGGACGCCGAAGCCGCCCGGCTCCTGGGGCTTCCGGCGGAGCCGACGACACTCAGCCAGGCCGGGGCGCGGGCACGTCTGCACCCCGTCGACTGGAACGAGATCGTGTCGGTCGTGCAGCTCGCCGTCGTCGAGGACACCCTCGCCGAGGTCCGGGTCAGAATCATGGACGAACGGGGCCGGGTGATCCGCACGGTCCGCAGCCGCTCCAAGCCCACCTTCGACCCGGTGCGCAAGTCCTTCGAGCTGATCGGCACCATCCAGGAGGTCACCGACCCGACACCGGCGACCGCCGCCCGGGCCCCGTCCGTCACCGGCGACTGGCGGCGCTCACGCGAGGCGTTCCTGCTGGACGCGGGCCGCGCGCTGGCCGAGGCGCGGTCCACGGCGGAGGTGCTGCGGGTCGCGGCGGGCCTGGCGATGCCCGGCTTCTCCCCGGACGGACTCGCGGTCTTCGGCGTGGAGGCCGACCGCCTCACCGTCATAGGGCACCACGGACACGGCCAGGGCGACGAGGGCCCCTTCACCCATATGCCGCTGGAGACGGACTACCCGGCCGCCGAGGTGGTCCGCACCGGCCGCGCCGTCTACCTCTCCTCCCCCGAGGACTACAAGGCGCGCTACCCCACGGCCTGGCCGCTCGCCGAACAGTTCCGCCGCCAGTCGTGGGCCTTCCTGCCACTGATCGTCGCCGGCCGCACGATGGGCGCGTGGATGGCGGGCTTCACCAACCCCGTCACCTTCACCCCGGACGAGCGCTCGGTCCTGACCACCGTCGCCCGCATGCTCGCCCAGGCGCTCTCCCGCGCCGGCGCCGCCGAGACGGAACGCGAACTGACCGATGGCCTCCAGCGCACGATGCTGCCCACGCTGGGCCCCGAGATACCCGGCATGAGCGTCGCCGCGCGATACGTCCCCACCGGGGGCGGACTCCAGGTCGGCGGCGACTGGTACGACATGATCGCGCTGCCGAGCGGCCGCTTCGCCCTGGTCATCGGCGACGTCCAGGGCCATGACGTACGGGCCGCCGGCCTCATGGGCCAGCTCCGCATAGCTCTGCGCGCCTACGCCTCCGAGGGGCACCCCCCGGACGCCGTCCTCTCCCGCGCCTCCCGCTTCCTGCACGGCGTCACCAACGACTCCGCCTCCGACTTCACCGACCTGCGCTTCGCGACCTGCCTGTACGTCGAGGTCGACCCGGTCTCCGGCGTCCTCGACATCGCCCGCGCCGGGCACCCCGACCCGGTGATCCGCATGGCCGACGGCACCGTTCTCGTCCGCCCCACCCCGGGCGGCCTCCCCCTCGGCATCGATCCCGACGCCGACTACCCCACCACCCGCCTCGTCCTCGAACCCGGCGAGACGATGCTCCTGTGCACCGACGGACTCATCGAGACGGGGGGCCACGACCTCGACACGGGCTGGCGCCGCATCCGCTCCATCCTGGAGTCCTTCGACGCGAGACCGTACGAGAGGGAGGCCGAGGACGAGGGTACGGCCGGGAGGCTGGGGACGCAGCGGCTGAATGGCGGGCGGCTGAGGACCGATGGGCTGAGGGCCGATGAGCTGAGGGCCGGGGAGTTGAGTGTCGGGGGGTTGGATGGCGACCGGCTGGAGGGCGACGGGCTGGATACCGGCCGGCCGGCCGGCAGCGGGCTCAGGGCCGGTGGGCCGGGCTCCGGCTCCGGTGGGCCGGACTCCGGCTCCGGTGGGCCGGGCATCGACGGGCTGAGGCCCGAGGGCGATGCGGCGGCCGGCGATGAGGCAGGTGGCTCTGAGTCGGTCCGCGGTGAAACAAGTCGCTCGGCGGCGAGGGCCGACACGCCGGAGAACCCCGAGTCGGCTGCCGTCGCGTCGCGGGAGGCGAAGCGCCCGGAACCGACAGGGCTCGCGGCGGAGCGTCTGGAGGCGTTGGCCGACGCGCTCGTCCAAGGGGTGCACGGCCCCTCCTCCCACCACACCCCCGGCCCGCTCGCGGACCGGCGGGAGGACGACATAGCGATGTTGCTGCTGTGCCGGGAGAGCGAGGGATCCGGCTGGGAGGACGGCACCGTCGTACGTCCGCCCGTACGCCGCACCGCGTTGACCGTCGCCCAGGCCGAGCCGGAGCGCATCGCCGGCGTCCGTCAACAGGTACGCGAACTGCTGCACGACTGGAACTGCGACGACCAGGTCGACTCCGCCGTCCTCCTCGTCTCCGAGATGCTCACCAACGTCCTCGTCCACACGGACGCCGACGCGCTCCTCGTCGCCGAGGTGACCGGCGACGGCGGCAAACGCCGGATGCGCGTCGAGGTCACCGACACCAGCGACGACCTCCCCCACAAGCGCCACCCCGGCGAGCTCGCCTCCTCCGGCCGCGGCCTCGTCCTCATGGACATGCTCGCGGACGCCTGGGGCGTGGACCCGCGCGGCGACGGCAAGAGCATCTGGTTCGAACTGTACGAACCGGCACCACCGGAGGGACCGGTGGGGTTGGGGTAGGACATATCGAGCATCTACGGCAGCGACGGTCAGAGACGGTCAGCGATGCTCGTACACGATCACCCGCCGCCCCCGGATGCGCACGTCCGCCACCACGGTGAAGTACACCTTCAGCACGGCGGCCTTCACCCTGTCCCGCCCCACCGCCGGCGGCCGGGCCACGCCGGGCGCGTCGGTGACCAACAGGATCCGTCGCTGCGCCAGCATCGCGGCCCGTATCCGGGCCGGATCGGCCTCCACCCCCTTCAGCGTCCCGGACGTCCCGGGGCTGAGGGCGAGCGCGATGTCCCGTGTCCCCGCGAAGTGGTCGGGGGAGACCAGCGCGGTGTCGCGCCGGGCCGACGGCATGAAGACCACCGCGTCGCCGGGCTGCTTCAGGCGTCGTACGTGCACGGCTGCCGCCAGGACGTCGTCGACCCGGCTCTCGGGCGACCGCTTGGCCAGCGAATGCGGCAACAGCGCCACCATCGCGGCAGCGACCAGCACCGGCACGAGCCACGACGACGCTCTCGGGAACCGGGGCCGGGCGGCCTGTACCGCCGCGCTCAGGGCCGCCCCGATCAGCAACGCCACACCCAGCATGCTGAACAGGACATACCGGTCCAGAAGCAGGGGCTGGATCAGGGAGAGGCCGATGAGGCCGATCTGTGGCACCGCCAGCAGCGGCAGCCCGACGGCCGCCACCGACAACCGCCCCACCCGCGGCCGGTTCAGCAGGGCGCCGAGACCGCCGATCGCCAGCAGGACCGCCGGGCCGATCAGCATGTGCCAGGTCAGCGGCGGTATCCAGGACACCTGGCCGGACTGCCGCCGACTGAAGAGGATCAGCGGCAGGACACCCGTCACGGCGACCGCCGAGGCCGCCGCCCAGCGTCTCCACATCGCTCCCGGTGCCCGCGTCCACGCCAGGGTCGCCGCATGCGCGGGCACGATCAGCAACGACAGCCAGTTCAGCAAGGCGCACACGAGGATCACGCCCCCGTACGCCGCCCAGTGCGCCCCTCGGCCACCCCGCTCGCGCTCCCGCGTACCCGCCCCCGCCCGCGCCTCCGTCCGCTGGAGCGCGGTCACCAGCAGCAGGGTCGAGATTCCGGCGCCCGCCGCTATCAGCGCGTACGGGCGGCCCTCCTGGAGATAAAACTGCACGGCCGGCAGCAGTCCGAACGCCAGCCCGCCCCCCAGACCCGCCCAGACCCCGGCCAGCCGACGGCCGATGACCGCCACACAGGCGGCCGCCACCGCCATGGCCAGCACCGAAGGCAGCCGCAGAGTCGTCGTGCCGGGTCCGAAGCAGGCGAACAGGCCGTGCATCAGGAGGTAGTAGAAGCCATGTACGACATCGACCTGCCCCAGCATGTGCCAGATCTCGGCGGTCGACCGCCGCGCCACCTGCCAGGTCGCGGCCTCGTCCCGCCACACGCTGTGCTGCCGGGACAGCCCCCACAGGCCGAGAGCGATGGTCCACACCGCAGGGACCACGACGGTCAGGTGAAACCTCGGAAGCAGCGATGCGATACGTGCAGGGGCGGCAGCGTCGCGCGCCGCATGCGATCCGGTTTCCTCACGCAGCGCCGAATTCGCGCTCAAGCTATCGGATAGTTGCCGGGCCGGCAGCGAAGTCCCCTGCCATGGACCACCCTGCACATGTCTTCTTGCCTCATTCCCCGTCCCCCGTTCCCCATTCCTGCCCCTCTTTCCCCGTTCCCCGGTCCCCGGTCCCCGGTCCCCGTTCCCCGTTCCCCGGTCATGCGGCAGAGGGAAAGGGGCAGGCGGGCACGCCGAATCACGCCCTGGCCGCAGGCCAGCGCGGGATATGAGCACCTGTCCCGCCCCCGTGAGAGCCACCCGTACCGGAGGTCGGCGGATCGAGTGGACGTTCCTGAACCTACGTGGCGGAAACCAGACCTATCCAGTGGCCAAACAGGTGGGCATGATCACCCGAGAGCCAGTGAACCCGGAGAACTCCCCACAGCCCGATTGGAGAAGCTGCGCCGCATTCACCGCTTTTGGCGACGCCCTGTCGTGCACGGAAAAGCCCACAGAAAAGCCCCGTCCACAGCGGGACGGCGCTTTCCTGAAATCACTCGAACTTTTTCACCGCCGGACGGAACCGCGAATGCCTACATTCCGTCGGAGGTCATCCCGTGAACCGCCGGGATCGTCCCCAGCCGGCCCTTCTGGAAGTCCTCGAACGCCTGCTGCAGCTCCTCGCGGGTGTTCATGACGAACGGGCCGTAGTGCGCCATCGGCTCACGGATCGGCTGGCCGCCGAGGAGCACGATCTCCAGGTCCGGCGCATGGGAGTCCTGCTTCTCGTCCGCGCGGAAGGTGATCGAGGAACCCGCGCCGAAGACGGCCGTCTGGCCGCGTTGGATCGGACGCCGGTCCGCACCGACGCTGCCACGCCCGGCGAGCACGTACGCGAGGGCGTTGAAGTCCTCGCGCCACGGCAGGGTGATCTCCGCGCCCGGCGCCACGGTCGCGTGGAGCAGGGTGATCGGGGTGTGGGTGATGCCCGGGCCCTGGTGGCCGTCCAGCTCACCGGCGATGACACGGAGGAGCGCGCCGCCGTCGGGGGTGGTGAGGAGCTGAACCTGGCCGCCGCGGATGTCCTGGTACTTCGGGGCCATCATCTTGTCCCGGGCCGGGAGGTTCACCCACAGCTGGATGCCGTGGAAGAGGCCGCCGGACATGACGAGGGACTCCGGCGGCGCCTCGATGTGCAGGAGGCCCGAGCCGGCCGTCATCCACTGGGTGTCACCGTTGGTGATGGTGCCGCCACCGCCGTGGCTGTCCTGGTGGTCGAAGATCCCGTCGATGATGTAGGTGACGGTCTCGAAGCCGCGGTGGGGGTGCCAGGGGGTGCCCTTCGGCTCTCCCGGCGCGTAGTCCACCTCGCCCATCTGGTCCATCATGATGAACGGGTCGAGGTGGCGGTAGTTGATCCCGGCGAACGCACGGCGGACCGGGAAGCCCTCGCCCTCGAAGCCACTGGGCGCGGTCGTCACGGCGAGCACCGGACGGGCCACCGCGTCGGCCGGTGCGGCGACACGGGGCAGGGTCAGCGGGTTCTCGACGGTCACTGCGGGCATGTCGGTACCTCCTTGTGCGCTCAGTTTAGTTGATTGTTGAACTTTCTGCCAGCCTTAACAGCGCACAGACCGCATCTCATTCCCCACCCGGCCCCGGGCCGGGCAAAGCCCCTCAAGGCAGGACAACAGAACGCCGCCGGCCACGCAGGGCCAGCGGCGAGGTGTCGATCTCGGTCACCGGGGCACAGTAGGGGACCCCATCCACCGGAAGAAACGGTTCAGCACCCACGAAGGGCGACGGCAGCCGAGCAAGGGGCGCGAGGAACCGCGCGAGCAACCCCACACGACCCGCACCCCGAGGCGAACCACAGCCCACCCCCACCGCCCCGGAACCGGCAGAACCAGCGGAGCTACCCGTACATCCGCCGCATCGCGAACTCCACCATCTGCTCCACGGCCTTCGCGTCGAACACCATCCGGTGCTCCCCCTCCATGTCGAGGACGAAGCCATAGCCGGTCGGCAGCAGATCGATCACCTCCGCGCCGGTGATCACGAAGTACTTGGACTCCTTGCCGGCGTACCGACGCAGCTCCTTGAGCGAGGTGAACATCGGGATCACCGGCTGCTGGGTGTTGTGCAGCGCCAGGAACCCGGGATTGTCACCGCGCGGGCAGTACACCTTGGACGTGGCGAAGACCTGCTGGAAGTCCTCCGCGGCCATCTGCCCGGTGGTGAAGGCGCGCACCGCGTCCGCGAGGGAGGGTGGGGACGGCTCCGGGTACAGCGGTGGCTGCTGCCCGTACCCGCCGCCCATCGGGCCGCCGGGCATCTGCTGCCCCGGCATCTGCTGCTGCGGCGGCGGGGCGTACTGCTGCTGGGTGCCAGCGCTCTGGTCGTAGCCGTACATGCGGCAAAGCGTAACGAGTCACAGATGACCCGATCGGGGTTGCTTCTTATTACCGGTGGGTAGCATCATCGATCAGAAGCTACTTGTTGGTATGTGAACTAGCGCGAGGTCCAGTCCCTCGCCGATCTCTCTTACGGAGCCGTCGCCATGGGGCACTACAAGTCGAATCTCCGCGACATCGAGTTCAACCTCTTCGAGGTCCTCGGGCGCGACAAGCTGTACGGCACCGGCCCGTTCGCGGAGATGGACACGGACACCGCCAAGAGCATCCTGGAAGAGCTGGCCCGTCTCGCCGAGAACGAGCTGGCCGAGTCCTTCACGGATGCCGACCGCAACCCGCCGGTCTTCGACCCGGAGACGAACACCGCTCCGGTACCGGCCTCCTTCAAGAAGAGCTACAAGGCCTTCATGGAGTCGGAGTACTGGCGCCTCGGCCTGCCCGAGGGCATCGGCGGTACGACCGCTCCCGCCTCCCTGATCTGGGCGTACGCGGAGCTGATCCTCGGCTCGAACCCGGCCGTGTGGATGTACTCCTCCGGCCCGGCGTTCGCCGGGATCCTCTACGACGAGGGCAACGACGTCCAGAAGAAGATCGCCCAGATCGCGGTCGAGCGGACCTGGGGCTCCACCATGGTCCTCACCGAGCCCGACGCGGGCTCCGACGTGGGCGCCGGGCGCACCAAGGCGATCCAGCAGGAGGACGGCTCCTGGCACATCGAGGGTGTGAAGCGCTTCATCACCTCCGGTGAGCACGACATGGAGGAGAACATCCTTCACTACGTGCTGGCCCGCCCCGAGGGCCACGGCCCCGGCACCAAGGGCCTCTCCCTCTTCCTCGTCCCGAAGTACCTGTTCGACTTCGAGACCGGTGAGTTGGGCGAGCGCAACGGCGTCTACGCCACCAACGTCGAGCACAAGATGGGCCTCAAGGCCTCCAACACGTGCGAGATGACCTTCGGCGACCGTCACCCGGCCAAGGGCTGGCTGATCGGCGACAAGCACGACGGCATCCGCCAGATGTTCCGCATCATCGAGTTCGCCCGCATGATGGTCGGCACGAAGGCGATCTCCACGCTGTCGACGGGCTACCTGAACGCGCTGGAGTACGCCAAGGAGCGCGTCCAGGGCCCCGACCTGGCGAACTTCATGGACAAGACCGCGCCCAAGGTCACCATCACGCACCACCCCGACGTCCGCCGCTCGCTGATGACGCAGAAGGCGTACGCGGAGGGCATGCGCGCCCTCGTCCTCTACACCGCCTCCGTCCAGGACTCCATCGCGGTCAAGGAGGCGGCGGGCGAGGACGCCAAGGCCGAGCACGCGCTCAACGACCTCCTCCTGCCGATCGTCAAGGGCTACGGCTCCGAGAAGGGCTACGAGCAGCTCGCCCAGTCGCTGCAGACCTTCGGCGGCTCCGGCTTCCTGCAGGAGTACCCGATCGAGCAGTACATCCGCGACGCCAAGATCGACACCCTGTACGAGGGCACCACCGCGATCCAGGGCCAGGACTTCTTCTTCCGGAAGATCGTCCGCAACCAGGGCGCCGCCCTGAACACCCTCGCCGAGGAAATCAAGAAGTTCCTCGCACTCGGTGAGGGCGGCGAGGAGCTGGCCGGGGCCCGTGAGCACCTCGCCAAGGCCGCCGTCGAACTGGAGGCCATCGTCGGCCTCCTCCTCACCGACCTCGCCGCCACCGAGCAGGACGTCAAGAACATCTACAAGGTGGGCCTCAACACCACCCGCCTGCTGCTCGCCTCCGGTGACGTGGTCGTCGGCTACCTGCTCCTCAAGGGCGCCGCCGTCGCCGCCGAGAAGCTGGAGACCGCCTCCGCCAAGGACAAGGCGTTCTACACCGGCAAGATCGCGGCGGCGAAGTTCTTCGCGGCCAACGTCCTCCCGGGCGTCACCCTCGCCCGCAAGGTCTCCGAGGGCGTCGACCTGGACCTGATGGAGCTGGACGAGGCCGCGTTCTAGACAGCCGCCCCCCGGCCTCCCCCCGGTCGTGGCGCCGGACGGACCCTGCCCGTCCGTCCGGCGCCCTCTCCTCCACACGCTCACCACGAGGGCCCGCTCCCATCTCCCGGGAGCGGGCCCTCGTACGTCGTTAAGGTGAACCCCATGCGCACACCCCCACGCTTCGACCGCGGCCACACCGACGACCTGATGACCTTCCTGACGAGCAGCCCGTCCCCGTACCACGCGGTGGCGAGCGCCGCGGAGCGGCTGGAGAAGGCCGGCTTCCGACAGGTCTCGGAGACCGACGCGTGGGACGGCTCGCTGGGCGGAAAGTACGTACTGCGCGGCGGCGCGATCATCGCCTGGTACGTGCCGGAGGGCGCTCACCCCCACACCCCCTTCCGCATCGTCGGTGCCCACACCGACTCCCCCAATCTGCGGGTGAAACCCCGCCCCGACAGCGGCGCCCACGGCTGGCGCCAGGTCGCCGTCGAGATCTACGGCGGACCGCTGCTCAACTCCTGGCTCGACCGCGACCTCGGCATCGCCGGCCGGCTCTCCCTGCGCGACGGCACCAGCCGCCTCGTCAACGTCGACAGACCCCTCCTCCGCGTCCCCCAACTCGCCATCCACCTCGACCGCGCGGTCACCTCCGAGGGCCTCAAGCTCGACAAGCAACGTCACCTCCAGCCTGTCTGGGGCCTCGGCGACGACATCCGCGACGGCGACCTCATCGCCTTCCTGGAGGAGGAGTTGGGCCTCCCCTCGGGCGAGGTCACCGGCTGGGACCTGATGACCCACCCCGTCGAGCCCCCCGCGTATCTGGGCCGCGACAAGGAACTCCTCGCCGGCCCCCGCATGGACAACCTCCTCTCCGTGCACGCCGGTACGGCCGCACTCGCCTCGGTCGCCACCTCCGGCGACGACCTCCCCTTCATCCCCGTCCTCGCCGCCTTCGACCACGAGGAGAACGGCTCCCAGTCCGACACCGGCGCGGACGGTCCCCTCCTCGGCGGGGTGCTGGAGCGCTCGGTCTTCGCCCGCGGCGGCTCCTACGAGGACCGGGCGCGTGCCTTCGCCGGCACGGTCTGTCTCTCCTCCGACACCGGGCACGCCGTCCACCCCAACTACGCGGAGCGGCACGACCCGACGCATCACCCCCGCGCGGACGCCGGCCCGATCCTGAAGGTGAACGTCAACAACCGCTACGCCACCGACGGTTCGGGCCGGGCCGTCTTCGCCGCCGCCTGCGAGAAGGCCGGCGTGCCCTTCCAGACGTTCGTCTCCAACAACTCCATGCCCTGCGGCACCACCATCGGCCCCATCACCGCGGCCCGCCACGGCATCCGCACCGTCGACATCGGCGTCGCCATCCTCTCCATGCACAGCGTCCGCGAGCTGTGCGGGGCGAAGGACCCCTACCTTCTGGCGAACGCTCTGGTGGCCTTCCTGGAGGGCTGACCCCATGGCCCGGCCCGCGAGGGCCCGTTACTGACCGTCCAGTCCGGGTACCCGGTGTCAACCGGTAGGACCGAACGACCGGAACGACCGGCCGACCCAACCGGACTGGGAGGGAACACTCATGGGCCTGGGCGGGTGCATCATTCTGATCGCCGTGGGAGCCATCCTCACGTTCGCCACCGACTGGGACATGCAAGGGGTCAACCTCGACCTGGTCGGCGTCATCTTCATGATCGTCGGACTCATCGGAGTTGCGACGTTCAGCAGCATCGCCAAGCGGAGGCGAGTGGTGGTGCCGCCCTCGGCTTCTGTCATCGACGAGAGCCGGCACAACCGCGACGGGTACGGCGGCGTGTGACCTCCCGCGGACAGCGAGAGCGGGCGGACTCAGCCGAGTCCGTCGGTGCTCTCGTCCATGCCCGCCAGGACCAGCGGCAGCCGGTCCGTCCCGCCCTCCGTGAGCCGGACCGGCACGCCCCAGTCCTGCTGGTGGACGTGGCAGGCCGGGTACTCGTGGGAAGGGTCGTCGTCGCAGGAGGCCGCCATCGCCGAGACATGGAGCACGCCCTCGGATATGGACGGGTCCAGTTCGAGCGTGCGCGACAGGGACGTGTCCGCGCCTTCGCCCCGGAGCAGCAACTCGGGCGGGGTGGAGGAGACGAGCAGCCGAGTCGACGGGCCGTACCGCTCGTCGAGCTTCTGGCCCGCCGGGGCCTGGAAGACGACGTCCAACCGCACGCTGCCCGGGGCCACTTCGGTGGCCGCGCGCCGCGTCCGGTGGGCGACCGCCTCGACCTTCACCGTCTCCTCCGGCAGCCGCAGCCGGGTCAGCCGGTGGCGGGCGGACTCGACGACCACGATGTCCTCCCCGACGAGCACCGCGTCACTCGGCTCTCTCAGGTCCGTGGCCAGCGTGGTGACCTCGTCCTTCACCGGGTCGTAGCGACGCAACGCGTGGTTGTAGGTGTCGCTGACCGCCACCGAGCCGTCCGGCAGGGCCGTCACCCCCAACGGATGCTGGAGGAGGGCCTGTTCGGCGGCGCCGTCACGGTGCCCGAAGTCGAAGAGCCCCGTACCGACCGCCGTGTGGACCGCCCCGTCGAGGTCCACCCAGCGCAGCGCCGACGTCTCCGAGTCGGCGAGCCAGAGCCGGTCGGCGGTGGCCGCGAGCCCGGAAGGCTGCGCGAACCAGGCCTCGCCGCCCGGCCCGTCCACCAGCCCCTCGTTCGTCGTCCCCGCGGCCACGGCGACCGTGCGGTCGGCCGGGTCGTACGTCCACAGCTGGTGGACACCGGCCATCGCGATCCACACCTTGCCGCCGAAGACCGCCACGTCCCACGGTGAGGACAGGTCGATCTCCCACGCCGGCCCGGAGGTCGGCGAGCCCTGCCACCACTGGCGGCCGGTGCCCGCGAGCGTGACGACCTGGCCGGTGACCGGGTCGAGCCGGCGAAGGGCGTGGTTCACACTGTCGGCGACGACCACCGCACCGCTGTCCAGCAGCGCCAGCCCCTGCGGCTCGCTGAAGCGGGCGTGCTCCACGCCGCCGTCCACGAATCCGCGCTCGCCGGAGCCGTAACGCCGTACGACGGTCTCGCCGTCCGCCGCCAGCCGGACCAGCTGGTGCCGGGTGGTGTCGCTGACGAGGAAGTCCCCGTCCGGCAGGAGCAGCGCCTTGCCGGGGAAGCGCAGCACCGTCGGCTCGGGCTCGGGCGCCACATACGGCCCGTCGCCGCGCCGCAGCGTGCCCTTGCCCTCGTGCTCGGCCTCCAGCTCGGCGACCAGCCGCTCGATGGCGTGCGCATGCCCCTCACCCGCGTGCTGCGCGACCACGTACCCCTCCGGGTCGATCACCACGAGTGTCGGCCAGGCCCGTACCGCGTACTGCTTCCAGGTGGCGAGCTCCGGATCGTCGAGCACCGGGTGCTCCACGCCGTACCGCTCGACGGCGTCGACCACCGCCCCGTGCTCGGCCTCGTGCGCGAACTTCGGCGAGTGCACCCCGATGACCACGACGGTGTCCCGGTGCTTCTCCTCGAGCTCCCGCAGCTCGTCCAGGACATGCAGGCAGTTGATGCAGCAGAACGTCCAGAAATCCAGCACCACTATCTTCCCCCGCAGGTCAGCGAGGGCGTACTGCTTCCCGCCCGTGTTCAGCCAGCCGCCCTTACCGATCAGCTCGGGGGCACGGACACGGACACGGCGGGGTGCCGGGTGCTCGGTGGAATCGCTCATGGATCAAGAGTGCCACTTGTCGAGGAGCCCTTCGCGAGCCTGTGGACAACCTCATGCACAGGCCTGTGGAAAACTCTCGCGGCCCCGCCTCGTGCCGACCGCCGCAAGCGCCTCCCCCTCCTGCGGGAGTACGACTCACGGAGGCACGGGAGTGCCCGTCGACGGCAGGGCTCAGCGGTGCGGTGTCTCCAGCCCCAGCAGCCTGTCCTTCAGGGCCGGGAACTGCTCGCGGGTCGTCGCGACCTTCGTCGGGTCGAAGTCGACCGTCAGGACCTCCTCGCCGGAGCCGGCCTCGGCCAGGACCTCGCCCCAGGGGTCGACCACGATCGAGTGACCGGCCTGGGGAACCCCCGCGTGGGTACCGGCCGTTCCGCAGGCGAGGACGTACGCCTGGTTCTCCACGGCACGGGCCTGGGCCAGCAGCGTCCAGTGGGAGCGGCGGCGTTCGGGCCAGCCGGCGGGGACGACGAAGGTCTCGGCTCCGGCGTCGACGAGGCCGCGGAAGAGTTCGGGGAAGCGGAGGTCGTAGCAGGTGGCGACGCCGAGGGTCGTCTCGGGCAGGCGGAGCGTCACCAGCTCCGAGCCCGCGCCCATCAGCACCGCCTCGCCCTTGTCGAAACCGAAGCGATGGATCTTGCGGTAGGCGGCGGCGAGGTCGCCGGAAGGTGAGAAGACGAGGGAGGTGTTGTAGAGAAGTCCGTCAGGATCGAGCTCGGGGATCGAGCCCGCGTGCAGCCAGACACCCGCGTCGCTCGCGGCCTTGGCCATCGCCTCGTACGTCGGGCCCCGCAGCGGCTCGGCCGTCGAGGTGAAGGATTCGAACGCGAAAGCGCCGGTGGTCCAGAGCTCCGGGAGGACGACGAGATCGGCACCGGCCTGGCCCCGGACCAGCGAGGCCACGCGCCGCCTGCGCGAATCGACCGATTCGTCCTCGTCTACGCCGATCTGGATGAGCGAGGCGCGCACACTACCACCGTCCTGGCATTCGAGCCGTCCACACGGGCCTACGATCGTCACACGAAAGCACTGCCGGGGTGCCTCGGAGCAGCGTAACTTAACGTTCCACAGCACCCACTGACAGCCGCCGACGCCCACTCACCGCCGTCAACGCCGACGCCCCTACTGAAAACCGCCGCCCACGTAGCCGACACGTACCGACCGTACTGACACGTACCGACCGCCCGAGGGGTCCCGTTCCGTGAGTCTGCATCCCACTCTTCAGCCCTACGCCGACGCCTGGACCCACTCCGTGGACGCGATATCCGAGCTGGTGTCGCCGCTCGTGGAGGGCGAGTGGAACCGGCGGACGCCATGTCCAGGCTGGTCGGTGCGCGATGTGGTCTCCCATGTCATCGGTCTGGACTGCGAGATGCTCGGCGACCCGCGCCCCATCCACACCCTGCCGCGCGACCTGTACCACGTACGGACCGAGCACCAGCGGTACATGGAGATGCAGGTCGACGCCCGCCGTCACCACACCGCGCCGGAGATGACCTCCGAGCTGGAGTACACGATCATCCGGCGCAACCGCCAGCTGCGGAACGAGTCGCGGGACCCGGGCCACACGGTGCGCGGTCCGCTCGGCACGGAGCTGACCCTCGAACAGGCCATGCGCAACCGAGCGTTCGACGTATGGGTCCACGAGCAGGACCTGCGGGCCGCGCTGGGCCAACCGGGGAACCTGGACTCGCCGGGCGCGTACGTCGTCCGTGACGAGCTGTTGTCCGTGCTGCCGAAGGTCGTCGCCGAGGACGCGCAGGCACCGCGCAGTTCGGCCGTCGTCTTCGACGTCCACGGTCCGGTGGAGTTCATCCGGACCGTCCGCGTCGACATCCAGGGCCGAGGCACCCTGGAGACCGCCCCGGCGCTCGGCCCTGCCGCCACCCTCACGCTGGACTGGGAGACCTACGTCCGCCTGGCCTGCGGCCGCGTCACCGCCGACCTCGTCGCCGACCGCATCAAGGGCGAGGGCGACCCCCATCTGATCGCGGCGATCCTGCGGGCGTTCGCGGTGACGGTGTAACCCTGGGCGGCTCCCCGCCCGGCGGTGGCGCGCTCACGCGCACTCCACAGCGCGCCTGCAGTGGCTCGGCCGTCAGACATCCATCGGGTGAAGCCCCTTACGAGAACGTGCACGAGGGCTCGCTCACGAGGGCCGCTCACGCCGGTACGTGCACCGTCTCCACCCGGCTCGCCACCAGGCGTTCCCGCTCGCGGCGGGCCGCGCGTCCACGCAGGCGGAGGATCTGGGTGAGGCCGAGGGCCTGGAGGACGAAGACGGCGGAGAAGGCGACGCGGTAGTCGTCGCCGGTCAGGTCCAGGAGGACGCCGATCGCGAGCAGGGTCGTCATGGAGGCGACGAAACCGCCCATGTTGGTGATTCCGGAGGCGGTGCCCTGACGCTCCGGCGGGTTCGCCGGACGGGCGAAGTCGAAGCCGAGCATTGAGGCCGGGCCACAGGCACCGAGGACCGTGCACAGGACGATCAGGAGCCACATCGGCGCGTGCTCGCCGGGGTACAGCAGCGTGGTCGCCCAGACCGCCGCCGTCGCGAGGACCGTGCCGAGCGCCAGCGGCAACCGCGCCGCGTGGTGCCGGGCGACGATCTGGCCGTACACCAGTCCGACCAGCATGTTGGACAGGACGACGAGGGTGAGCAGTTCACCCGCGGTGCCCCGGCTCAGGCCCTGCGCCTCGACGAGGAACGGCAGCCCCCACAGCAGCAGGAACACCATCGCCGGGAACTGGGTGGTGAAGTGCACCCACAGCCCGAGCCGGGTGCCGGGCTCCCGCCAGGACGCCGCGATCTGGCGCCGCACGTACGCGGCCCCGTGGTGCGGGAACGGCTCCGGCTCATGGCCCTCGGGGTGGTCCTTCAGGAACAGCAGGGTCAGGACCAGGACGACGAGCCCGGCGACGGAGCTGCCCGCGAACGCCGCCGTCCAGCCCACGCCGTGCAGCAGCCGGGCCAGCAGCAGCGTCGAGACCAGGTTGCCCGCCATACCGACGAGGCCCGCCATCTGCGCGATCAGCGGCCCGCGCCGGGCCGGGAACCACCGGCTGCCCAGCCGCAGCACGCTGATGAACGTCATCGCGTCGCCGCAGCCCAGCAGCGCCCGCGAGGCCAGCGCCGTGCCGTACGACGGTGACAGCGCGAAGCCGATCTGGCCGGCCGTGAACAGCAGGACGCCCAGGGTCAGCACCTTCTTGGTGCCGAGCCGGTCGACCAGCAAGCCGACGGGTATCTGCATGCCCGCGTAGACCAGCAGCTGCAGTATCGAGAACGTCGACAGGGCGGAGGCGCCCACATGGAAGCGGTCGGCGGCGTCGAGGCCGGCCACCCCCAGCGACGTACGGAAGATGACGGCGACGAAGTAGACGGAGACACCCACACCCCAGACGGCGAGGGCGAGGCGGCCGCCGGGCGGGTCTCCGGGCAGGGACCCGGCGGACGAGGATATGGCGGGGCGGCTCAACGGACCTCCCCCCGCGCCAGGTTGGAGAACCAGCTGACGTGCCGGTGCACGAGCCCCACGGCCGCCTCCGCGTCGCCCGCGCGCAGCGCCTGGAGGATCTCCTCGTGCTCGGTGAGCGTCTTGGTGATGCGGTCGGGGTGGGCGTGCATCACGGCGACGCCCATGCGCAGCTGCCGGTCGCGGAGCTGGTCGTAGAGGCGTGAGAGGATCTCGTTCCCCCCGCTGCGGACGATCTCGGCATGGAAGCAGCGGTCGGTCACCGCGGCGCCCGCCAGATCCCCGGCGGCGGCCTGCGCCTTCTGCTGCTCCAGGAGGCTCTCCAGGCGCTCGATCAGCTGCGGCGAGGCCGGCACCGTCTTGCGGACGGCGTGCTCCTCGACCAGCTGCCGGGTCTCGACGACGTCCGCGATCTCCTGCGCGGAGACGGGCAGGACCAGGGCGCCCTTCTTGGGGTAGAGCTTGATCAGCCCCTCGACCTCCAGCCGCAGCAGCGCCTCGCGCACCGGCGTCCGGGACACCCCGACCGCCTCGGCCAGCTCGCCCTCGGTGAGCAGCGTGCCGCCCTCGTAGCGGCGCTCCAGGACACCCTGTTTGACGTGGGCGTAGACACGCTCGGCGGCAGGGGGCTGCTTCACGGCGGGGGCGGGGGCGGGAGTTGGGGCGGAGAGCATGCCCACAGCATAGATACAACACGTACGCATTGCCCTCGTCGTCCACGATCCGGACGGTGACTCCACTCTGCATCTGTCAGGGGACTGTCAGGTGGACTTGAATTGACCCCCACCTCACCCAGCGCACAACCTTTTGTGCTACTCACTTGTCACACGAGAAGCGGCCCTGCTTGCCCGCAAACCGGAGCCACAAGTGGCCGCGCTCCACAGACATTTGACGCAATCGGGGTACTTGACTTGATTACCGCCATAAAGGGCGCACGTGTCCGCAGGGCCGCCGCAGTCGCCGTGACCACCGGTGCGATGATCGCGACCGGAGTCATCACCTCCGCTCCCGCGCAGGCCGCTCCCGCGAAGCCGACGATCACCGCCAAGGGCGGGTTCGTGTGGAACAACGCCAACAGCAAGGTGCTGTACACGAAGGCCGCGGACACCAAGCGGTCCACGGGCTCCACCACCAAAATCATGACCGCCAAGGTCGTGTTGTCGCAGAAGAACCTGAACCTGAACGCCAAGGTCACGGTCTCGAAGGCGTACAGCGACTACATCGTCAAGAACCAGGCGTCCCACGCAGGCCTGATCGTCGGCGACAAAGTCACCGTCCGCCAACTCCTCTACGCCTTGATGCTCCCGTCGGGCTGCGACGCCGCGTACGCGCTCGCCGACAAGTTCGGCACGGGCTCGACGCGTGCAGCGCGGGTGAAGTCGTTCCTCTCCAAGATGAACTCCACCGCCAAGAGCCTCGGCATGAAGAACACGAAGTTCGACTCGTTCGACGGCATCAGCAACGGCTCGAACTACTCGACGCCGCGTGACCTCACCAAGCTCGCCAGCAACGCGCTGAAGAACTCCACGTTCAAGTCGATCGTGGGCACGAAGACCACCAAGCAGAAGGTGACCACCAAGAGTGGCGGCTACCGCTACTACACCTGGGAGAACACCAACAAGCTGCTCGGCTGGAAGGGAACGTTCGGTGTGAAGACCGGCTCCGGCAGCCAGGCCAAGTACTGCCTCGTTTTCGCCGCGACCCGCAACGGCAAGACGATCGTGGGCACCGTCCTCACGTCCACCAATGCGACCACCCGCACGGCCGACGTGAAGAAGCTCATGGACTACGGCTTCGCCACGCTCTAGGCGACTCGGGCCTCTTCGGAGGTACGACAAGGGGGCCACCGCTCGCCGCGGTGGCCCCCTTCGTTCTGTAAGGTCCTTGATCACAAGAACGCACGCACTTCCCTCGCAATAGTGAATATGGCTAAGCCAGCTGGCATATTCGATTTGCTCCGCCGTACGTTCCGCAGCGGAGGTGGTTCACATGATCGAACCCAGCAAGCACCAGCCCAACCCGCGCACACAGCGCGACGCGATCGACGCCGGCGACTTCGTCTACGCGGCTACCGGAGCCCGCGTCCGCCGACTGACCATGCCGGACGGGACCCACTGGTTTCCGGCGGTCGATGTCTGCAAGCAGTTGGGGCACACCAACTCTCGGCAGGCACTCTCCGACCACGTCCCCGAGGAGCACCGAGAGATTCTCGAGACCGTAACTGGAGCTTACGGTCTCAGCGTTCCCGCAGGTCGGGAGTGGCGCCGAGACCTGAATCTCATCGATCTCCAGGGCCTGATCCTTCTCGTCAGCGCCTGCACCAAGCCCGAGTGCGCCCCTTTCAAACAGTGGGTCGCCGAGGTGATCGAGACCATTCAGCGCGAGGGCTCCTACACCCTGGAGGAGGCCGAGGTACAACCCGCCGAGCCGGGTGCCCCCATCGCGTACGCCATGCCCGAGCAGGTCGCCGAGGCCATCGTCCGGCTGGAGGAGCGCAACCTCCAGGCGGACGAGCAACTCGCGGTCACGCAGCACAAGTCACTCGACCTGCAGCACAAGTCGATCGCCCTGCAGGAGCAAATGGTGGAGCTGCACAGCGCCACCCTCATCGCCCAGCAAGCCATCGCCCAAGCCATGGAACGCATCGCGAACCGGCTCGACGCCCTGTCCGTCGAGCGACCGGCGCCCAACACCACCGCCTTCTCCGCGCACCCGACCACGGAGTCCGTGCTGGCCGACTGGCGGGAGCGGTTGTCCGTGACGGCGGACGTGTGGACGGTGGCCGTGGTGATCGCCCCGGTGCTGGTCGAGGAGGGCGAGCTGCGGCAACCCCTGGACGCGATCGCGGCCCGTACGGGTCTGTCGGTGCACCGCGTCAACGAATGTCTCCGGTTGCTGCGCAAGCACGCCTGCATCCACCCCTTGGGCGCGGCGGAGGACGGTGCTCCGGTGTATGTGCTCAGCCGACGCTGACGCACCCAGGCGCTGACGACACCTGGGCAGGGACAGAAAAGAAGGGGCCGGTCGCAGTCCGAAGTTGCGACCGACCCCTTCACCTTGAGCCTATCCAGTCGAGCGTCTCACGCCCAAGTGATAAGCCTCTTCGGCTGTTCCAGAATCGCCGCCACATCGGCCAGCACCTTGGAGCCCAGCTCCCCGTCCACCAGCCGGTGGTCGAAGGAGAGCGCCAGGGTGGTGACCTGACGGGGCTTCACCTTGCCCTTGTGGACCCACGGCTGGAGCTTGATCGCGCCGACCGCGAGGATCGCCGACTCGCCGGGGTTGAGGATGGGCGTGCCGGTGTCGATGCCGAAGACGCCGACGTTGGTGATGGTGACCGTGCCACCCTGCATGGCGGCAGGGGAGGTCCGGCCCTCCTTGGCCGTCGTGACCAGCTCGCCCAGCGACTGCGCCAGCTGCGGCAGCGTCTTCGCGTGGGCGTCCTTGATGTTCGGGACGATCAGACCGCGCGGGGTCGCCGCGGCGATGCCCAGGTTCACGTAGTGCTTGACCACGATCTCCTGCGCGGCCTCGTCCCAGGACGCGTTGATCTCCGGATTGCGCTTGATCGCCACCAGCAGGGCCTTGGCGATCAACAACAATGGGTTGACCCGCAGGCCCGCCAACTCCTTGTCCTGCTTCAGCTCCTCGACCAGCTTCACCGTGCGCGTGACGTCGACCGTCACGAACTCGGTGACATGCGGCGCGGTGAACGCCGAGCCGACCATCGCCGCCGCCGTCGCCTTTCGGACACCCTTGATGGGGATACGGGTCTCGCGCGCGCCGTCGTACGACACCGCCGGCGCCGGGGCGGCCGCAGGAGCGGCGGGGGCCGCGGGAGCCTCCACCACCGGTTCCGGGGCCTTCGCCGGGGCAACCGCCGCGTGGACGTCCTCGCGGGTGATGATGCCGCCCGGGCCGGACGGGGTGATCGTCGCCAGGTCCACGCCGAGGTCCTTGGCCAGCTTGCGGACCGGCGGCTTCGCCAGCGGACGCTGCCCGCCGGGGGCATGACCGTGTCCGTTCAACTCACCCTGGACACCCTGAACACCCTGGATCGCGGTGGCCGCGTACAGCGTGTCCTCGGCCGGGGCCGCGGCGGGCGGGAGCCCCTTACGGGGCCGGCGCTTGGTGGACGACTCGGCGACCCCGTACCCGACGAGGACCGGCTTACGGCCCTCGGGCTTCTTTGCCGCCGGCTCGGGCTGGGGCTTGGGCTGGGCCTGAGGCCGGGGCTCCTCCTTCGCGGGGGCCGTCTCCTCGACCGGAGCCGCACCGCCCGCCACGGCCACCGCGATGATCGACGTGCCGACGTCGACCGTGGTGCCCTCGGGGAAGTGCAGTGCGCGCACGACACCGTCGTACGGGATGGGCAGTTCGACGGCGGCCTTGGCCGTCTCGACCTCGCAGACGACCTGGCCGTCGGTGACCGTGTCACCGGGCTGGACGTACCACTTGAGGATCTCGGCCTCGGTGAGTCCCTCGCCCACGTCGGGCATCTTGAACTCGCGCAGAGACGTGTCTGTCATCGTCGTCACGGACCTCTCCCTCAGTACGCCAGCGAGCGGTCGACGGCGTCGAGCACCCGGTCCAGGCCCGGCAGGTACTCCTCCTCCAGGCGGGCCGGCGGATAGGGGGCGTGGTACCCACCGACGCGGAGGACGGGGGCCTCCAGGTGGTAGAAGCACCGCTCGGTGATGCGGGCGGCGATCTCGGCGCCCGAGCCGAAGAACACCGGGGCCTCGTGGACCACGACCAGACGGCCGGTCCTCTCCACGGACGCCTGGATCGAGTCGAAGTCCAGGGGGGACACCGACCGCAGGTCCAGGACCTCCAGAGCCCTGCCCTCCTCGGCGGCCGCGTCGGCGACCTCCTGGCAGAGCTTCACCATCGGGCCGTACGCGGCGAGCGTGAGGTCGGTGCCCTCCCGGACGACGCGGGCCTTGTGGAGCGGGCCGGGGATGGCTTCGGGGTTGACCTCGGCCTTGTCCCAGTAGCGGCGCTTCGGCTCGAAGAAGATCACCGGGTCGTCGCTCTGGATGGCCTGCTGCATCATCCAGTAGGCGTCCGAGGCGTTCGACGGGCTGACCACCTTCAGACCCGCGACGTGCGCGAACAGCGCCTCCGGGGACTCGGAGTGGTGCTCGACCGCGCCGATGCCGCCGCCGTAGGGGATGCGGACGACGACGGGCAGTTTGACCTTGCCCAGCGAGCGCGCGTGCATCTTGGCGAGCTGGGTGACGATCTGGTCGTACGCCGGGAAAACAAAACCGTCGAACTGGATCTCGACCACCGGGCGGTAGCCCCGCAGGGCGAGGCCGATGGCGGTGCCGACGATGCCCGACTCGGCGAGCGGGGTGTCGATCACCCGGTCCTCGCCGAAGTCCTTCTGCAGGCCGTCCGTCACCCGGAACACACCGCCGAGCTTGCCTACGTCCTCGCCCATGACGAGGACCTTGGGGTCGGCTTCGAGGGCCTTGCGCAGCGATTCGTTGATCGCCTTGGCGACCGCCATGCTCTTCACGCCGGAGTGCCCGGCGGTCTGCCCGGCAGTCGGCGCGGTTGTCTGCGTGGTCATCGCTACTTGCCCTCCTCTACGTCCACATCGGCGAACGACGCCTGGTACGCGTCGAACTGGGCGCGCTCCTCGTCCACGAGCGCGTGTCCGTCCGCGTACACGTTCTCGAAGATGGCGAAGTGGTCCGGGTCGGGCATGGCACGCACCACTTCGCGCACTCGCCTTCCCAACGCCTCGCTCTCCGCTTCGAGTTCCGCGAAGAATCCCTCGTTCGTGTCCGTTTCGGACTCGAGGTAGCCGCGCAGACGCGCGATCGGGTCCTTCGCCTCCCAGGCCACCCGCTCGTCGTCGTGGCGGTAGCGGGTCGGGTCGTCGGAGGTGGTGTGGGCGCCCATGCGGTACGTGTACGCCTCCACCAGCGTGGGTCCCTCGCCCCGGCGGGCGCGCTCCAGCGCCCACTTGGTGACGGCGAGGCAGGCGAGGACGTCGTTGCCGTCGACGCGGACGCCCGGGAAACCGAAGCCCTGAGCACGCTGGTACAGCGGCACGCGCGTCTGCTTCTCCGTGGGCTCCGAGATGGCCCACTGGTTGTTCTGGCAGAAGAACACGACGGGCGCGTTGTAGACCGCCGAGAAGGTGAACGCCTCGGCGACGTCGCCCTGGCTGGAGGCCCCGTCCCCGAAGTAGGCGATGACCGCCGAGTCGGCGCCGTCCTTGGCGACGCCCATGGCGTAGCCGGTGGCGTGCAGCGTCTGGGAGCCGATGACGATCGTGTAGAGGTGGAAGTTGTTGCTGTTCGGGTCCCAGCCGCCGTTGTTCACGCCGCGGAACATGCCGAGCAGATTGGTCGGGTCGACGCCTCGGCACCAGGCGACGCCGTGCTCGCGATAGGTCGGGAAGACGTAGTCGTCCTCGCGGGTGGCCCGCCCGGAGCCGATCTGGGCGGCCTCTTGGCCGAGCAGCGAGGCCCACAGGCCCAGCTCGCCCTGACGCTGCAGGGAAGTGGCCTCGGCGTCGAAACGGCGGGTCAGCACCATGTCGCGGTACAGGCCACGCAGCTCGTCGGCCGTGATGTCGGCGACGAACGAGTCGTACTCGGCATTCTTGACGCGCTTGCCCTCGGGCGTCAGCAGCTGAACGAGTTCGGGCCGGCCGTCGGTCGGCTTCTTCGCAGTGGCGCGCCTGGTGCCGGTGGTACCGGCCGCCTTGCTGCCGGTGGTGCCGGTTTTGCCTGCGGCGCTGCGTCGCGGCTTGCGCGCGGCAGTGCTCTCCACGGTCACGTGTGCTCCTCCGTCGGTCCGGCCCCCGGGGTTGCCGAGGACTGGGGGTCCCCCCAGTCCTTGAGAGCCTGGGGGAGCGGCTCGCCTGATCCCGGTGCCCGTGCACGGGGTGGGTGCCCTTGGCCGGGAACAGACGTGACAGGTGCCCCGGCGAACGCCCTGCACGAGGCACGTTACCCAGTGCTCCACATTCCTGTGAAACCCCTATTGACCTGCGATTTTCCTTGGATTTCCAAGTAATTCGGTACTAGGGGGTCCAAGTAAGTCGCGTCCGTCGGGAACATCTGCTGGTCACAGCACTGGTCACAGCCTGGCAGGGGGGCCGGAACACCGGCACGTTATCCCGGCCACCCCGGCCACGGGAAGACTTCGCAGGGGGTGGGCCACTAGATCGCCTGGAGTAATTGCTCCATACGTGAAGGAGGCTGAATCGCCATATTTCTCTCGGGAACGGCGGCCGCAGAGCCCGCATGTGCGCGCATCGAGCCACAGTTCGGTTCTGTACATCCTGTGACCGTTAATGACCGTCCGTGACACGCCCGAGGTCAGCGGCTCGGCGGGCATGTGCCCCGGAACCGCCGACCCGGCCGCGATCGTCCGCCGGCTCACCACCGGGCAGTGCGCCTGGACACGGGAGTACGACGCGGCGTGCGAGGCGAACGTGGAACGCCCCGGGAGGCCACTCCACGAACGCCTCGGCTCACTGACCTTCTTCGCCGCCGATGGCACCGCTCGTGACCGCACCGGTGTCGCCGCCGCTGCCGTCGTCGGGCGACTCGTCCGGCGGAGGCGACTCCCCCCCGTCGTCCGAAGGC
Source organism: Streptomyces sp. NPDC002787 (assembly GCF_053592095.1). Lineage (NCBI taxonomy): Bacteria > Bacillati > Actinomycetota > Actinomycetes > Kitasatosporales > Streptomycetaceae > Streptomyces > Streptomyces sp. NPDC002787. The sequence goes on along the minus strand of NZ_JBSFVC010000003.1, from coordinate 390,546 downwards.
GTCGGATCCGCCGTCGTCGGATCCTCCTCCGTCGGCTGGCTCTGCGTCGGCTGGCTCTGCGTCGGCGACTGGCTGAAGGACGGAGACTGGGTGTACGACGGCGTGTAGCCGCCGCCGTTGTCACTGGAGCCGGTGTTCTCGTCCGTGGGCTCCTCGGTCACCTCGTCGCTGGGCGACTCGCTGGGGTCCTTGTCCTTGCTGGACGTCGAGGCCGTCGGCGACTTGGTGGTCCCGCCGCCGCCACCGGTGTTGTCGTTGCCGTTCAGCGCCAGCGCGACACCCGCCGAGACGGCGATCACCGCGAGGACCGCGAGGATCCACAGCTTGCCGCGGCCGCTGCCCCGGTTGCCCTGTCCCTCGAAGCCGCCGTCGTCGCGGCCGCCGCCACCGCCGTAGCCGGGCAGGATCGGCTGCGGGATCTGCGAGGTGCCCGACTCCCCGGGGTGCGGCATGACCGTCGTACCGGACATACCGCCCGGCGGTGTGTGCCGGCCCTCGTGCATGGTGACGGGCCCGGTGTTCCAGGTGCCGGTGTGGCCGCCCTGGTCGTACAGCATCTGCAGGCCGTACTGGACGAGGCCGCGCATCTCCTCGGCCGTCTGGAACCGGTCGTCCGGCTCCTTGGCGAGGGAGCGCATGACCAGGCCGTCGAGCTCCGGCGGCGCCGCGCCCTCCGAGACCTCGGAGGGCGGCACCGGGATGTCCTGGACGTGCTGGTAGACCACCGACAGCGGGGTCTCACCGATGAACGGCGGCCGCAGCGCGAGAAGTTCGTAGAGCAGACAGCCCGTGGCGTACAGGTCGGAGCGGTGGTCGACGGCCTTGCCGAGCGCCTGCTCCGGCGACAGGTACTGGGGCGTGCCCATGACCATGCCGGTCTGCGTCATCGTCGTCGACGCCCCGTGCAACGCGCGGGCGATGCCGAAGTCCATCACCTTCACCGCGCCGGTGGTGGTGATGATGACGTTCGCCGGCTTGATGTCGCGGTGCACGATGCCGTGCTGGTGCGAGTAGGCCAGCGCCTCGAGGACACCCGAGACGATGATCAGTGCCTGCTCGGGGCCGGGAGCCTCCGCGTTGATCAACAGGTCGCGGATGGTGCGGCCCTCGACCAGCTCCATGACGATGTACGGCACCGGGGTACCGTTCACGACATCTTCACCGGAGTCGTAGACCGCCACGATCGAGTGGTGGTTGAGACCGGCCACCGCCTGGGCCTCACGCGTGAAGCGGGCCTTGGAAATGGGGTCTTCGGCGAGGTCGGAGCGGAGCAACTTGACCGCGACCGTACGACCGAGGCGTACGTCCTCGGCCGCGAACACCTCGGCCATGCCGCCCCGGCCGAGTCTGTGGGTCATCCGGTACCGGCCGTCGCCGACAAGCCCGCCGTTGCCCCACAACTCCGGCGCGTCCGACATGCCGCCGCCAGTCGCCTCGGGGTCGGACGGGCCCTGAGAGCGCTGCTGCTGTGCCATCAGTCCTCGCCGTCATTTCTGCCCGCGGTCCGCGCGGTACTTGTTACGGTCTCCGTCGGCCACGCTACAGCCTTCACGCAACGGGCCGGTCCGAGTTGGATGCGCGGCCGGCAATCGGGGATCGCGACGGATTCACGGTGGATTCGAAGGCTGACCGGCCATGAAACCCGCAGCGCGCGCACTCGTGCAAGTTGTGTGTACCGGGCGTACGCCCCCTGTAACGCTTCCGCGACGCTTCTTTCGCGTACGGTCACGGATCGGGCACCGCGCTTGACGTGTCAGTGCCCTCGGGCAGACTTGGCCGGGAATAGCACAAAGGATCACCAGCATCATCAGGGATCACCGATCGCGAGAGCCACGCCAGCAGCTTTCGCGCGCGCCGATGGGGGACGCAGGAAGATGAGCCAGGACGCCGCACAGGGCCGGTACGCGGGGCGGTCGCTAGCCGGCGGCCGGTATCAGCTGCGGGACCTGCTCGGCGAGGGCGGCATGGCATCCGTCCACCTCGCGTACGACTCGGTGCTCGACCGACAGGTGGCGATCAAGACACTCCACACCGAGCTGGGTCGCGAACAGGCCTTCCGCGAGCGTTTCCGCCGCGAGGCCCAGGCCGTGGCGAAGCTCACCCACACGAACATCGTCTCGGTCTTCGACACCGGCGAGGACGAGATGGACGGCATGACGACGCCGTACATCGTCATGGAGTACATCGAGGGCAAGCCGCTCGGCTCGGTGCTCGACGCGGATGTCACCCAGCTCGGGGCGATGCCCGCCGACAAGGCGCTGAAGATCACCGCGGATGTGCTGGCCGCGCTGGAGATCAGCCACGAGATGGGCCTGGTCCACCGGGACATCAAGCCGGGCAACGTGATGATGACCAAGCGCAACATCGTGAAGGTCATGGACTTCGGCATCGCCCGCGCCATGCAGTCCGGTGTCACGTCGATGACCCAGACCGGCATGGTCGTCGGCACCCCGCAGTACCTCTCGCCCGAGCAGGCCCTCGGCCGCGGTGTGGACGCCCGCTCCGACCTGTACTCGGTCGGCATCATGCTCTTCCAACTGACCACCGGGCGGCTGCCGTTCGAGGCGGACTCGCCGCTGGCCATCGCGTATGCGCACGTCCAGGAGGAGCCGGTCGCTCCCTCCTCGATCAACCGTTCCCTGCCGCCGGCCGTGGACGCCATCATCGCCCGCGCTCTGAAGAAGAACCCGAACGAGCGGTTCCCGAGCGCCGAGGCGATGCGCGACGAGTGCCTGCGGGTCGCCGCGTCGCTCCAGCCCGTCGCGCCGAGCATCGTGCCGGGCGCGCAGACGTCCAGCGGCGCCGGCGTCTCCTCCGCGGTCTTCCCGCCCATCGACCAGACGGGCGCTCCGCAGTCGGGCAGCGTCCAGACGCCGTACCAGCCGCACGCGCAGACAGGCGGCGGGTACGGCCCGCCGACGCCCGCCCCCGCTCCGACGCCCGCCCCGTCCTACGGCTACCCGCAGCAGGGTGGCTACCAGACGCCGCCGCAGACCGCCGCGTACTCGCCGCAGCAGGGGGCGTCCACCCCGCCGCCGTACAACATCGCGCCCCAGCAGTCCTCGCTGTCGGCGGGACGTTCCGGGGGCGGGAAGAACAACAGGGGCGTGATCGTGGGGGCGGTCGTCGTGTCGCTCGTCGCGATCGGCGGCTTGATCACGGCGCTCAGCCTGAGCAGCGGCACCGAGTCCGAGGGCGGTGACAGCGGCGCGAACGCGTCGGCCTCGCCGACCGTGGTCGAGGGGCACAAGGGGCCGGACACGTCGAAGGTCATCGACTCGACCGAGTGCACGGAGCCCACGGAGTCGTACAACGACCCCGCCAAGATCGAGCTGCCGGACTTCACCTTCAAAAACATCGACTCGGTGAAGAAGTGCTTCCAGGCGGCGGGCTGGCAGTACGACGTCCAGGACGTCGACGAGAACACGTACGGCGAGGGCACGGTCATGGAGCAGTACCCGACGGCCGACGAGGACGTCGACCCCAAGGACATGCCCTCGATCATCCTCAAGGTCTCGACGGGCAACCCGGCCTGAGGCCAGGGGCCCTGTCGCCCCTTGTCACTTGTCGTAAGAAGGGCCCGGCACTTCGCGTGCCGGGCCCTTTGCGTACGTACGGTGGGGGTTGAGCGGAGGCTAGAGGTACGGGCCGCCCGAGCGGCCGAGCGTGCGCGGGTCGTCGTCGCCGTCCTGGCCGCCGACGCCGGGCGGGAGGGCGCGGCGCATCTGCTCCAACTGGGCCCGGGCGGCCATCTGCTGGGCGAACAGCGTCGTCTGGATCCCGTGGAAGAGACCTTCGAGCCAGCCGACCAACTGGGCCTGGGCGATCCGCAGTTCCGCGTCGCTCGGGATCGCCTCGTCCGTGAAGGGCAGGGAGAGCCGCTCCAACTCCTCGACCAGTTCGGGCGCCAGACCGTCCTCGAGTTCCTTGACGGAGCTGGCGTGGATCTCCTTCAGCCGGGCCCGGCTGGCCTCGTCGAGGGGGGCCACCCGTACCTCTTCGAGCAGCTGCTTGATCATGCTGCCGATGCGCATGACCTTGGCCGGTTGTTCCACCATCTCCGTCACCGGGACCTCGCGGGAGTCCTCGTCTCCTCCGCCGCCGCCCACCGCCATGCCGTCCTGGCCCACGACCAGGATCTGGGGCTGTTCGGGCGACCGTTCGTTCCTCGGCATCTCCATGCCGCCATTCTCTCGCACACGTACACCTCACCACCGTGCTGCCCCCGACGCAGCGTGATCCACCGTTTACGTACCAGCCATTCGTGTCATGGCTTGGATCGGCGACTGCCCGGGGGGCCGGTTGTACATCGGCCCGGTTCGGCATCGGGTGGGGCTGGGTCGGGGCTTGGCAGGCGGATTCCGGCGTGCCGGGGGGCTGGGGGCGTGTGACGCTGAGGGCGTGGCTTCTTGGCTTCGATCGGTGCGTGTGACAGGGCTGGTTCTCGTCACAGGGATGCTCGTGGTCCTGGTGGCGGGGGCCGGGCCGGCCACGTACGCCGCCGAGCCCGACCCCTCCACCTCCTGGGCCGGCAGCCGCGCGGGCGAGGGGCGGGAGCGGCCGGGGCGGCAGGACGCCGGTCCCGTGGAACCGGAGGGCGAGGACGACGCGTACGCGCCGGAAGAGCCCGGCGCGGATCCGGACGGCCCCGGCACGACCATCGCCCCCGAACCGTCCGAGAACGCCGCCCTGCCCGTCCCGCCCGGCCCACCCGGGTCCGGCAGCGAAACCGTCGAGGAACCCGTCCTCCCGGCCCTCGCCCTCGGCAGCGGCCTCATGCTGATGGGCCTGGGCCTCGGCCTGGCCTTCGTGGGGCTGCGGATACGCCGGGACTGAGCCGGGCTTACCTTCGGCTACGGACACCGGGGACTGAGCGGGCTGCGGCGGGCCTGGCCTGGGGCTGAGGCGGGCTCGGTGGTCCGCCGCGCCGCCCGATCGCTCGGTCGCCCGTTCGGCCTTCCGACGGCGGGCAGGCCGGGGCGGCTTCCCGCCGTACTCCCCCGGGCCGGCCCGTCTACGGCACGACCAGAAGCACCTTCCCCACGTGACCGCTCTCCTCCAGCACCCGATGGGCCGTGCCCGCGTCGTTCATGGGGATCTCGCGGTCGACGACCGGGCGGACGTGGCCGCCGCCGACCAGCGGCCACACATGTTCGCGTACGGCGGCGACGATGGTGGTCTTCTCCTCCAGCGGCCGGGCCCGCAGCGAGGTCGCGCTGATCGCCGCGCGCTTGGCGAGAAGGGCGCCGATGTTCAGTTCACCCTTGATGCCGCCCTGCATGCCGATGATCGCGAGGCGGCCGTTGACGGCGAGGACGCGGACGTTGCGGTCGAGGTACTTGGCGCCCATGTTGTCGAGGATGACGTCCGCGCCCTTGCCGTCGGTGGCCTTCCGGACCTCCTCGACGAAGTCCTGCTCGCGGTAGTTGACCAGAACGTCCGCGCCCAGGGCGGCGCACTGTGCGAGCTTCTCCTCGGTCCCCGCGGTGACGGCGACCTTCGCACCGACGGCCTTCGCCAACTGGATGGCCATCGTGCCGATGCCGCTGGAGCCGCCGTGCACGAGAAGGGTCTCACCGGGGCGCAGATGGGCGATCATGAAGACGTTCGACCAGACCGTGCACGTCACCTCGGGCAGCGCGGCGGCGTGGTTGAGGTCGAGGCCGGACGGCACGGGCAGCAGCTGGCCGGCCGGGGCGACGACCTTCTCCGCGTAGCCGCCGCCCGAGAGCAGCGCGCACACCTCGTCGCCGACGCTCCATCCGGACACGCCGGGGCCGATCTCCGCGATCCGTCCGGAACACTCCAGGCCGGGATAGGGGGAGGCGCCGGGCGGTGGGTCGTAGAAGCCCTGCCGCTGGAGCAGGTCGGCGCGGTTCACGGCGCTCGCCGCCACCTCGATGAGGACTTCGCCCTCACCGGGCACCGGGTCGGGGACCTCGTCCCACACCAGCGCCTCGGGTCCACCGGGTTGGGGAATCGTGATCGCATGCATGAGAGGGACGCTACTCCCCGCCCTCCACGCCGTGCCCCCGGTCCCGGCGGCCTTATATCCCCCCGATCCCAGGAGCCTTGTATCCCCCCGATCCCGGCAGCTCTGTATCCCCCGGTCCCGGCGGCCTTGCATCTGCCAGGTTCCCGGCGGCCTTGCTCCCCCTGCCTCGACAGCCACCCGTTCCCCGAACCCTGCCGACCCACCCCACATCCCCGGTCCGACGCCACTACGTCGTTGGTCCGGTCCCGCTGCGCCCTTGGTCCTAATTGGGGTGCGATCTGGCTCCATCGGCGAGACCGTGGAGACCCTACGGCCGCAGGGTTCCCGCTTCCGGACGCGCTTCGCCCCGATGGCGAAGCAGCCGACGGAGTCGTGATGGCCCGCGCGGCGACCGATGAGTTTCGGCGGTCCCGGTGGTCTCCCCTTGCGTAGCCCCGGACACGGGCCCCGTACGCGGAAGGATCTCAGACATGAGCGCACAGACATCCGGCCTCGCGATCGAGACCGCGGGTCTGGTCAAGACGTTCGGCGAGACCCGGGCCGTCGACGGCGTCGACCTGGCCGTGCCGGCCGGCACGGTCTACGGCGTCCTCGGCCCGAACGGCGCCGGCAAGACGACCACGGTGAAGATGCTCGCCACCCTGCTGCGACCCGACGGCGGTCAGGCGCATGTCTTCGGTCACGACGTCGTCCGGGAGGCCGACGAGGTACGCGGCCGGGTGAGCCTGACCGGGCAGTACGCCTCCGTGGACGAGGACCTGACCGGCACCGAGAACCTGGTGCTGCTCGCCCGTCTCCTCGGCCACGACAAACGCGCGGCCCGGCTCCGTGCCGAGCAGCTGCTGGAAGCCTTCGGGCTGAGCGAGGCGGCCGGGAAACAGGTCAAGCACTACTCGGGCGGCATGCGGCGCCGTATCGACATCGCCGCGTCCATCCTCAACACCCCCGATCTGCTGTTCCTGGACGAGCCGACGACCGGCCTCGACCCGCGCAGCCGCAACCAGGTGTGGGACATCGTGCGCGCGGTGGTCGCCCAGGGCACGACGGTGCTGCTGACCACGCAGTATCTGGACGAGGCCGACCAGCTGGCGTCCCGGATCGCGGTCATCGACCAGGGCAAGGTGATCGCGGAGGGCACCAAGGGTGAGCTGAAGGCGTCCGTGGGCGCCGGTTCCGTCCATCTGCGGCTGCGCGACGCGGCCCAGCGACCGCAGGCTGAGGAGGTGCTGCGGCTCGCGCTGGACGCCGATGTGCAGCGCGAGCCGGACCCGGTGGCGCTGACGGCACGCGTCGGCACGGGGTCGGCCAACGGCCAGGGTGCCGCCGAGGCGGCCGCCCGCGCGCTCGCCGAGCTGGCCCGTAGCGGCATCACCGTCGACAACTTCTCGCTGGGGCAACCCAGCCTGGACGAGGTCTTCCTCGCCCTCACCGGACACGACACGAAGGCCCACGACTCCAAGGTCGTCAACACGAAGGACGAGGCGGCGGCATGAGCACCGCGACCACCACCGACAGCAAGGAACTCGCCCCCGTCAGCGCCGAGTCACTCGCCGCGCTGCTGATCGCCAAGGACCGGCCGCCGCGGCCCAGCGCCCTGTCGGCGTCGCTGACCTTCGGCTGGCGGGCCATGCTCAAGATCAAACACGTGCCGGAGCAGCTCTTCGACGTCACCGCCTTCCCGATCATGATGGTGCTGATGTACACGTACCTCTTCGGCGGTGCGCTGGCCGGTTCGCCGAAGGAGTACATCCAGTTCCTGCTGCCGGGCATCCTGGTGATGTCGGTCGTGATGATCACGATGTACACCGGCGTCTCGGTCAACACGGACATCGAGAAGGGTGTCTTCGACCGGTTCCGCTCGCTGCCGATCTGGCGGCCGTCGACGATGGTCGGCTATCTGCTGGGCGACGCCCTGCGCTACGCGATCGCGTCCGTGGTGATGCTCACCGTCGGCATGATCCTCGGCTACCGCCCGGACGGCGGGGTGGTGGGCGTGGTCGCCGGGGTCGCGCTGCTCATCGTCTTCTCGTTCGCCTTCTCGTGGATCTGGACGATGTTCGGCCTCATGCTGCGCACCGAGAAGTCCGTGATGGGCGTCAGCATGATGGTGATCTTCCCGCTGACCTTCCTGTCCAACGTCTTCGTCGACCCGAAGACCATGCCCGGCTGGCTCCAGGCGTTCGTCAACAACAGCCCGGTCACGCATCTGGCCTCGGCGGTGCGCGAGTTGATGGCGGGCGAGTGGCCGACCGCGGAGATCGCCTGGACGCTGGGCTGGTCCGCCCTGTTCGTGCTGATCTTCGGGCCGATCACCATGCGGCTGTACAACCGCAAGTAGCGATCCGCCCGGACCGGTCGGGGCATGCGTTGAGGGCGCCCCGGGGAGCACATCCCCCGGGGCGCCCTCTTGTCGTTGCCCTACGGCAGGTGCTTGGTCTCCGGGGTCACCTTCGTGCTCGGTGTGGCGCGGACGATCGTGATGAGCCGGTCCGTCAACTGGAGCTCTCCGATGGACGGATCGTCGTAACCGAGCACCCGGTGTCCGCGCAGCACGCTGACCACCAGGTCCTCCGTCTCCCGCACGCCACGCCCCACCTCGGCCTTTATGACCGGCCGTTCGGCGATGTCGAGCCCGCTGCCCTGCTGGATGAGGTCCTCCATGACCATGCCGGCGGCGGGGCTGAGCACGGAGAGCCCGAGGAGCCGTCCGGCCGCGCTGGCGCTGGTGATGACGACGTCGGCCCCAGACTGCTTCAGCAGCGGCGCGTTCTCCTCCTCGCGTACGGCGGCCACGATCTTCGCCCCGCGGTTGAGCTGGCGAGCCGTCAGCGCGACCAGCACGGCGGTGTCGTCCCGCGCGGTCGAGATGATGATCTGTCGTGCCTTCTGCAGCTCGGCCCGCAACAGCACATCACTGCGCGTCGCATCGCCGACGACCCCTGTGTACCCCTCGGCTGCCGCCGCCTCGATGGCCTTCGAGCTGGGGTCCACGACGACGACCTGCTCCTTCTTCAAACCCGTCGCACAGACGGTCTGGACTGCCGACCGCCCCTTCGTCCCCCAGCCAACGACAACGGTGTGCTCCCTCAAGGCCGCCCTCCAGCGGTTCAGTCGCCATTCCTCGCGCGTGCGCTCCGTGAGGACCTCCAGCGTGGTGCCGACCAGAATGATCAGGAACAGCACACGCAGCGGCGTGATCACGAAGATGTTGGTGAATCGGGCGGCATCACTGACCGGCGTGATGTCGCCGTACCCGGTGGTGGAGAGGGTGACGGTGGCGTAGTAGAACGCGTCGAGCAGATCGACCGACCCGTCGGAGTTGTCGTTGTAGCCCTCATGGTCGGCGTAGACGATGAACGCGGTCCCGACCAGCACGAACAGTGCCATCGCCAACCGTTTGGCGACCTGGCGGATCGGCCGCTCGACCTCCCTCTTCGGCAGTCTCACCTGGTGGGTCACGTGACGCTCGTCCGCGTTGCGGGCGATCGCGTCATGGCCCGACAGTTTCACGTGAAACACTCCCCGTTTCGACGTACATCCCCTGGCTGTACCGCGCCCCCGTCGGCCCGTTGTTTCACGTGAAACACCGTTGGTCGCATGCCCCATCGGGCATATGGATGTTTCACGTGAAACACACCTGGATCCCCGCTGTCGCCCAGGGCAGGTCGAGCAGCTCCAGCTCCTGCCCCGAGCGGGCACCACCGGGCGGTACGACGGCAAGGGCATCGGCGGTGGCGATGCCGCGGAGCATAGCGGGGCCGTTGTAGTGCAGCGGCACGGCGTCGTCGCCACGCAGGGCGACGGGGATGAGCCTGGTGTCGTACGGATGCCCATGGACCGCCTCTCGCAGGGGCATCGTGTACGGCTCCGGAGCGGCGCGTCCGGCCAGGGTCCGCAGCAGGGGCTCGGCGAGTGTGAACAGCCCGGAGACGGCGGCCAGCGGGTTGCCGGGCAGGCCCACGAGATGCTGGTCCTGCTTGATGCGAGCCAGCAGCATGGGGTGGCCCGGGCGCACCTTCACGCCGTCGACGAGGAGTTCCGCGCCGACACGGCGCAGGGTGGGGTGGACATGGTCGACGGGTCCGGAAGCCGTGCCGCCCGTGGTGACGATGAGGTCGGCGGAGGACTTCTGCACGGCCCGGTACAGGGCTTCGGCGTCGTCCCCGAGGCGGCGTACGGCGGTGACCTCCGCGCCGAGTGCCCGGAGCCAGGGCGGCAACATCGGGCCGAGAGCGTCCCGGATCAGGCCCCCGCGCGGGAGCCCGTCGCTGAGCAGTTCGTCGCCCAGGACGAGCAGTTCGACGCGCGGACGGGGGAGCACCGCCAAGGTGTCGTACCCGGCGGCGGCCGCCAGCCCGAGCGCGGCCGGGGTGATCTGCGTGCCGAGGGGCAGCAGTTGGTCGCCGTTGCGGCACTCCTGGCCCCGTGGGCGGATGTCCTGTCCGTGGGCCAGGTCCCGGGTCGGGTGCAACCGCCCCTTGTCGTCGGTCCGTCCGTGCTCGCTGCGCAGAACGGCGGTCGTGTCGGACGGGATGCGGGCGCCGGTGGCGATACGGGCCGCCTCCCCGTCCGTGAGCCGTCCGGGCTCGGCGTGCCCTGCCAGCACGCCGTCCTCCCGTACGTCCCAGGGGCCGGGGCCCGCGACCGCCCAGCCGTCCATCGCGGAGGTGTCGAAGGAGGGGAGGTCGGTGAGGGCGGTGAGGGGGGCGGCGAGGACGAGGCCGAGGGCGTTGTCGACGGTGACGGACACGGGGGACCGTCCTCCGGCCGAGCGGGCGGCGCGTTCGGCGACGGCTCGGGCCTCGGGCCAGGAGGTGGCCTTGTGGTGGGAGTCGTCCTCGGCCCGGTGCGCGTCGGCCTGTCCGGTCGTGGGGGTTTCGCGGGAGACGCGGGGTTGGCCCGGCCCGCGGGCGGCCCTGTCGTTGGCCACGGCCAGCGCCTCCTCCACGTCGAGTTCTTCGGCGTCCTGGGCGGTCATCCGGCGTCCGGTGCGGTGTCCGGACCGGGCGCGGCGTCCGGCTTGGCGTCGGGGCTGTCCTCGTCGGACCAGCGCAGGGCCAGAGCGGCGGCCTTGCGGGCGGCCTCGGTGACCGCTTCGGGGCCTCCTCCGGCCTTGGCTGCGGCGTAGCCGACGAGGAACGTGGTCAGCGGGGCGGCCGGCCGGGCCACGTTGTGGGCGGCGTCACGGGCGAGGTCGAGCAGCTCGGTGATGTCGACGTCGAGGTCGATCCCCAGCTCGTCCTTGACTGCGGAAATCCATTCATCCAACACGTGGCCATGCTCCCTGATCCGTGCGCGGGCGGCGGCGATGTCGTCCCAGGTGTCGCAGTCGAAGGACGCGACGGGGTCGGTGAGGCGGGTGAGGCGCAGCGCGGCGGTCAGCCGCCGAAGGGGAAGCCCGGTCAGGCCGTCGTGCTCGGCGGCGAGCCGCGCCAGCTCCCGGCGCAGGGCTGCGGCCCGATAGGCGGCGACGAGGGGCTGGTCCCGCCCGTCGGGGTCGGTGACCAGGACGCCGTCGGCGAGGTCCGTACCGTCCCGCAGAGTGCCGAGCAGCCGCCGTACCGTCTCCTCGTCCAGGAACGGCAGGTCGGCGGAGAGGGCCACGACGTACGGCGCTGTGGTGTGACGGAGTCCGGCGTCCAGCGCGGCGAGGGGGCCGCCGCCGGGGGGTTCCTCACGGGCCCACAGGACGGGCCGCGCGGTGCGGCGGGGGTCGGCGACGACGACGGTCGTCCGGGCCCCGGCGCAGGCGGCCAGCACCCGGTCGAGCAAGGCTCGGCCTCCCACGCGCACGGCGGGTTTGTCGGCGCCGCCGAGCCGCCGGGCAGCGCCGCCGGCGAGCACGACGGCGTCGAACGCCTCGGTACCGGGGCCACCCGGGGGCTCGTACGCGGTCACCCTCCGAGTATGCGTGTCCGCACGATCACAGGGAACGCGGGGGAGACGGCGCGATCACGTCCCGGTCGGGTCCGATGGCTCAGAGCGATCGGACCCGACCGGGCGAAGCCCGTGGTCGGCGGACCCGGAAGCTGTAACCTCTGGTCGGAGAACCCGACCGGCGAAGCCCGTGGTCAGAGCGTGCGCAGCAGCACAGCCGGTTGTTCGACGCAGTCCGCCACGTACCGCAGGAAGCCGCCCGCCGTACCGCCGTCGCACACCCGGTGGTCGAAGGTGAGCGACAGCTGGACGACCTGCCGCGCCGCCAGCTCCCCCTGGTGCACCCAGGGCTTGGGGACGATACGGCCGACGCCGAGCATGGCGGCCTCGGGGTGGTTGATGATCGGCGTGGAGCCGTCGACGCCGAACACGCCGTAGTTGTTCAAGGTGAAGGTCCCGCCGGTCAGCTGGCCCGGCGTCAGCGTCCCGGTCCGTGCCGCCTCCGTCAGCCGGGCGAACTCGGCGCTCAGCGACTCCGCGTTCCTGGTGTGGGCGTCCCGCACGACGGGCACGACCAGCCCCCGCTCGGTCTGTGCGGCGAACCCGAGGTGTACCTGGTCGAGCCGTACGACCTCACGGGCCTCCATGTCGACCGTCGAGTTGAGCTCCGGGAAGCGGGCCAGGGCGGCGGTGCAGATCCGGGCGAGGAGGGCGAGGAGAGAGATCTTCGGGCCGCCGGCCGCGTTCATGGCCGTACGGGCGTTCATCAGCTCCGTCGCGTCGGCGTCCACCCAGCAGGTCGCGTCGGGGATCTCGCGCCGGCTGCGGGAGAGCTTGTCGGCGACGGCGCCGCGTACGCCCCGAAGGGGGATGCGCGTGCCGGAGGCGGTCTCCGCACGTGTGGGTGCGGAGAGGGCGGCGGGCTGCGCGGCCGGTGCCTCCAAAGCCTGGGCCGAGGCCGTGGCGGCCCTCAGCGCATGCTCCACGTCCGCCCGCAGGATCAGCCCCTCCGGGCCCGAGCCGTGCAGCTTCCGCAGATCCAGGCCGTTCTCGCGGGCGAGCCGGCGGACGAGCGGGGAGATGACCGGCACGGGCCCGTCCAGGCGCTCGGGCGCGGCGACCGGGGCGGCTGCCGTCTCGACGACGGTGGACCGTACGGGCGGCGCCACAGGCACCGCGGGCCGGATCGGCTCCCCCGGCCGCACCCTCCTGCGCCGGGCCGGAGGCGCCCCGGTGCCGTATCCGACCAGCACGTTGCCGGAGCCCTCGCTCTTTTCGGCGGAGTCCGCTCCCGTGCCCCCGGTGGAACCGTCGGTGACCGGCGCTCCCACCGCCACCGTCAGCAGCGGCGCTCCCACCGGCAGTTCCGTGCCCTCCTCGCCGAAGCGGGCGGTGACGACGCCGCCGTAGGGGCAGGGGACCTCGACCATCGCCTTGGCCGTCTCGACCTCGACGACGGGCTGGTCGATCGCGACGACGTCCCCGACCTGGACCAGCCAGCGGACGATTTCCGCCTCGGTGAGCCCTTCACCGAGGTCGGGCAGCTTGAACTCCAGCACCTGGGCCATCAGCTCTCCGCCTCCCACTGCAGACGCCCCACGGCGTCCAGGATCCGGTCGACGCCGGGCAGATGGTGGCGCTCCAGCATCGGCGGCGGATAGGGGATGTCGAACCCGGCGACGCGCAGGACGGGCGCCTCCAGGTGGTGGAAGCAGCGCTCGGTGACACGGGCCGCGATCTCGCCGCCCGGCCCTCCGTAGGAGCCGGACTCGTGGACGACGACGGCGCGGCCGGTCCGCCGGACCGACGCGGCGACCGTCTCGTCGTCGAAGGGCACCAGGGAACGCAGGTCGACGACTTCGAGGTCCCAGCCCTCGGCCGTGGCGGCCTCGGCGGCCTCCAAACAGACGGGCACGGACGGGCCGTAGGTGATCAGCGTGGCGCTGCGGCCGGAACGACGCACGGCAGCCCGCCCGATCGGCTCGACGGCCTGCGGTTCCTCGGGGTTCCAGGAGTCCTTCGACCAGTACAGCCGCTTGGGCTCCAGGAAGACGACCGGGTCGTCGGAGGCGATGGCGGCGCGCAGCAGCCCGTAGGCGTCGGCGACCGTGGCGGGCGTGACGACATGGAGCCCCGGAGTCGCCATGTAGTACGCCTCGGAGGAGTCGCTGTGGTGCTCGACCCCGCCGATGCCGCCGCCGTACGGGACGCGGATGGTGATCGGCAGCGGCATGGCGCCGCGCGTGCGGTTGCGCATTCGGGCGACATGGCTGATGAGCTGCTCGAACGCCGGGTAGGCGAACGCGTCGAACTGCATCTCGACGACCGGCCTCAGCCCGTACATGGCCATGCCGACGGCCGTGCCGAGGATGCCCGCCTCGGCGAGCGGGGTGTCGGTGACCCGGTCCTCGCCGAACTCCTTGGCGAGCCCGTCGGTGACCCGGAAGACACCGCCGAGGGTGCCGACGTCCTCGCCCATGACGTGCACGGTCGGATCGGCGGTCATGGCGTCGCGGAGGGCGCGGGTGAGCGCCTGCGCCATGGTGGCGGGCTTGAGAGCGACGGTGGTCATCAGTGCGCCCCTTCTCGCTCCGCCGCCAGCTCGGCCCTCAGCAGGGCCTCCTGCTCGCGCAGTTGAGGGGTGGGCTCGGCGTACACATGGGCGAAGAGGTCCATGGGGTCGAGCGCCGGGTCCTGGTTCATGCGCTCGCGCAGGTCGGCCGCCATCGTCTCGGCGGCGTCACGGGCGGCCCGGATGCCGTCCTCGTCGAGGAGTCCGCGCTCGGTCAGCTCGTGCTCCAGGAGCGCGATCGGGTCGTGGGCCCGCCAGGTCTCGACCTCGGCGTCACCCCGGTAGCGGGTCGCGTCGTCGGCGTTGGTGTGGGCGTCGATGCGGTACGTCACCGCCTCGACCAGCGTGGGGCCGCCGCCCGCGCGCGCGTGGGCCACGGCTTCGGCGAGCACCTGGTGCACGGCGACCGCGTCGTTGCCGTCGACCAGGCGGCCCGGCATCCCGTAGCCGACGGCCTTGTGGGCCAGCGACGGGGCAGCGGTCTGTTTCGCCAAGGGCACGGAGATCGCGAAGCCGTTGTTCTGGACGAGGAAGACGACCGGGGCCTGCCAGACGGCGGCGAAGTTGAGGGCCTCGTGGAAGTCGCCCTCGCTGGTGCCGCCGTCGCCGACCAGGGCGAGCGCGACCACGTCGTCGCCCTTGAGGTGGGCGGCGTGCGCGAGGCCCACGGCGTGCGGGAGCTGGGTGGCGAGCGGGGTGCACAGAGGCGCGATCCGGTGTTCGTGCGGGTCGTAGCCGGTGTGCCAGTCGCCGCGCAGCAGCGTGAGCGCCTGTACCGGGTCGAGGCCACGGGCGACGGCGGCGAGGGTGTCGCGGTAGCTCGGGAAGAGCCAGTCACGCTCCTCCAGGACAAGCGCGGCGGCGACCTCGCAGGCCTCCTGACCGGTGCTGGAGGGGTAGACGGCGAGCCTGCCCTGCTTGGTCAGAGCCGTGGCCTGCGTGTTGTAACGGCGGCCGCGCACCAGCTCCGCGTAGAGCCGGCGCAGCAACGACGGGTCGGCGTCGGCCGCCGCGTCGGTGCCGAGGACGCGGTACGGCCGCGCGTCGGGCAGCAGGGGCGCGGGGTCCGTGCGGGGCTGCCAGGCGGGCGGCGGTGTCGGGCGGTACGCGCCCCGCTGCTCCATGACCGTCATACGGCACCTCCTCGTGGGAGTGGCTCAGGGACACGGCACGGCTGTGACGCGTCTCACCTACCGATTGTTCGGTCGCTGACGCATTTTGGCTACAGGCACCCTCAGGCTGTGGACAAACGGTTCTGCACAGCCTGCAATGAACGCAGTACGTCCATGGTAGAGAGGCGGGGGCACATGGCATCTGAACAAATGGCCGAGCCGCCGGAGCACGGCCCGGCCCTGCCACCCCCTCGACCGCTGGACGCCATAGATCAGGACATCCTGCGCATGCTGCAGGCCGACGGCCGCGCGTCGATACGCTCCGTCGCCGAACGGGTCCACGTCTCCCGCGCCAACGCCTACGCCCGCATCAACCGCCTCATCGAGGACGGCGTGATCCGGGGCTTCGGGGCGCGCGTGAACCACGAGCGCGCCGGAAAGGGCACCTCCGCCTACATCACCCTCAAGATCGTGCAGAACTCCTGGCGCACGGTCCGCGACCAGCTGCGCCAGCTGTCCGGCGCCGCCCACATCGCGCTGGTGGGCGGCGACTACGACGTCCTGCTCCTGGTGCACACCTCGGACAACCGGGCCCTGCGCGAGGTCGTCCTCACCAAGCTCCAGGCCATCCCGGAGGTGCTCAGCACCCGCACGCTGCTGGTGTTCGAGGAGGAGGACGTGGAACCGGAGGGGTGATCGGCCCCGGCGGGCGCGACTCCCGCGCGGCAGGCCCCTCGTAGGGCGATTCAGTCCTGGGCGCGCAGCCCCGTGAAGACCAGATGCGCCACCGCTTCGGAGACCTCTCGCTCGCCCATGCCCCGCCCGTCCGGCCGGTACCACTCCACGATCGAGTTGATCATCCCGAAGACCAGCCGGGTCGCGAGCCGCACCTCCACGTCACCGCGCACGTCCCCGTCGGCGGCCGCGGCCTTCAGCAGCTCGGCGACCTGGTGGTCGAAGTCGCGGCGCCGCTCGAGGGCCCACCGCTCGGTGCCGGTGTTGCCGCGGACACGCAGCAGCAGCGTCACGTAGGGCAGTTCGTCGATGAGGACCTCGACCATGCGCCGCACGACGTGTTCCAGCCGCTCCACCGCGCGCCCCTCGCGCGCGTGCTCCTCGTCGAGGATCCCGAAGAGCCCGTCCAGCGCCCGGCTGACGGCCCGGCGCAGCAACTCCTCCTTGCCCGTGACGTGGTGGTATATCGACGACTTGGAGATACCGGCCGCCTTGGAGAGGTGCTCCATGGAGGTGCCGTCGTAGCCCCGCTCGTTGAAGACCCGGACGGCGACGGACAGGAGCGTCTCCGGGGTGTACGTGTCGCGCTTGGCGGTGGTCATGAGGAGGTGCCCTCCCGCTTGTCGGAGGCGTAGGCGTGGCGGTAGAGCGCCAGGGACGGCGCGTAGCGCCCGGAGGGGTCGCGCAGATGCAGGTCGTCCAGGAGTGCGTACGCCCAGTTGCGGCCCAGCCTGCGGCTCCATTCGAAGGGCCCGAGCGGGTAGTTGACGCCCAGCCGCATCGCCGTGTCGATGTCCTCCTCGGTGGCCACGCCCTTGGCGACGGCGTCGTGCGCGAGGTCGACGATCCGGGCCACCGTGCGGGCGACGATCATGCCGGGGGCGTCGCCGAGGACGCTGACGTCCTTGCCGAGCGCCTGGAAGAGCCCGATGGCCTCGGTGAGGGTCTGCGAGGAGGTGTCCTGGGAGGCGGACAGGGCGATCCGGGTCGCCCTGCGGTAGTCCAGCGCGAGGTCGAAGTAGACGACGTCCCGGAACTCCACCGAGGTCTGCCCGTCGGCGAGCGCCAACTGGCCGCCACTCGGCAGGACGAACCGGGTGCCGTGGTCCTCGTCGTCCTCGCGGACGGCGATGCCCGCCTCCCGGATCAGCGTGAGCAGTTCGGAGGCGGGCCCCAGGTCACCCTCGGCGACGACGTACGCGGGCGGCGGGACCGGTTCGGCGGTGTGCGGCTCGGGGCGCTCGGCGTCGTCACCGTAGTCGTACCAGCCCTGCCCCGTCTTACGGCCGAGCCGGCCGGACTCGACGAGCCGCCGCTGCGCCAGCGAGGGCGTGAAGCGCACGTCCTGGAAGAAGGCCTGCCAGACGGAGTGCGTGACGGACTCGTTGACGTCCTGCCCGATGAGGTCGGTCAGTTCGAAGGCGCCCATCCTGAACCCGCCGCACTCGCGCAGGACGGCGTCGATGGTGGCGGGGTCGGCGGCCTGCGCCTCGTACACGGCGAAGGCCTCGGCGTAGAACGGCCGTGCGATGCGGTTGACGATGAACCCGGGGGTGTCGGCGCACGCGACCGGCGTCTTGCCCCAGGCGCGGGCCGTCTCGTACGCGCGCGTGGCCGACGTGACGTCGGTGGCGAACCCGGAGACGACCTCGACGAGGGGCAGCAGCGGCGCGGGGTTGAAGAAGTGCAGGCCCAGGAAACGGCCCGGGTTACACAGGGCGCCGCCGATGGCCGTGACCGACAGGGAGGAGGTGTTGGTGGCGAGCAGGCAGTCCTCGCCGACGACGTCCTCCAGCGCGCGGAACAGCTCCTGTTTGACCTCCAGCCGCTCAAGAATCGCCTCCACGACGAGGGCGCAGTCCGCGAGGTCGGCGAGGTTCTCCGCGGCGTACAGCCGGGCACGCGCGGCGTCGCGGTCGGCGCCGGTCATGCGGTCCTTGGCGACGAGCCGGTCGAGCCGGGCGCCGATCGCCTCGGCCGCCTCCCGGGCACGGCCGGGCACGGCGTCGAACAGCCGTACGGGGTGGCCCGCGACCAGCGCGACCTGGGCGATGCCCTGGCCCATGGTGCCGGTGCCGACGACGGCCACGGGGCTGCTGAGGTCGAGTGCTGTCATGTGCGCGATCCTCCCGCACGGGGTTGTCCACAGATGCGGCGGACCCCCTTGTCCCGACCGATCGTTCGGTTACTCTAACTCTGACTGGCTGCACCTGCCCATGTTTCTGCCCAGGTCATGAGCTCAAGGAAGAGTTCAGGAAACGAGGAGTTGGTCCCGCATGGCCGCCGAACAGACCACGCACGAGCTCATCGCCAAGCACCGGCCCACCCTCGACCAGGCGCTGGAGGCGATCCGCACCCGGGCGTACTGGTCCCCGCACCCCGAACACCCCAAGGCCTACGGCGAGCACGGCAGCCTGGACGCGGCGGCTGGCAAGGCCGCCTTCGACGCCCTCCAGGGCACCCGCCTCGACCTCGGCCAGCCCGGCACCGACGACTGGGTGGGCGGCGAGATCTCGCCGTACGGCATCGAGCTGGGCGTCACCTACCCGCACGCGGACATCGACGCCCTGCTGCCCGCCATGAAGGCCGGCCAGCGCGCGTGGCGCGACGCGGGCGCCGAGGCGCGCGCGGCGGTCTGCCTGGAGATCCTCAAGCGGATCAGCGACCGCACCCACGAGTTCGCGCACGCGGTCATGCACACCAGCGGCCAGGCCTTCATGATGGCCTTCCAGGCCGGCGGCCCCCACGCCCAGGACCGGGGTCTGGAGGCGGTGGCGTACGCGTACGCGGAGCAGGTCCGCACCCCCGACACCGCGGAGTGGACCAAGCCGCAGGGCAAGCGCGACCCGCTCGCGCTCACCAAGCGGTTCAAGCCCGTCCCGCGCGGCATCGCCCTCGTCATCGGCTGCAACACCTTCCCGACGTGGAACGGCTACCCGGGCCTGTTCGCCTCCCTCGCCACCGGCAACGCGGTCCTGGTGAAGCCCCACCCGCGCGCGGTGCTGCCGCTCGCGCTCACCGTCCAGGTCGCCCGCGAGGTCCTCACCGAGGCCGGCTTCGACGCCAACCTGGTCGCGCTGGCCGCCGAGCGACCCGGCGAGGGCATCGCCAAGGACCTGGCGACCCGACCCGAGATCCGCATCATCGACTACACCGGCTCGACGTCCTTCGGCGACTGGCTGGAGGCCAACGCCCGCCAGGCGGAGGTCTACACGGAGAAGGCCGGCGTCAACACGGTGCTCGTCGACTCCACCGACGACTACAAGGGCATGCTGTCCAACCTGGCCTTCTCCCTGTCCCTGTACAGCGGCCAGATGTGCACCACCCCGCAGAACCTGCTGATCCCCCGCGACGGCATCACCACCGACGAGGGCCACAGGTCCTACGACGAGGTCGTCGCCGACCTCGCCAAGTCGGTCGGCGGCCTGCTGGGCGACGACGCGCGCGCGAACGCGCTGCTCGGCGCGATCGTGAACCCCGACGTCAAGGCCCGCCTCGATGCCGCCGCGTCGCTCGGCGAGGTCGCCCTCGCCTCACGGGAGATCACCAACCCCGAGTTCCCGGACGCGGTCGTCCGGACGCCGGTGATCGTGAAGCTCGACGGCGCGCGGAAGTACTGGGAGCGGACGGAGGACGAGGCCGCGTTCATGAACGAGTGCTTCGGGCCGGTGTCCTTCGCCGTCGCCGTCGACTCGGCCGCGGACGGCGTGGAGTTGTTGCGGCGGACGATCGGCGACAAGGGCGCGATGACCGTCGGCGCGTACACGACCTCCGGCGAGGTGGCCGAGGCCGTCGAGGAGGCCTGCCTGGAGGAGTGCGCGCAGCTGTCGCTGAACCTCACGGGCGGGGTCTATGTGAACCAGACCGCCGCGTTCTCCGACTTCCACGGGTCGGGTGGGAACCCCGCGGCGAACGCGGCGCTGTGCGACGGAGCGTTCGTGGCGAACCGGTTCCGGGTGGTGGAGGTCCGGCGCGAGGCGTGAGCCTACGAAAGTGCGCCCCCGGTCGCGCTCCAGTGGTACAGCGTCATCGCCACGCTCGTCGCCAAGTTGTAGCTGGAGACCTGGGGGCGCATCGGGAGGGACAGCAAGTGGTCGGCCCGGGCGCGAAGTTCGGGGGAGAGGCCGCTGCGTTCCGAGCCGAAGGCGAGAACGGCGTCGTCCGGGAGCTTCAGGCCCCGGATGTCGTCGCCCTCGGGGTCGAGGGCGAAGAGCGGGCCCGGGGGCAGGTCGGCCACGTCCAGGCGCTCCACGGCCGTCGCGAAGTGCAGGCCCGCTCCGCCGCGTACGACCGTGGGGTGCCAGGGGTCCAGGGTGCCCGTGGTGACCACCCCGGTCGCGCCGAAACCGGCGGCCAGGCGGATCACGGCACCGGCGTTGCCCAGATTGCGCGGGTTGTCGAGGACGACGACGGGGGCGGTGCGCGGGGCGTGGGCGAGGGCCGCCAGATTGGTCGCCCGCGCGGGGCGTACGGCCAGGGCGGCGACCGCCGTGGGATGCGGGCGTGGCACGAGGGTGCGGTACGTCTCCTCCGAGACCTCCTGGAGGAGGTGTGCGAGCCGGTCCCGTACGTCCGGGGCCAGGTCGTCGGCGAGAGCGAGGGCCGCCGTGCGGTCGGCGGTGACGGCCACCGGGACCTCGGCACCGAAGCGCACGGCGTGCTTCAGGGCGTGGAAGCCGTCGAGCAGGACGCAGGCGTCGGCGAGGCGGCGCCAGGACCGTACGGGATCGGCCGTCAGACGGTCGGCCGTGCGGTCAGCCACCGGGACGTCGGCCAGCGGGCGGTCGGCCATCGGACGGTCATCGGATCCGGCCACCGGGCGGTCGGCCACCGGGCGGTCGTCGGATCCGGCCACCGAGCCGCCCGCCGGGTCATCCGCTGGTCCGCTCACCGGATCGTTCATGCGGTGAAGCCTACGCGCGCCTGCTCGGTCGTCTCCTTCTCCTCCGGGAGCGACGGCTGCCGCTCCCGCTGGCCCGGCACCGTACGGCCGCGCCCCGGCCGCACACGCCGGACGACGCGGTCACGCGCGCGTGCCACCAGGCCGCCCAGGCGCTTCAGGAACGGCGTAGGCAGGAAGACGGCATCGGCGGCGATCATCGCGAGCGAGAAGAACGGCAGGCCCAGCACGATCGCGATCACGGCGTGCTCGGTCATCATGACCGCCAGCAGGACGTTCTTGACGCGCCGGTTGAAGAGCGTGAACGGGAAGGCGACCTGCACGATCACCGTTCCGTAGGTCGCCAGCATCACCATCGTGCCGCTGGACGACATCAAGTCGGAGAGCGCGGTCCAGGGCGAGAAATAGTCCAGGTGGAAGGGGTAGTACGCGGCCGTGCCGTCCTGCCAGCGCGAGCCCTGGATCTTGTACCAGCCGGCGGCGGCGTAGATCAGACACGCCTCGGCCATGATCACGACAAGGGCGGCGTTGTGCACGAGATTGCCGACGATGTCGAACACGATGTGGGACCTCCCGTGCCGGTCCACACGGCGCACGAACCACCACACCGCGTGCACGAGCCACAGGCCCCAGAAGATCACCGACCAGCCGACGCTGAGCAGGCCGCCGAAGCTCACCACGAGGAGTACGAAGCCGAGCCCGCTCCACAGGACCGGTCCGACGTGGTCCTCCGGCTCCTTGCCCTCGCGCAGGGCGCGCTCTCGCGTGCGCCGTGCGCGCCGCGCGTCCAGCGACCAGACCTGGGCGCAACGGACGAACACGAGGTAGATCGCCATGAGGTGGAGGACGTTGTCGCCGCCGTCACCCATGAAGACGCTGCGGTTCTGCAGCGACAGAACGCCCACCATGAAGAGCACGCTCATGGCGCGGGTGCGCCAGCCGAGCAGCAGCAGGAGGGCCGACAGGACGGCGACGGCGTAGACGATCTCGAACCACACCATGCTGTCGGACCACATCAGCACCGTGAAGGCGTCGTTGTCCGCGATCAGCTGCTGTGCGAGGTCCCAGCTCCAGGGCCCGTCGGGGCCGTACAGCTCGCGCCGGTGCGGGAACTCCCGCAGCAGGAACAGCAGCCAGGTCGCGGAGAAGCCGATACGGATGATCGCGCTCTGGTACGGGCCCAGCGCGCGATCCGTGACCCGGGTGATCCCGGTGCCTGCCCCGGCGGCGAGACGCCCCATCGGGCTCACCGGCCGCACCGGATTGCTCGGGTTGCTCGGATTTATGGGGTTGCTCGGGTTGCTCGGGCCCACGGAGCTCATTCGGCGCTCGCCTCCGTCCGGCCGGTGACGCTCCGGCCGTCGCCGGCCGCGTTGGCGGCGGCGTCCGTCCGGTCGCCTTCGGTCACCGACCACCAGGGCAGCTCACGGACGACGGGCTTGTCGGACACCTTTTCCTCGCTCCACTCGGGTGGCTGCACGTTGGTGGTACGGGACCGGAGCTGGATCCGCTCGATCACAGCGCCGGGGCCGCCGGCCTCCTCGCGGTCGAGGCGCATCACCACGATGCGGCGCACATAACGCTCGGAGAGATCGCCGCGCGAGGTGGTGGCGCGGTTCTCGCCGTCATGCGTGGCGACGTAGAAGTCCCAGGCCCGGCGCAGCTCGTTCTGCTGGGTGTGGCTCGGCACCGGATTGCGGTCGATGGCGGCGCCGTCCAGCGCCGACAGGTCGTACCAGCCGGTCTCGCGCAGCTCTCCTTCGGCGGTGCGGACCTCGGCGCGCGCCTGCACCGCGATGTTCTGTTGCAACGGGTTCGGCGCGAACAGCTTCCAGTTCTGCTCGAACTCCGGATACACCCACTCGTCCACCGCCCGGCCATGCTGCTTCGTCAGCGTGTTCGAGGGGGCGATATGCAGAAACACCAGCCCGAGATGCACACAGGCCCCCACCGCCACGAGCGCGAGCACCACCGCCACGGCGATCTGGTACGGGAGGGTGAGTGCGGCGATTCCGGGGGCCGACTGCGCGGGCTCGGCTATGTGCTCCGGCCGCGATCGCCGCTCCGAATCCGGTTCCGGCTCCAGTTCCGACTCCGGCTCCGGTTCTGGCTCCGATTGCGTCCGCGACTGCTGCGGGAACGACGGCCCGGGGGCCTGGTCCGAGGGCTGCCGGGGTGGCTGGGCCTGCGGTTTCACATCGTTCGCGGGGGCCGAGCCCTCGGGCTCGTCCGGCCCGCGCCGGGCGTTCGAGACCTCGTCGTACGCGTCCATTCCGCCCAGCTCCCCGATTCCCACTACCCGGTCCACTTCTCCACCGGAACTTACTCAGCCGCGTTCCTCCGGCACAGCCCCGACAGCCACAGCAGTCACATCGTCACACCGCTCACACGGCACCCATGAGGTTATCCACAGCGGGGGACACCTTACGGCGCGGTGGTCCACCATGGCGTCGGACCGACCGTGCAGACCGAACGATCGGTAGGCATCGAGGGCGGGGCCTTGGTCCACGCCATTCCCTTCTTCTAGAACCTGTTCTATCTTGACGCCCCGTCATCGGCGATACGGAAGGGGCGGGACCGTGGACTTCACGTTCACCGAGGAGCAGCAGGCGGCGGCCGAGGCGGCGAGGGCGGTGTTCGCCGGGGTCACGCCGGACGGAGTGCCGAGCCCCTCGCTCGTACCGGGCGCCGTCGCCGACGACTTCGACCGGGCGCTGTGGGCGAAGCTCGCCGACGCGGACCTCCTCAGCCTGTTGCTGGACCCCTCCTACGGCGGCTCGGGGCTCGACGCGATCGCGTTGTGCCTGGTGCTGCGCGAGTCGGCGAAGGTGCTGGCCAGGGGGCCGTTGCTGGAGAGCAGCGCGGCCGCGGTGACCGTACAGGCGTACGGGGGCGAGGAGTTGAAGGCGGCGCTCCTGCCAGGTGTCGGCCGGGGCGAGGTCGTCCTGACCGTCGCCCCGCACGGCCGCACGGGCCACGATCCGGCCGAACTGGCCGTGACCGCACGGTGGGAGGCCGACGACGCCTGGGTCCTGGACGGCGTGCAGACGGCGGTGCCGTGGGCGTACAACTCGGACTTCGTCGTCGTGCCCGCGACGGTCGCGCCGCAGTCGGTCGCGCCCGCCGTCTCCGCCGACGAGCCGGGCCCGACCGCCGGCACCGACGGCCGCGTCGTGCTCGCCCTCGTCCCCCGCGTCCACGAGGGTGTGGCACTCGCCGAACAGGTCTCCACCACCGGTGAACGGCTCGCCGAGCTACGTCTGGAGTCGGCCCGGATCACCGCGCGGGACGTCATCGACGCGGAGGGAGCCTGGGAACGGCTGCGGGAGCTGCTGGCCACCGGCACCTGCGCGCTGGCGCTCGGGCTGGGCGAGGGTGTACTCCGCATGACCAGCGAATACGCCGGCAAGCGGGAACAGTTCGGGTTTCCGATCGCCTCGTTCCAGGCCGTCGCCGTACAGGCCGCCGACCGCTTCATCGACCTGCGCGCCATGGAGGCGACGCTGTGGCAGGCCGCCTGGCGGATCACCTCCGGGGCGGGAGGCGCGCTGCCCTCGGCCGGGGATGTCGCCGTGGCCAAGATCTGGGCCTCGGAGGGCGTACGCCGGGTCGTGCAGACCGCGCAGCATCTGCACGGGGGCTTCGGCGCCGACGTCGACTACCCGTTGCACCGCTACCACGCCTGGGCCAAGCATCTGGAGCTGTCACTCGGCCCGGCCGCCGCCCACGAGGAGGCGTTGGGCGACCTGCTGGCGGCGCACCCGCTGGGCTGAGCGCCGCCCGCGCCGTCGCCTGGGGCGCACACGACCGGGTTGCACGCCCCTTGCCGGGTCCTGGCGCGTCCCTAGAGGACGAACCCTGTCCCGCCCTTGTCGTCCACCACCGGTCGGCCGGCGGCTGCCCAGACCTGCATGCCGCCGTCCACGTTCACGGCGTCGATGCCCTGCTGGACGAGATACATGGTGACCTGCGCCGAGCGCCCGCCCGAGCGGCAGATCACATGGACCGTGCCGTCCTGCGGCGCCGCCTCGGTGAGCTCGCCGTAACGCTCCACGAACTCGCTGATGGGGATGTGCAGCGCCCCTTCGGCATGACCCGCCTGCCACTCGTCGTTCTCACGGACGTCCAGCAGGAAGTCGTCGTCCTTGAGGTCTCCGACCTCGACCGTGGGCACACCAGATCCGAAATGCATACGTACGACGCTACCCGACCGCACGGCCCACAGGCCGAGCCCCAGCCAGGCCGAGCGCCTGACAGACGCCCCCAGATCGCCCGCGGCCACCCGCAGGTCTCCCGGGCTACCCGTCCTGGCCGAGCAGCCCCGCCAGCTTCGCCTCCCGCTGCTCGACCTCCGCCAGCAGCTGGTCGGCGATCTCGTCGAGGAGACGGTCGGGGTCGTCCGGGGCGAGGCGGAGCATCGAGCCGATGGCCCCCTCCTCCAGCTCGCGGGCGACCAGAGCAAGGAGTTCCTTGCGCTGGGCGAGCCATTCGAGACGTGCGTACAGCTCCTCGGCACGACTCGGCCTGCGCTCCTCCGGTACGGGCCCTGCCGCCCATTCCTCGGAGAGCTCCCGCAACAGCACCTCGTCACCCCGGCCGTAAGCGGCGTTCACCCGCGATATGAACTCGTCCCGCCGCTCCCGCTCCCTGTCGTCCCGCGCCAGGTCGGGGTGGGCCTTTCGAACCAGCTCGCGGTAGAGCCTGCGGGCCTCGTCACTCGGGCGCACCCGCTCCGGGGGCCGTACGGGCTGGTCGGTGAGCATGGCGGCGGCTTCAGGGAACAGACCCTCCGAGTCCATCCAGCCGTGGAACAGTTCCTCCACGCCCGGCATGGGCATGACCCGGGCCCGAGCCTCCTGTGCCTTCCGCACATCCTCGGGGTCGCCCGTGCGGGCGGCCTTCGCCTCGGCGATCTGGGCGTCCAGCTCGTCGAGCCGCGCGTACATGGGGCCGAGCTTCTGGTGGTGCAGCCTGGAGAAGTTCTCCACCTCGACCCGGAAGGTCTCCACGGCGATCTCGTACTCGATCAGCGCCTGCTCGGCCGCCCGCACGGCCCGCTCCAGCCGCTCCTCGGGCCGCCCCGCTCCCACGCCCTCGGCGGCCTCACTGCCGGAAGACACGGCTCCCCCGGCGGAGGTCTCGTCCGCGGCGGACGCCGCACCCTCGGCAGATGCCGCGCCCCCGTCGGGCGCTACGGGCTCGGTGGGGCTGTCGGCGGACGGTGTCTGCTCGGCTTCCGGGGTCGTCACCCGACCCAGCCTAGGCCACGGCTCCGAGCCCCACCGAAGACCACCGGCGACCTGGAACGCGGTGAGACCATCCCCGTCACATCCGCTGCCCGGCACGCCGATCCGACTGCCCGGCCGGCGCTCGCACACGCACTCCAGTCGGCGGATGCCCACGCGCTCCAGTGGGCGTATGCCCATGCCCTCCGGTCGGCGCAGCGAAGGCATTCCAGCCACCCGAACTCTTCACCCGCTCACGCAGCCCCCCGGCCTGGACGCGGTCATGTAGCCGAACGCCCCGCCGCCCCTCCCCTCAAACCCCCACCTCCGCCGCGATCCGCCCCGCCCGCACCGCCGCCACCAGATCCGCGTGGTCCGCCTCCGTGCGGTCCGCGTAGGTCGCGGCGAAGGTGGCCATCGCCTCGTCGAGTTCGTCGTTCTTGCCGCAGTAGCCGGCGATGAGGCGAGGGTCGGCGCTGTGGGCGTGGGCCCGGGCGAGGAGGGCGCCCGTCATCCGGCCGTAGTCGTCGACCTGGTCGGCGGCCAGGGCCGCCGGGTCGACGCTGCCCTTGCGGTTGCGGAACTGGCGTACCTGGAAGGGGAGTCCGTCGACCGTGGTCCAGCCCAGGAGTATGTCGCTGACGACCTGCATGCGCTTCTGGCCGAGGACCACGCGGCGGCCCTCGTGGTCGACCTCCGGCACCTCGAAACCGGCGGTCGCGAGATGCGGCTCGAGCGCCGAGGGGCGAGCCTCCTTCACCTGCAGGACGAGCGGTTCGCCGCGGTGGTCCAGGAGCAGGACGACGTAGGAGCGCGTGCCCACGCTGCCGGTGCCGACCACGCGGAACGCCACGTCGTGCACGGCGTACCGGGCGAGCAGCGGGTGACGGTCCTCGGAGAGCGTGTCCAGATACTGCGCCAGGGAGGTGGCCACCGCCGCGGCCTCCTCGTCGCCCACCCGGCGCAGCACCGGCGGGGCATCCACGAAGCGGCGGCCGCCGCCCTCCACCTGCTCGGTGGACTTGGCCGCGAAGCGGCCGCTCGTGTTGGCACGCGCCTTCTCCGACACCCGCTCCAGCGTGCCCAACAGGTCGTGGGCGTCGGTGTAGGAGACCAGTTCCTCGTCCGCGATGGCGTTCCACGCGTCGAGCGCCGCGAGCTTGGCGAGGAGCCGCATCGTGCGCCGGTAGGCGCCCGTCGCGTCGTAGGCCGCCTTGCGGCAGATGTCCTCGCTCGCACCCCCCTCACGGCCGGCGAGCACCAGCGAGGCTGCCAGGCGTTTGAGGTCCCACTCCCAAGGGCCGTGCACGGTCTCGTCGAAGTCGTTGAGGTCGATGACGAGGCCACCACGGGCGTCTCCGTACAGGCCGAAGTTGGCCGCGTGGGCGTCGCCGCAGATCTGGGTGCCGATACCGGTCATGGGCGTACGGGCGAGGTCGTAGGCCATGAGGCCCGCCGAGCCGCGCAGGAACGCGAAGGGGGTGGCCGCCATCCTGCCGACCCTTATCGGCGCGAGGCCGGGGATGCGTCCGCGGTTGGACTCCTCCACCGCGGACACGGCGTCCGGCCGGTCGGTGGTGAGCACCAGGTCCGCATGCGCGCTGCGGGGGACCCGCACACGCAGCGCCTTGCCGTCCTCCTTGGGCGACCCCTCCGAGGGCCACCGGGCGAACCCCGGCACCCCCGGCACACGGGCGCCGACAGGCTGCGGCAACGCCGCCTCCGCCCCGGTCTTCCGGGATTCCGCCGATTCTTCCTCGGCCGCCCGCCCCGCCGTCGTCATACCGGCCTCGGTCACACCGTCCGCCTCCCCCGCACACGTCCACGCACGAACATCAACTCGTGACGACGGTACAGCCGACGGCGAAAACGCGTCACACCCTGTGGACAACTCCGCGCCCCGACCACCCACGCCTGTGGAAAACCCGGCCCAGGAGGATGGCGGAGCGCCACGCCGCGTAGGCCCCTCCGAGGGGGGACGCGAAGGGCGGCCACCCCCACCGAAGGAGCAGCCGCCCGTGGCATCCCGGCCAAACATGGCCGCGTACATGCCATCAGACCACGCACGTGCCGTCAGCCCGCCGTACATGCGTCAGACCACGCACGTGCCGTCACACCGCGTACGTCGCGTTCTGCGCAGTGGTCACCACCTTCTGACCGTCCGCCTGGCTCAGCAGCCCGGCCGACACCCAGGAGTTGACGGTCGACTGCACGCGCGTGACCAGCGCCCCCTTGGCAGCGAACGGAGCCCCGCCCCAGATCTCGTCGAGCAGGGTCGTGCCGTCGGACTTCGCCGGGTTGGCGACACCCGAGTCGGTGCCCCCGAACACGACCTTCGGCTCGGAGCGCTTGATGTAGGCGTGCGTCGGATCCTCGCTCCCTTCGTAGAAGGGAGCGAACTCGGTGCCGTCCAGCGTGTAGTGCAGCGGTTTTCCGCTCACCGGGGTGAGGGAGGGCAGCAGGTCACCGGAGAGTCCGGCGTTGCGATACAGGCCGAACGACAGGTAGCTCGTACTGCTGTTCCTGCCGACCAGGTTGACGGGCCCGTAGAACAGGGTCTGGAGCGACGGGTCGTCGAGGGCCTTCTCCACCCGCAGCCGGAACGGGATCGTCACGCGTACGACGTCCCCGCTGCGCCAGGTGCGAGAGGGGATCGTGAAGTAGCTGCCCGCGGCCGGAGTGCCGCTCACCGCACTGCCGTTGACAGTCACCCGGAAGCCTGTAGTGGCCCAGGACGGGACCCGCAGCCGCAGTTCGAAGGCCGCGCTGCCGCCCCCGATGGTGATCGTGGAGCCCTGCTCACGCGGGTAGTCGGTGGTCTGCGTGACGGTCACGCCCTTGGCGGACCAGTTCAGGGTGGCGGCGCTGTACAGGTTGACGTAGAGCGCGCCGCCGTCGGCCCTCGTGAAGTACACCGAGTCCTGGTACTTGGTGGCGCTCTCCATGCCTGTGCCCTCGCAGCAGGTGGTGCCCTGCTTGGGGGTGTAGTCGCGTACATGACCGGGCTCCAGCCCGATGAAGTACGTGACCAGCGGTTTCTCCGCGTCCGCCTTGTCCTGCTTGGAGCCGAGGACCTGGTTGAGCAGGGCCCGCTCGTAGTAGTCCATGTACTTCGGGTCCTGCTCGTGGAAGAACAGGCTCCGGCTCAGCTTGAGCAGGTTGTACGCACAGCAGGTCTCGGCGTTGGTGTCGCTGATCGTCCCCGAGATGATCCCGCGTGCCTTCCAGAACTCGGCCGTGCTGGTGCCGCCGATGCCGTACATGCGCGTGGGGATCACCATGCCCCAGAAGTTCTTGGCGGCGGTGAGGTAGCGGGTTTCGCCCGTGGCGTCGTACAGCCGGACGTAGCCGGTCATGATCGGGATGTGCTGGTTGGCGTGCAGGCCGTCCAGGATGTCGGTGTCGGCGGCACAGGCGTCGATGAGCCGGTCGAGGTCGAACAGCTTGGCCAGTGCGAGGTGGTCGGCCTTGCCGGTGATCGAGTACAGGTCGACGATCGTCTCGACGATGCCGCCGAACTCGCCGCTGGAGAAAATGCCCCACATCCGCTGCAGTGTGGCGTCGGGCAGCTTGGACAGCCGGGAGTACATCCAGTCGCACATCCCGGACGCGAGGTCTAGCGCCCGGGCGTCGTCCGTGGCGAGGTAGGCGTCGAGCAGGCCCTTGAGGATCTTGTGTGCGGTGTAGTACGGCGCCCACACCTTGGTGTAGTCGGCACTGGTCCGCGTCTCCAGGTCGATGAACTGCGTCTCCGGGTACGCGGCCAGGAAGCCGGCGTGGCTGGGTCCGCCCCAGGTGCGGCGCAGCGTGGCGGTCAGGCCGCGTCCGGAGGCGTCGTCGAACGTGCCGCCGGAGGTGGCGAAGAAGTAGTACGACGCGAGGTTGCCGAGCCCCGCGGAGGACCTCTTGGCCTCGTTGGTCTGCAGCGATGTGATCTCGGCCGCGGTCAGCGCCCTCGACCAGACGTTGAACTCGTCGAAGGCGCCCGCGAAGACCGGGTCGCCTGAGTAGTTCGAGCGGCCCAGCCAGTTGTTCGTCAGGGTGCCCAGGACGGAGGGGTTGAGCGTCATCGAGGTGTTCTGGGCGACGGCGGTGCCGTTGACGTAGAGGGTGCCCGTGGTGCCGCTGATCGTGACGGCCAGGTGGCTCCACTGGTTGAGCGGCAGGGCGGTGGTGCCGTTGAGGGCCTGCTCTCCGCCCGCACCGCCGGTGGTGATGGCGAAGCGCGGTACGCCGGCCGCGTTGCGGGAGGCCAGGTACATGTACCGGTTGGTGTTGTTGCCGAAGTCGAAGATCCGCTGCCAGTTGGCGTCGTGGGTGGGCTTCACCCAGACCGACAGGGTGATCGCCGAGGCACCACCGAGGACGGCGGCAGGCAGGTCGACGTACTGGTACGAACCCCGGACGTTCTCGTGCGCGCCGCCCCACTTCCCCGTGACGGCGAGCATGCGCGGATCATTGCGCAGCGCCTCCCGCACCTCGGTCAGCGCACCGACCATGGTCCGGATCTTGTCGGCGTACACCTGGTCGCCTGTGCTCGCGTACGCCTGCGCCAGCATGGTCAGGAAGTGCCCCGTGTAGTGGCCGCGAAGGTTGCCGTTGGCCTCGCCGTCCAGCCCTTCCCAGCCGCCGGGGGCGACCGCGCCCTTGGTGGAGAGGCCCGCGTTGGCGCGGAAGACCTGCAGCAACCGGTCGACGTCGTAGCCGCGGCCGTGGTCGAGCATCAGCTGCCGTTTGTCGGCGAACAGACCCTGGCCGAGCGTCACGTCCTTGAGCTCGAAGGGCCGCACCGGCCAGGTGGACGGTGTCGGGACGGTGGCGGCGACCGCACGGCCACCACCCGCCCCGAAGGAGACCCCGGGTACGGCCGCGGCGAGTATCGCGGACTGAAGAAGAAAGCGTCTGGAGAGGGGCGGTGCCATGTGCGCCTCGTCTCTGGCAGGTGCGTCGTAAGGTCATCAGCAATGAACTGCGTTCGAAATAACGAACGTTGTGCGACAGTCCGACCAGAAGATAGGGAGGGGGTAGGCGAGCGTCAACGGTCCTGACGGGATTGCCGAGGGTGGCACGCATAAGGAGCAGCGCGAAACGGCCACTCGGCACCGTTTCACGTGAAACATCGTTCGTATACGCATCTACGGCGATTCACGTGATGCTGACCCTGACACCACCGCTCACCGCGCGCGTGAGGCGAAGCGCGCCCCCGGGCCGTCCCGCGCCACCGGAAGCCGAAAGGCCTTACCCGAATCTCCTGAGAGACTCCTCACACCTCAGAGCCCGTAGCCGACTCACCGTCTCGTCTCGACGCGCTGAGCGAGTGGGCAAAAAGAAGCGGTCCCATCGTGATCACGATGGGACCGCTTCGCTGTGCGCGAGGGGGGAGTTGAACCCCCACGCCCTTGCGGGCACTGGAACCTGAATCCAGCGCGTCTGCCTATTCCGCCACCCGCGCATTAGGTGTGTCTTCGGGCTCCGTGCCTTGCGGTGTGGCGCCTTCCGACATCGAGAAGATTAGCACGCTGGAGAGGGTGGCTTCACATCCCTTATCCGCGGCCGGCCCCCGCCACCACGACGTGACCCGGCCGACCAGCGCGGACCGAACGCGCTGCCCCTCCCGCCACGTATCAACGGATGCTTGTTCACGTATCAACCTCGTACCGGTCCCGGCCATCTCTACTGCAGAGGGACAGGACGCACAGTCCGGTGCGGGACACTGGTCTCGCACCGCCTCTACGATCCTTGGCAGAGTGCGGACGAGGGAGTTCGAAGAGGAGCTCCGGCGGGAATCCGGGAGGGGACTTCAGTGGGCGTCGATACCGGGTGACACCGGTCGACCGGGCCGACAGGGGGAACCAGCCGATTTCCCGGCGCGTGGATACGATCAGTAAGCAGTACCGACGCGGTACGCAGAGCGGTGACGACGGAGGAGGTGCCCCATGGGAGTCCTGAAGAAGTTCGAGCAACGTCTCGAAGGTCTGGTCAACGGCACCTTCGCCAAGGTGTTCAAGTCCGAGGTCCAGCCCGTGGAGATCGCGGGAGCGCTCCAGCGCGAGTGCGACAACAACGCGACCATCTGGAACCGCGACCGGACGGTCGTCCCCAACGACTTCATCGTGGAGCTGAGCACGCCCGACTTCGAGCGCCTCAGCCCCTACTCCGGCCAGCTCGGCGACGAGCTCGCCGGCATGGTGCGCGACTACGCCAAGCAGCAGCGCTACACCTTCATGGGCCCCATCAAGGTCCACCTGGAGAAGGCCGACGACCTCGACACCGGTCTGTACCGGGTGCGCAGCCGTACGCTCGCCTCCTCCACCAACCAGCAGGCCCCCTCGGGCGGCGCCCCGGCGAGCCCCGCCGCGGGCCGCCCCGGAGGCTACGGCTACCCGCCCACCCCCGCGCCCGCGGGAGCCCCGCCCATGCCGGCCACCCCGCCGCCCGGCGGTGGCCGCCCCGGTGCCGCCCCGCTCGGCCAGCGGCCACCCGCCGCCCCGGCGGCCGGTGGGCGCACGCGCTACTGGATCGAGATCAACGGCACCCGCCATCAGATCTCCCGCCCGACGCTGGTGCTGGGCCGCAGCACCGAAGCCGACGTGCGGATCGACGACCCCGGCGTCTCCCGCCGGCACTGCGAGATCCGGACCGGAACGCCCTCGACGATCCAGGATCTCGGATCCACCAACGGCATCGTGGTGGACGGGCAGCACACCACCCGCGCTACGCTCCGCGACGGCTCGCGGATCGTCGTGGGCAGCAGCACCATCATTTACCGGCAAGCCGAAGGGTGAAGCGGGGGCAATGTCAGAGCTGACCCTCACGGTCATGCGGCTGGGTTTCCTGGCCGTACTGTGGCTGTTCGTGATCGTGGCCGTGCAGGTCATCCGCAGCGACCTCTTCGGTACGCGCGTCACCCAGCGGGGGTCGCGCCGGGAGAACGCGCGGCCGCAGCAGGCCGCCCGGCAGGCCGCGCCCCCGCAGCAGCGCGGCCAGCAGCCCGCGGCCCCCTCCGGCGGCGGTCGCCGCGGGCGCAACGCGCCGACCAAGCTCGTCGTCAGCGAGGGCACGCTGACGGGGACGACCGTGACGCTGCAGGGCCAGACCATCACCCTGGGCCGCGCCCACGACTCCACGATCGTGCTGGACGACGACTACGCCTCCAGCCGGCACGCCCGGATCTACCCGGACCGCGACGGCCAGTGGATCGTCGAGGACCTGGGGTCCACCAACGGCACGTATCTCGACCGGAACCGACTGACGACTCCCACGCCCATTCCGCTGGGCGCGCCGATCCGCATCGGCAAGACCGTCATCGAGCTGCGGAAGTAGTGCTACATCATGAATAGGCGCGAGCGGAGCGAGCACGCAGTGGTGGCCCCCACCAAGGGCCCCGGCGCGCTCCCGACCGGAGGGTGGGCACCGTGCGGATGTACCCGGAGCCGACGGGCGAGGTGCGCATGAGTCTGTCACTGCGCTTCGCCGCCGGATCGCACAAAGGCATGATCCGCGAGGGCAACGAGGACTCCGGCTACGCCGGTCCGCGGCTGCTCGCGATCGCCGACGGCATGGGCGGCCAGGCGGCCGGCGAGGTCGCCTCCTCCGAGGTGATCTCCACCCTCGTCACGCTCGACGACGACATCCCCGGCTCCGACATCCTCACCTCCCTCGGCACCGCCGTGCAGCGCGCCAACGACCAGCTGCGCGCGATGGTCGAGGAGGACCCCCAGCTGGAGGGCATGGGCACCACGCTCACCGCCCTGCTGTGGACCGGCCAGCGGCTCGGCCTCGTACACGTCGGCGACTCCCGCGCGTACCTCCTCAGGGACGGCGTCCTCACCCAGATCACCCAGGACCACACCTGGGTGCAGCGTCTGGTCGACGAGGGCCGCATCACCGAGGAGGAGGCCACCACCCATCCGCAGCGCTCCCTGCTGATGCGCGCGCTGGGCAGCGGCGAGCACGTCGAGCCCGACCTCTCCATCCGCGAGGTCCGCGCCGGCGACCGGTACCTGATCT
This sequence comes from Streptomyces sp. NPDC002787, assembly GCF_053592095.1. NCBI lineage: Bacteria > Bacillati > Actinomycetota > Actinomycetes > Kitasatosporales > Streptomycetaceae > Streptomyces > Streptomyces sp. NPDC002787. The sequence goes on along the minus strand of NZ_JBSFVC010000003.1, from coordinate 356,120 downwards.
GCTCCGACGGTCTGTCCGGCGTCGTGTCCCACCAGACGATGGAGGACACCCTCGCCAGCTACCAGGGCCCGCAGGAGACCGTGCAGGAGCTGATCCAGCTCGCGCTGCGCGGCGGCGGCCCGGACAACATCACGGTCATCGTCGCCGACGTCCTCGACCTCGACACCGGCGACACCCTCGCCGGGCAGCTCTCCGACACGCCGGTCGTGGTCGGCGCGGTCGCCGAGAACCAGCTGCACCTGCAGGACAACGGCATCATGCAGACCCCGGCCGGCCGTGCCTCCGGTCTCGGCCGTCAGGGGCACGGACAGGGCGGCGGCGAGTTCGGCCCGCCCGGCTCCGGCGACACCACCGGCTACATGCCGGCGGCGGGCAGCTTCGGGGACTACTCCGACGACGACTTCGTCAAGCCACGCAAGAAGCGCAAGTGGCTCAAGAGATCCTTCTTCGGCATCCTCGCCCTCGCCGTCCTCGGCGGGGGCCTCTACGGCGGTTACCGCTGGACCCAGACGCAGTACTACGTCGGCGCCAACGACAACCACGTGGCGCTGTACCGCGGCATCAGCCAGGACCTGGCGTGGATCTCGCTCTCGAAGGTGGAGAAGGACCACCCCGAGATCGAACTCAAGTACCTGCCCTCGTTCTGGCAGAAGCAGGTCGAGGCCACGATCCCCCAGGGCAACCTGAACGACGCCCGGAAGAAGATCGAGGAGCTGTCCACCCAGGCGTCGGCGTGCAAGAAGAACGCCGAGCGCCGCGAGGCGGCGGACAACAACGCCAAGACCGGCGAGGGCGAGGCCGGCGGCGTCACGGGAACCACGAAGACCTCCCTGACGTCCAAGGCCACACCGTCCCCGACGTCGACACCGTCGACGTCGACCCCGACCCAGACCGCACCCACACCGTCGACCGGCCCCAGCCTCTCGGAGGAGGAGCAGGAGCTGGTCTCGCGGTGCGGTGAGCAGTAGGCAAGCCGCGAGGGGCCCACTCACACGATGAGCAGTACTACCAACACGTCGACGCAGCACACGTCCACGATCGGCGCGATCGGCACCCCGAGCCGACGCAACACCGAGCTGGCGCTGCTGGCGTTCGCGGTCGTCATCCCGGTGTTCGCCTACGCCAACGTGGGTCTCGCCATCAACGACGAGGTGCCCACCGGTCTGCTGGGCTACGGCCTCGGTCTCGGCCTGCTGGCCGGCATCGGCCACCTCGTCGTACGTAAGTTCGCGGCGTACGCGGACCCGCTGCTGCTGCCGCTGGCCACGCTTCTGAACGGGCTAGGGCTGGTATTCATCTGGCGGCTCGACCAGTCGGAGAGACTCCAGCAGCTGGCCGAGAACGCCTTCGGCGCCTTTTCCCCGTCGGCTCCGAATCAGCTGATGTACTCGGCCATCGGTCTCGCGCTGTTCGTCGCGGTACTCGTATTCCTCAAGGACCACCGCATTCTCCAGCGCTACACCTACATCTCCATGGTGGCCGCGCTGGTGTTGCTGCTTCTGCCGCTCGTCCCAGGCCTCGGCGCCAACGTGTTCGGCGCCAAGATCTGGATCAGCGTCGCCGGATTCTCCATCCAGCCGGGCGAGTTCGCGAAGATCGTTCTCGCGATCTTCTTCTCCGGCTACCTCATGGTGAAGCGAGACGCGCTGGCCCTGGCCAGCCGCCGGTTCATGGGCCTTTACCTGCCACGTGGGCGCGACCTGGGCCCGATCATCACGATCTGGGCCGTGAGCCTACTCATCCTCATCTTCGAGAACGACCTGGGAACGTCGCTCCTGTTCTTCGGCATGTTCGTGATCATGCTGTACGTAGCCACCGAGCGGACGAGCTGGATTGTGATCGGCCTGCTGATGTCCGCCGCCGGCGCCGTCGGTGTGGCGTCGTTCGCCGGTCACGTTCAGGCCCGCGTCAACGCCTGGCTCGACCCGTGGTCCTGCTACGAGAACTCCGATGCCTGCTACCAGATCGGCCAGTCGATCATGGCCTTCGGTTCCGGTGGAGTCCTCGGTACGGGGCTCGGCCAGGGCAACTCCGATCTCATCGGTTTCGCCGCCAACTCCGACTTCATCTTCTCCACCGTCGGTGAGGAGCTCGGGCTGGCCGGTGTCATGGGGATCCTGCTGCTGTACGGGCTGATCATCGAGCGAGGTGTGCGCACGGCGCTGGCCGCCCGCGACCCCTTCGGCAAGCTCTTCGCCGTCGGCCTCTCCGGCGCCTTCGCCCTGCAGATCTTCGTGGTGGTCGGCGGTGTCATGGGTCTGATCCCGCTGACCGGTATGACCATGCCGTTCTTCGCGGCCGGTGGTTCTTCCGTGATCGCGAACTGGGCCCTCATCGGTCTTCTGCTCCGTATCAGCGACACCGCGCGCCGCCCGGCCCCCGCCCCCGCAAGCAACCCCGACGCCGAGATGACCCAGGTGGTCCGACCGTGAACAAGCCCCTGCGCCGGATCGCGATCTTCTGCGGACTCCTCGTCCTCACCCTGCTCATTCGCGACAACTGGATCCAGTACGTCCAGGCCGATGCCCTGCAGTCACGCATGGAGAACCGGCGGGTCTCCATCGAGCGCTACGCCACACCGCGCGGCGACATCATCGTCGACGGCAAGGCCATCACCGGATCCATGGAAGTCAAGGGCACCGACTACAAGTACAAGCGCACCTGGAAGAACGGCGAGATGTGGGCCCCGGTCACCGGGTACGCCTCCCAGATCGTCGGCACCACCCAGCTGGAGAGCCTTGAGGACGGCATTCTCACCGGCAATGACGACCGGCTGTTCTTCCGGAACACGCTGGACATGATCACCGGTAAGAAAAAAGAGGGCGGCAGCGTCGTCACCACCCTCAACCCGGCCGCACAGAAGGCGGCCTTCGAGGGCCTCGGCGACAAGAAGGGCGCCGTCGCCGCGCTCGACCCCAAGACCGGTGCGATCCTCGCCCTGGCCTCCACTCCGTCGTACGACCCGTCGACCTTCGCCGGCATCAGCAGCAAGGACAGCGAGACCTTCCAGAAGCTGGAGAAGGACTCCGACAAGCCGATGCTGAACCGCGCGCTGCGCGAGACCTACCCGCCGGGCTCCACGTTCAAGGTGGTCACGGCCGCCGCGGCGCTGGAGGACGGCGCCGTCTCAGGCATTGACGACAAGACGGACACCCCGGACCCGTACCCGCTGCCGGAGTCGTCCAGCAAGCTCACCAACGAGCACGGTGTGTGTAAGAACGCCACGCTCCGTTACGCGCTGGAGCAGTCCTGCAACACGGTCTTCGGCAAGCTCTCCGACACCGTCGGCAACGACAAGATGATTGAGCAGGCCGAGAAGTTCGGCTTCAACGAGGCCACGCTGGACACCCCCGTCCGCGCTGCGGAGAGCGTCTACCCCGAGGACAACCGCCCGCAGAACGCGATGGCCGGCATCGGGCAGGCCTCCAACCGCGCCACCCCGCTGCAGATGGCCATGGTCGCCTCGGCCGTCGCCAACGACGGGGAGCTGATGAAGCCGTACATGGTCGACCAGCTGCGCGCGTCCAACCTCGACGTCATCGAGACGCACGACCCCGAGACGCTGTCCCAGGCGGTCTCCGCGGAGACCGCCCAGAAGCTGCAGGAGATGATGGAGACCGTCGTCAAGACGGGCACCGGCACCAGGGCGCAGATCGACGGCGTCACCGTCGGCGGCAAGACCGGTACCGCGCAGCACGGCGTGAACAACAAGGAGAAGCCGTACGCCTGGTTCATCTCGTACGCCAAGCTCAGCGACGGCAGCTCGCCGGTCGCCGTGGCCGTGGTCGTCGAGGACGGTTCGGCGAACCGCGGTGACATCTCCGGTGGCGGTCTCGCCGCCCCGATCGCGAAAAGCGTGATGGAGGCAGTGATCAACAGCAAGAAGTGACCCCGATCACGTCACCTTCACATCAGTGCACGTTGCGATACCGGTCCTGTATCGGGTGACGCGGTTGGCCAGGTCACAGAAGGCGAGCCGGGTACCGTATGCCCGGAGCACAGCCGCCGGACCACACATGGGTGCGGTCGGGACCGACGGAGAGGGCTGGTAGGAAGCTATGGAAGAGCCGCGTCGCCTCGGCGGCCGGTACGAGCTGGGCCAGGTGCTCGGCCGTGGTGGCATGGCGGAGGTCTACCTCGCGATGGACACCCGCCTCGGCCGCACCGTGGCGGTGAAGACGCTGCGAGCGGACCTCGCGCGCGACCCCACCTTCCAGGCCCGGTTCCGCCGGGAGGCCCAGTCGGCCGCCTCGCTCAACCACCCCGCGATCGTGGCGGTCTACGACACGGGCGAGGACTACATCGACGGGGTCTCGATCCCGTACATCGTCATGGAGTACGTCGAGGGCTCGACCCTCCGTGAGCTTCTTCACAGCGGCCGCAAGCTGCTGCCGGAGCGGGCCATGGAGATGACCATCGGCATCCTCCAGGGACTGGAGTACGCCCACCGCAACCAGATCGTCCACCGCGACATCAAGCCGGCCAACGTCATGCTGACGCGCAACGGCCAGGTCAAGGTGATGGACTTCGGCATCGCCCGCGCCATGGGCGACGCCGGTATGACGATGACGCAGACCTCCGCGGTCATCGGCACCGCGCAGTACCTTTCGCCGGAGCAGGCCAAGGGTGAGCAGGTGGACGCCCGGTCCGACCTGTACTCGACGGGCTGTCTGCTCTACGAGCTGCTGACGGTCCGCCCGCCGTTCGTCGGCGACTCCCCCGTGGCGGTCGCCTACCAGCATGTGCGGGAGGAGCCGCAGCCCCCGAGCGTCTTCGACCCGGAGATCACGCCGGAGATGGACGCCATCGTCCTGCGTGCCCTGGTCAAGGACCCGGACTACCGCTACCAGTCCGCCGACGAGATGCGCGCCGACATCGAGGCCTGCCTCGACGGCCAGCCCGTCGCGGCCACGGCGGCCATGGGCTCGGTCGGTTACGGCGGCTACCCCGACGACCAGCCGACCACCGCCCTGCGCGCCGACGCCGGTGCCACGACGATGCTGCCGCCTGTCGGTCCGGACGATGGCTACGGCTACGACGACCGCCAGGGCCGCCGACGCCAGCAGAAGAAGAACAACACCTCGACGATCCTCCTGGTCGTCGCGGGTGTGCTGGTGCTGATCGGCGCGATCCTCATCGGGCGATGGATGTTCCCGGGGAACGACGTCGGCAACGACACCCTCAAGGCGCCGAACTTCATCGGCCAGAGCGAGGCGGAGGCGAAACAGGCGGCCACGAACGTCGACCTGAAGGTACAGGTCTCCCAGAAGCCCTGCGAGGACCAGAAGAAGGGCAACGTCTGCGAGCAGAACCCGCAGGCGGGTGTCGAAGTGAAGAAGGGCGACACCATCGACTTGGTGGTGTCCACGGGCGCGCCGAAGGTGGCAGTTCCTAGCGTCATCGGTGACCAGATCGAGGACGCGAAGGACAAGCTGGAGGGCGAGGACTACGAGTTCGTCGTCGAGACCAAGACGAAGGAGTCCCCGGAGGAGGCCGGCACGGTTCTCGACCAGAACCCCACAACCGGCAAGGAAGTGGAGAAGGGCTCCACGATCACCCTGACGGTTGCCAAGGCCGAGGAGAAGGCCACCGTGCCGACCGTCACTGGCCGGAGCTGTGACGACGCCAAGTCCCAGATGGAGGCCAACAACCTCGTCGGCACCTGTACCGAGGTCGAGACCAGTGACCCCAACCTCGTCGGCAAGGTCGTGGCGACCAGCCCTGAGGCAGGAACAGAGCTCAACAAGGGCGACACGGTCACCATCCAGATCGGTAAGGCGGCCGAGGAGGAGGAGCAGGAGGCCGAGGTCCCGAATGTCGTGGGACGGACCGTTGGCCAGGCCAAGCAGATCCTGCAGGCATCCGGCTTCACCAACATCCAGTTCGCCCAAGGCAGCGACCAGAGCGACACCGCGATCGTCACCGACCAGGACCCGGACGGCGGCAACGGCGCCGACCCCAGCCAGACGACGATCACCCTCGCCTCGGTGGGCTTCGGTGGCAACAACGGCAACAACAACAATGGCGGGAGCAACGGCGGCGGGTTCTTCGGATAACGCCACCGCTCCCCACGACGAGGAATGATCCACCCCTCGTCCCGTACAACGAAGGAGCCCCGGCACCTCCCTGAAGGGGGTGCCGGGGCTCCTTCGTTGTCCAGATGTTTCACGTGAAACCGGATGTTTCACGTGAAACATCCCTACGCGCAAGCAACCTGCCGTGGCTCTACCGCAGTTCCTTCGGGAGGGTGCGTTCCGCGTTGACCCGTTCCACGCGCTCCAGCTCGCCCCACACGATGTACCGGTACCGCGAGGTGTAGACGGGCGTGCAGGTGGTGAGGGTGATGTACTTGCCGGCTTTCTTCTTGCCGGACTCCTTCGGGATGTTCGACAGGACCTTGACGTTGTACTTCGAGGTCTCGGCGAGGGTGTCGTAGACCTTGTAGACGTACCAGTTGTCGCGGGTCTCGAAGACGATCGAGTCGCCCTTCGCAAGCTTGTCGATGTTGTGGAACTTGGCACCGTGGCCGTCGCGATGGGCGGCGAGGGTGAAGTTGCCGTCCTTGTCGGAGGTGGGGAGAGTCGCCTTGACGGGGTCGGTGTAGTAGCCGGCGACACCACCGTTGAGGATCTTGGGCGAGGTGCCCTTCTTCACCAGGACCTCGCCGTTGTTCATCGCGGGAACATGCAGGAAGCCGATGCCGTCCTTGGTGTCCAGGGCGCCCGGGCCGGTGTCGGCGGACCAGTTGTCGCGGACCTTGTTCGCTTCCTTGTCCGCCTCGCGGTCGGCGAGGACGTTCGTCCACCACAGCGAGTAGACGACGAACAGGCCGAGCACCAGCCCCGCTGTGATGAGGAGTTCGCCGAAGACACTGACGGCCATGGCCAGCCGGCTCATGCCACGGCGCCGTGGCGCGGTCTCGGACACGCCTGTCTTCTCTTCGGTGTCGTCGGTGGTCACTGCCACAGTTCTTCCGCCCTTGGTCGAGCCCCTACTGGACGAGCGCGTCGGGCTTCCCCTCGCTGCGCGGCCGTTCCTCCACCATCTTGCCCCACACGATCATGCGGTACTTGCTCGTGAACTCGGGCGTGCACGTGGTCAGCGTGATGTAGCGGCCCGGCTCGGTGAAGCCGGATCCCGGGGGAACGGGGTCGAGCACGCTGACGTTGGTCGGAGGCGTCACCGGCAGGATCGAGGCCATGTCGTAGACGTAGTACTTGTCCTGCGTCTCCACGACGATCGGGTCACCGGGCTTGAGCCGGTTGATGTACCGGAACGGTTCACCATGGGTGTTGCGGTGACCGGCGATACCGAAGTTGCCGGTCTTGTCCTCGGGCATCGCCGTCTTGATGCTGTTCTCGTCGTAGTGCCCGACCATTCCGCGGTCGAGGACCTTCGACTTGTTGATGCCCTCGGCGATCGGCACGACGACGTCCAGCTTCGGAATGTGCAGGATGGCGAAGCCCTGCCCCGGCTCGAACGCGCCCGGCGCGCGCTTGCCGTTCTTCCACTCCTCCTGGAGGCTCGTCGCCTCCCTGCCCGCCTGCTGATGGGCCCGGATGTTCGACCACCAGAGCTGGTACGTGACGAACAGCAGCATCACCACACCGGTGGTGATGAACACCTCTCCGATGACCCGGCTGGCGATCACCCCGGCACTGGGCTTCTGCGCCCGCGCCGCCCGCCGTGCCTCGACCCGGGAACGGGGCGATGTCCGGCCAGCCGCCCCTAAGGCCTGCTCGGGCCCCTGAGCGACTCCGGAGCCCACGTGGGCCCCCGGGGAGCCCCCATGCCTCCCGTGCCGTCTCGCGGCCTTACGGCGGGCCGCACGGCCTCCTGGGGCGGGGGGCGCGGATATCGGCTCGGCCGCAGCCGCCATGCGCCGCGCCTCCTCCACCCGGAGCGCCACGGTCTCCTCGTCGATCGGAGGGTGCTCCTGGGCGGTGTCGGCCGAGACCCGCTCATGGACGGTGGCCGCTCCATAGGCCTCGAAGGAGCCCTCGGACGTGGCCTGGAGGCGGTCGCCGTAGCCCTCATACGGCTGGAAGGAGGGCTCCGCGTCCGGCTGCTGCTGCCCGTACCAGTCGCCCTGGACGTACGGCGTGGTCGGCTGGGCGGCCCACTGCTGCTGAGGCTCGGCCGGGTCGGCGTACGGCCCGGACTGGAAGGCCTCCGCCTCGAACGACTCGGCGCCCCCGTACGCGGCCTCGCCGCCGTAGGGGGCACTCTCGCGCTCGGGACGCAGGGCCGTCACGCCGTGGCCCTGCCCACCACGGGGGCGAGCCCCGTCGACCTCGCCACGGCCCCTTGGTCGCCGCATTCCGCCAACCAGTTGGCGAGCATGTGGTGGCCGTGCTCGGTGAGCACCGACTCGGGGTGGAACTGCACGCCCTCGACGGGCAGTTCACGGTGCCTGAGGCCCATGATGATCCCGTCGTGGGTACGCGCCGTGACCTCCAGCTCCGCCGGCACCGTCGCGGGCTCGGCGGCCAGGGAGTGGTAGCGGGTCGCGGTGAAAGGGGTGGGCAGGCCCGCGAAGACCCCCTTGCCCTCGTGCTCCACCAGCGATGTCTTGCCGTGCAGCAGTTCGGGCGCGCGGTCCACGACACCGCCGTACGCCACCTGCATGGACTGCATGCCGAGGCAGACGCCGAAGACGGGGACGCCGGTCGCGGCACAGTGGCGGACCATGTCGACGCAGACGCCGGCCTCCTCCGGGGTGCCCGGCCCGGGGGACAGGAGCACGCCGTCGAAGCCGTCCTGGGCGTGCGAGGTCGCCACCTCGTCGTTGCGCAGCACCTCGCACTCGGCGCCCAGTTGGTACAGGTACTGGACCAGGTTGAAGACGAAGCTGTCGTAGTTGTCGACGACGAGGACCCGGGCGGGTCGGGCGGCACTCACTGGTCGTTCACCGTCACATCGTTGAAGGGCAGCAGGGGCTCCGCCCAGGGAAAGACGTATTGGAAGAGGACATAGACGACGGCCAGGGTCAGCACGATGGAGACCAGCGCCTTCACCCATACGTTGCCCGGCAGATGTCGCCAGATCCAGCCGTACATGCCGTCCCTTCCTTCACACCACGGCACCGGTCTCACGCCGTACCGCCACCAGACTAACGGCGGAGTGCCTCCGGTTTCCCGGCCTCCACAGGCTGTGTGGATTCGAGATGGCCCCAGACGATGAGCCGATGGCTGTGTCCCCACTCCGGGTCGCACGTCGTCAGCGTCAGATACCGCCCCGCGCGCGTGTAGCCCGATTTCTTCGGTACGGGGTCGATGACCTGGACGTCCGTGGGCAATGTCCGATAAGGCCCTTCGTCGATGACGTACGTGAACCAGTTCGCTCCGTCGCTCAGGACGACCGCGTCACCGGGGCGCAGCTTGGGAAAATCTTTGAAGGGATCACCGTAGGTCCGGCGGTGGCCGGCGACCGCGAAGTTCCCCTTCTGTCCCAGCTGAGCGGTGTTCGCGTAGTGCCCGAGCCCTTTCTTGAGAGTGTCCGTCTTCGTGCCTTCGAGGACGGGCTTGTTCCACGTGAAACCAAGCCGCGGGATGTACATGAGGGCGAAGGGCTTGCCTGCCTCGTACGGAGCGGGTGGCTCCGGAGCCGCCGTGGTGCCCGGGCCGGACGTCGGCCTCACCGGCTGCTTCGCCCACTGGTCCTGGAGCAGGTCGACCTGGTGGTCCATCTCGGTGTCGGCCTTCACACCGGTCCAGAACAGCACGTAGACGACGAAGAGCAGGATCAGGGTGCCTGCGGTGATGCAGAGTTCGCTGACGGTCCTCACGATCACGCGCACCGACACGGGTCCCCCGGCTGCCGTCACTCCACGGGCTTCGCGTACTTCAGATCCACTGTGCCCGAGTAGCCGGGAAGAGTCACCGGCCCGTCCTCGGTCACTTTCCAGCCCAGTCCGTAGACGTTGACGTACACCATGTAGTTCTGGATCGCCTCGCTCGCGGCGAGCGCCTTCTGCAGCTTCTCCGGGTCACCGACCGCCTGGATCTTGTACGGGGGTGAGTAGACGCGGCCCTGGAGGATCAGGGTGTTGCCGACGCAGCGCACGGCGCTGGTGGAGATCAGCCGCTGATCCATGACCTTGATGCCCTCGGCGCCGCCCAGCCACAGGGCGTTCACCACGGCCTGCAGATCCTGCTGGTGGATGACGAGGTAGTCGGGCTGCGGCTCGGGGTAGCCGGGGAGCTTGGCGGTGGCGTCCGGCGGGGCGTCGTTGAGGGTGACCGTGAGCGCCTCGCCCTTGAGCTTCTGGGTGCCGGCGTTCTTCTCCAGGGCCTTGAGCCGCGCGTCCTCGGCCTCGGTGCTGCCGTCGTCCCTTTCGGCGAGGGCCTCGACGTCGCCCCGGAGGACCGCGTTGGACTCGTCGAGCTGCCCGTTCTTGTGGCTGCGTTCCTGAATGAGGTCGGAGAGCTTCAGCAGTGAGGCGTCCGTACGGATGTTGGTGCCCTTGGCGGTGTCGAAGCTGGTGAAGAAGATCAGCCCGGCCAGGGCGAAGACGCCGACGGTGAGCACGCGCACGGGCCGGAAACCGCCTCGGTCGGAGGGATCGCCGTTCCGGGAGGCGGCCTCGGGGCCGGCCCCGGAGGAGTCGGCGGAACCGGCCTCCGGGGAGGTGCCGGAACCAGCCTTGGGGGAGTCGGCTGAATTGCTCAACGTACCCTTATCTCCTTAGGCGCCACGGAAGCACTACGCTAACGGACGCCCGGGGGAGCAATCAGTGTCCCCTTGTACGCTGCCCCGGAGCCCGCCACAGTTCCCTGCGCGGCCACGCAGCGCATCGACAGGAGAGACCCTCGTGCCGAAGTCACGTATCCGCAAGAAGGCCGACTACACGCCGCCGCCGTCCAAGCAGGCCACGAATATCAAGCTGAACAGCCGTGGCTGGGTGGCGCCCGTCATGCTGGCCATGTTCCTCATCGGCCTCGCCTGGATCGTCGTCTTCTATGTGACCGACGGCTCGCTGCCGATCGACTCCCTCGGTAACTGGAACATCGTGGTCGGCTTCGGCTTCATCGCCGCGGGATTCGGCGTCTCGACCCAGTGGAAGTAGCGGTCTCCGCTCGGTGGAAGTAACTCTCCCCAGAGCTATCCACGGAGTTATCCACAGGCGTTTTCCACAGTGGGGAAAAAGAACGACGATCTGTGGATAACTCACTGGGCGTTGACGCCGGTATGACTGCTCCACCAGTATCCGCAAACATGTTCGCCCCCTGCCTGACCTGCGAAAACGCAGGTGAGCGACAGGGGGCACACCTGTTCCCGCACCCTATGCACAAGATCCGCCACGGTCTGTGGACAACAGTGCCGTAACGGTGCCCTCGGGGCGCCGGACCGGTGACGGTGCGACATCACCTCAGGTCAGCTGCGCGGTCCTGACCAGCGTCATGACCACCACGGCGGCCAGTACCAGAGCGCATGCGCCGTACTGGATCAGCGCCCGCCGCTCACGCGGCGCGTGCACCATCGCGTAGCCGACCAGGACACCACCGACGAGGCCGCCGACATGGGCCTGCCAGGCGATGTTGAACATCGGGGTGAAGGTGAAGATCAGGTTGATCACCAGCAGGATGATCAGCGGGCGCATGTCGTAGTTGAGGCGGCGCATGAGGACGCCGGTCGCGCCGAAGAGGCCGAAGATGGCGCCGGAAGCACCGAGGGACGGTTGGTTCTGCGCGGCGAGCAGGTAGGTGAGCGCACTGCCCGCGAGGCCCGAGACGAAGTAGAGCGCCAGATAACGGGCTCGGCCGAGGGCCGCCTCCAGCGGACCGCCGATCCACCACAGGCTGAGCATGTTGAACAGGATGTGCGTGACGCCGCTGTGCAGGAACATCGACGTCACGAGCCGGTACCACTGGCCCTCGGCGACGCCCTGGAGCGAGGAGCCCAGTTCCGGTACCCAGGCCCGCCCGATGAGGTCGAACCGGTCGGTGAAACGGTCACCCGCGGACATCTGCACCAGGAAGAGCAGCACGTTCACGCCGACCAGGATCTTGGTGAGGAGCCGTGGGTCGGCGGTGACCGTGCCGCCGGCGAGGGTGCGAGGGGCAGAGGCGGAGGGCGCATGGCCTGTGCCGGAGCCGCCGCGGACGCATTCGGGGCACTGGAAGCCGACGGAGGCGCTCACCATGCACTCGGGGCAGATGGGGCGCTCGCATCGGGTGCAGCGGATACCCGTCTCGCGGTCCGGGTGCCGGTAACAGGTGGGCAGGCTCTGCGCGTCCCGCGAGCTGCTCGGCACCTGGTCCATGGGGTCCCCTCCATCTCCTGTGTGGAACGCATCGGCCCCGCCCATCCTTACGGATGAGCGGGGCGAATGGTTCCCTTCGGGACCTTGCGAACCTTTTCGGCTCCGCCCGCGTGGTGAACCCGGCGCGCTCGGCCTCGGCGGTGAACCCGCCGGACGAGGCGGACGCGGCGAGACCAGGCGCGGGCTCGGCCCTGGCGGCGACCGCCGTGGGCTCAGCCCTGGCGGGTCTCGACGACGACCGACTCGATGACGACGTCGTTGACCGGGCGGTCGGTGCGCGGGTTGGTCTGGGCGCCGGCGATGGCGTCCACGACCTTCTGGCTGGCCGCGTCGACGACCTCGCCGAAGATGGTGTGCTTGCGGTTCAGCCACGCCGTCGGGGCGACGGTGATGAAGAACTGCGAGCCGTTGGTGCCCGGGCCCGCGTTGGCCATGGCCAGCAGGTAGGGCTTGTCGAAGCCGAGGTCCGGGTGGAACTCGTCCGCGAACTGGTAGCCGGGACCACCGGTGCCGTTGCCCAGCGGGTCACCGCCCTGGATCATGAATCCGCTGATCACCCGGTGGAAGACCGTGCCGTCGTAGAGCTTGTCCGTGGACTTCTGGCCGGTGGCCGGGTTGGTCCACTCACGCTCGCCCTGGGCGAGCTCGACGAAGTTACGGACCGTCTTGGGCGCGTGGTTCGGCAGCAGCCGCACCTCGATGTCGCCGTGGTTGGTCTTCAGGGTGGCGTACAGCTGCTCAGCCACGATCTGCCTTCCGTTGTCCTCTGTGAACTCCCCCGATCCTCGCACGGACGGCGCCGTCCGTCCCCCGACGCCCGCGCTCTTGTACGGCGGGTGCGCGGAAAACCGGTCGAGTACCCCCGGTACCGGCGCGCTTCGCGGCGATCCGTGGCATTGTCGGCATTGTCGTGGACAAGCTCCCGTTGCCCCGCATTCATCCTCTATTGCACGTGACCGGTTCATGAGCGACTCCTGCTCGATGATCAACCGGAGTCGGTATCCATGACCCGGATGCCCGCCCGCACATGCCCCGGAGCGCTCCGGGAGGCATGATCCCCAAAAGGGTGGAAAGTCGAATTACCGTACGCCACCGAGGAGGAGGATCCCGTGACCCGCATCGACAGCGTGCGCGCCGCGACCGGCTCGGCGAAGGACAGCGTGCTGCACGCCGCGGAAGTGGTGGCGCCCTACGCCGACACGGCCAAGGACAAGGCCTCGCACTACGCGCACGAGGCACGCGTACGACTCGCGCCGAAGGTGTCGCAGGCCGCGGAACAGGCACGCGTCCAGTACGGCGCCCATGTCGTCCCGCGCCTTGAACAGGCTCGCACGCATGTACCGCCGAAGGTCGACCACGCGGCCCATGAAGCCGCCGTCCGCACTCGCAAGGCGGCCCGCCAGGCCGCCGACTACTCCCGTCCGCGCATTGAACAGGCCGTGGCCGTTGCCGGGCCCGCCCGCGAGGAGGCCACTGCCCGCAGTGTCGCCGCGCTGGCCGCACTGCGCGGGCAGGTTTCGCCCCAGCAGATCCAGAAGCTGGTTCGCAGGCAGCAACGCCGGGCGAAGCTCGGCCGTGCCGTCAAGGGACTGGCCGTGCTGGGCGCCCTGGCAGGCGGCGCCTTCGCCGCCTGGAAGTGGTGGGACAAGCAGGCCAACCCCGACTGGCTGGTCGAGCCCCCCGCCGCCACCGAGGTCTCGGAACCCGGTCGTCTGTCCTCCGTGGACGGCAGCGGCCAGTCCGTCCTCGACCCGGAGGTCCAGGCCAAGCAGGCCGACGAGGAGGAAGCCGACCGCGACAACCGCCGCTGAGAGCCGGAAACCGAGAAGATTTTCTTCCGAGGCTGCTTCCCGCCCCGGAGGCGAGTCTCGCGAGCCCCTTCTGCCCGAGAGTGCGTTCGCCTGGGCACCTTTCAACCGCCCTGTGGGGCAGAAGACTTGAAAGTCTTCTGCCCCACAGGGCTGTTTCACGTGAAACGTCCACGCCCTCCGGGCCACCGAGCCACAACACCCGGAATGTATTGATCCGGTTGCGAAGGGTGACGCACACATCCGGTCGCGCTCCTCTGCGTCCCAGAGCACCGGTTTCGCATATGCGCACGCCGACACGTGCCATCACCCGTCACCCCCCACCAACGGCCATCTCTTCACGGAGTGCACAGATAGCGATCGCGACGACCCATGCTCCGAGCGCCATAGGCAGCCCGAGCCCCGCCAACACCGGGAGACAAGAAAAAGACCGGACCGGATGTCCTACGACATCCGGCCCGGTCGATCCACTGTGGAGCCTAGGGGAGTCGAACCCCTGACATCTGCCATGCAAAGACAGCGCTCTACCAACTGAGCTAAGGCCCCGGAAGGGAAGCATCCACCCGGAGGAACCGACCACCGGAGGGCTTCGCAGACCAGAGTACCGGGTCACCCCCGGGATCTCGCAAAAAGATTGGGGGTCCCCGTGAACGACCACTCTCCGTAAGATGCTCGTCGTGGTTCGCTACAGCGAACCACGGTATTTGGGGAAGCGATGGGGAGACGCAATGGACGCCGCACAGCAGGAAGCGACCGCAAGAGCCCGGGAGCTGCAGCGGAACTGGTACGGAGAGCCGTTGGGGGCGCTCTTCCGTAGGCTCATTGAGGATCTGGGGCTCAATCAGGCCCGTCTCGCGGGGGTGCTGGGCCTGTCCGCACCGATGTTGTCGCAGCTGATGAGCGGTCAGCGTGCCAAGATCGGCAATCCGGCAGTGGTCCAGCGGGTCCAGCTGCTGCAGGACCTTGCGGGGCAGGTCGCGGACGGCAGCGTGAGCGCCGCCGAGGCAACCGAGCGCATGGACGAGATCAAGAAGTCACAGGGGGGATCTGTGCTCAGCAACACCACGCC
Organism: Streptomyces sp. NPDC002787; assembly: GCF_053592095.1. Lineage (NCBI taxonomy): Bacteria > Bacillati > Actinomycetota > Actinomycetes > Kitasatosporales > Streptomycetaceae > Streptomyces > Streptomyces sp. NPDC002787. The sequence continues at coordinate 340,978 of NZ_JBSFVC010000003.1, read as the reverse complement.
GTCGACGACGAGTTCGGGGGCGCCTACGGTCAAGCGGGTCGTCCGCGAGATCCAGTCACTGCTGCGCTCCGTCGCGGCCGCGGGCGACATCATCGAGGCGGCGGACACCCTCGCCCCGACCCACCCGGAACTGGCAGAGTTCCTCCGGGTGTACGGCGCGGGCCGCACCTCGGACGCGGTGGCGCACTACCAGTCCCACCAGAACTGAGTTCAAGGCCCGTTCCCCGAAAGGGGGTTTGGCGACCGGGCCGAGGCCGAAGGGGGGCGAGGGGTCTGTAGGCCCCTCGTGAGCCACGGAGACGTGGACGTAGGCTCCAGAAGAGGCGAGCGGTCAGCGGAACAGAACGGCAGGGGGACAGCGGCGGGAAACAAGCTCCGAGAAAGCCGGGCACGTGCAGGCCGGCTCCGCGGAGGGCGGCGCGAGCGCCGTGTCCTCCGCCGACGGGCAGCCAAGGGGGGAGCCGAAGGGGGAACGACGCACAGCCATGGGTGAGGTCTTCGCCGGCCGGTACGAACTGGTCGACCCGATCGGACGCGGGGGAGTCGGCGCGGTCTGGCGCACCTGGGACCACCGCCGCCGCCGCTATGTGGCCGCCAAGGTCCTGCAACAGCGCGACGCGCACGCCCTGCTGCGCTTCGTCCGCGAGCAAGCCGTGCGGATCGACCATCCCCATGTGCTCGCGCCCGCCAGCTGGGCAGCCGACGACGACAAGGTCCTGTTCACCATGGACCTGGTCGCCGGAGGCTCCCTGGTGAACCTCATCAATGACTACGGCCCCCTTCCGCCCGCCTATGTCTGTACCCTGCTCGACCAGCTGTTGTCCGGCCTCACCGCCGTGCACGCGGAAGGTGTCATTCACCGCGACATCAAGCCCGCCAACGTGCTGCTGGAGGCCACCGGCACGGCCCGGCCCCGCCTGCGTCTGTCCGACTTCGGCATCGCCATGCGCCTGGGCGAGCCCCGGCTGACCGAGACCAACTACGTGGTGGGAACGCCGGGTTACTTCGCCCCCGAGCAGATGCTGGGCGCCGACCCGGACTTCCCGGCCGATCTCTTCGCCGTGGGCCTCGTCGCCCTGTACTTGCTGGAAGGCGCCAAGCCCGACGCCAAGGCCCTCATCGAGCACTTCGCCGCCCACGGCACACCGAAGGCCCCGCGAGGCATCCCCGAGCCGCTCTGGCAGGTCATCGCCACGCTGCTCCAGCCGGACCCCGACTCCCGCTTCCGTACCGCCACGGGCGCCCGCAAGGCCCTCGCCGCAGCCGTGGAACTCCTGCCCGAGCCGGGCCCCGACGACGAGTCGGTGGAGGTCTTCGACCAACTCGGCCCACTTCCCACGGGGTTCGGCCCCGAAGGACCATTGCACCGGGCGTCGGGACTGGACAAGACCGGCACGAACACCGACGGCACGCCCTCGTCGACTCCCCGCCCAGGTACGAACTCACTTTCCGACTTTCCAGGCTGGTCCGATCCTTCAGCGCCTTCGGTTCCCCCCGTTCCCTCGACTCCCGCCTCCTCACCGTCCGCCGGATCACCGCCCCCCGCCTCTGGATCCTCGGCCTCGATCTCGCGGCCGGTCACGGGAAGCGTCCCCTCGTCCGGCGTGGACGCGACACCGCCGCCGCCCCACAATCCGCCGTCGTACAGCCCACGGCCCCAGGACCCACCACGCCCCGACACAGGCACGCCACCAGCACCACCCAACGGCTCCACGCCGCCGACACCACCAACCGGCTCCACACCTCAGCCCCCGTACCCGGGCTCCATAGTGCCGCCGCCCATGCCTCCCACCGCCCCGCCCCGGACCGACTCCGATTCAGTCACAGGCGCGAGCACCGGGGCCGGCGCTGAGCAGTGGTCCCAGGATTCCGGCCCCCTCTCTCCGGCGTCTTCGGCGCACACCGATCCCATATCCACCGAGTCGCCCCCGACCGTCGTACCGCCGCGTCCCGACCGTGATCCCGTGCCACCGCAGCAGCCGTCCACCATGTCGGACACCGGAAGCTTCCATCTGCCGCCGCCCCAGGTGCTCGCCGCCCACACACCGTCGCGCCAGGCGGAGCAGCACGACCCCGGCTACCCACAGCACCAGTCCGAGCAGCAGGCCACTCCCCCGACCGCGACGCCCGTACATGCCGCTCCGGCTCCACGCCCCGAACCCGCGCATGTGCCCTCCCTTCAGCCGCATCCGCCGCTGGGCCTCTCCCAGCCCCCGACCCCGACGGTGCAGCAGCACGCGTACGCCTCTACTGGTTCATACACCGCTCGCCCTCAGCAGGTTCCACGGCGATCGAGGGCACTTCCACGGCGCCGTCCCGGTCCACCCGCCAAGGTGGTCGTTCCGGTCCTGCTGCTCGCGCTGGTCTGCTTCGCGGTGGGGTTCTGGGCGCTGGGCCGGCTCTGAGCCTGTCCAACGAGGCCCATCGACGGCTCAGCCCCGGCCGGCGGCGCAGCCCGACCACCGGCACCCGTCCGTCGACGCCTGCCCCCGCCCCCGCCCCCGCGAGATCAGGCCCTGACGCACCGCTGTCAGGCACCGACCTGAGACGACCAGCTCCCTACACCTCCGCGACGTCCATACACCCGGTACGCCCGGTACGCCAGGTACGGCCAGTAGGCCCAGTAGGCCTGATACGCCCTCGGAGCCCTACCACCCCCGTGACGCCCCATGCCGCCCCCGCGGAGCCGTGCCCGCCCTCGGCCCTTCGGACTCCCCGCCTTTGGCCGCACGCCGGCGCGCCACCAGGGTCCACACCACGAGCACAAGAACCAGCAGAGTCCCTGTGCCGATGCCGCCCGCCGCCACGACCGTCATGACCAGACGCTGGTCCCCGGCGCCCGACGAGTCCCCGGTGCCTTCCCCGCTGTCGGAAGTCTCCGCGTCCCCTCCGCCGCCGCTGTCCCCCACACTGTCCAGCGTGTCCCCCGTCGCCCCACTCTGCGCGGCCTCCCGGTCCTCCTCCGTGACCTCGAAGACCCCTTGTGGCTCGGCGGTGCCCAGATATCCCGGACCGGGCCCGGCCTCGCCCTCCAGCCGCACCCGCAGAGTCAGGCCGATGGGCTTTTCGCCGTACCGGTCGGCGACCGATGTCCCGAGGTGGACCGCCAGGTAGTACCAGCCCGCGAACCGCATTCCGCTCACCTCGTCATCGAGGGAGAAACGGTTCTCGTACGCGACCGGCGGGAGCGGATCCAGAGCGGCGAACTGCTGTTGCCCCCCGTAGTTGGCGGTTCTGTCGTCCACCAGGCCCCGTACGGGGTTGTAGAGCGACATGACGAACGCGTTCCCCACATAACCGTCGCCGCCGGTCGTGCTGCCCAGCTCGGCGGTGGCGTAGAGCTGCTGCCCCCAGCCGACAGGCACCTTGTAGAAGAGCGTCTCCCCGGGCCTGATCCCGACCTCGTCCTGCCAGACGCCCTGCGCCACGGGGCTCGCCGTGGCGAAGCCGCTTCCACCACGACGCCCCTCGGGGTCCCCCGCCAGCCCTTCGGGCGACGCGGAGTTCCAGCTCTCGGGGGCACTCGTCGAACCGCCCTTCTTCACCAGAGGCTCCGACACGAGCCCGAGCTCCAGCCCCCACTCCTCCGACGAGCCGTCCGGGACGGAGCCCGGCGTCGAGCCCGACACCGAGCCGGAAGCCGATCCCGTACTCGACCCCGCACTCGAACCCGCACGGGTCCCCGCGGCCGAACCGACCCGCTCGACGACGAGGTAGTAGACCCCGGCCGCCTGGCACATGTACTCGTCGCTGCCGATCTCCCGCGAGGCCCAGGCGGTGACCGGATGAGCGCTGCGGGTCGGGCCGAAGCGCGCCGTCTGGTGGGAGCACCGATGCGCGTCGGCGTCCTGCAGGGACACCCTGATCCCGTCCCCGGTGGCGACCGTCGCTCCCGCTCCTGGCACGGCCGTGGCCGACACGTACGCGTGGGAGGCGGCGTCGAGGCCGAGACGGTAGTAGAGCTTGCCGCCCGGGCCGATGGAGCTCTGGTACGTCTCGCCGGCCTCCAGCCGCGCGGCTCCGGTGCTGCTCGTGGCGCCCTCGACGGTCTTCGCGCCCGCGGCGTAGGAGTACGGAGTGGGCGCGTCGGCCGCCGCGGCGGGTCCGGGCAGCGCTGTCATCGCACACAGGGCCGCTCCCAAGGCGGCCGCAGCTCGCCACCAGACCGTGCGCCGCCCCATCACGCGCCACCCCTCGTCGTAGACCGCGATTCCGAAGCCCCGGCTCAGTGGTCGCGGCCCCGAACGCGCCCATCCTGCCGGGCGGTGCGCTCCAATGCCCGCCTTCCTGGGAACGAGCGGCCGAAAACGGCCTCTACGGGGACCGTTGTTTCACTTCGGCGGGCGCATCGTTCGCCAAGGCGAAGTCGATCCCCGCCGAATGGGGGGTAAATGTCCGGGACGATGCGCCCTGGCGACACAAAACCCCGACCGCAATCGCGGCCGGGGTCTGCTCTGAGACTGATGTCGATGTTCACGAACCCGTGGGCACGGAGTCAGTCGCCTCCGTCCACAGATCCTGCTCGGCGCGATCCGCCTGGATCTGGCGGTACACGAGGAGCCCGCCGATGGCGGCCAGTGCGACCAGGAGAAGCTTCTTCACCGCGCGACCTCGTCTTTCCTTGACGTAGGGGACCTCTGGCGCCCGACTATACACACCGACCGATACCGATCGGTGACCTGCGTCGGCCGCTCAACTCCCGCCGGGAAGACCGCAGTAGAACCGGACGTCACTGTTCCGATCGCAGGCTCATCACACAGGTCCATCACATCTCGCACACCTCGACGGCGTCATGGACTCCGCCCTCACCTCCTTCCCGCGACCGTCCAGGGCTCTCGGCATCCCCTGCACCCATCCGAGTGGTGTTGATCTGAAGATCGACGCGCCATGGGCGTCGGTCCGCGATTTCGGAGCGCACATACACATCATGAGGAAAGTACGCAAATCGCCCAACCCGAAAGTGAGGGGCCATGGCCCAGAACAAGGTCATGAAGCTGTGGACCGCCATCGTCACCGCCTTCCTCGCGCTGTGCACGGCGCTCGGACTCGTCACGGCCACCGCCTCCGCCGCGGTACCGCAGACCGAGACCACCCGCCATTGCGCGGCCCCCACGACGACGTCGGCGATGTCCCTCCCGGCCCGGCCCCACGACCGCGCGCTGCCCCCCACGATGAAGCAACGCATCCGCGCCGAGGCCCACGGCTCCTCCCCCTCCTGCCGCCACCGCACGGCCCTGCACACGGCCACGGACACCGCCACGAACGTGCCCGGTCCGGCCGCCGCCCCCGACACCCCTCTCCCACAGGCCGAGCATCCCGTCGCACCCCTCCAGCGCTGATCTCCGGCCGGAAGACACCCACCCAGCGGCGATCTTGCGTACGACGCCCTGAAGAAGACCGTGAACGCCGAAGACCCTCAGCCGACACAGGCTGAGGGTCTTCGTGCTGGTGAAGCCGGCAGAACGGCTTGAGCCCCCGCAGGCGAAACCCACAAGGGGTCGGTGTGGCTGCGGGCGGTGGTCGTGGTGGCCTTCGTCCAGGTGCTGTAGGGAAGCCGACGGGCCACCAATAGAGGGAGCAACTCGCCAGGTCCCCCACCTTGTTGGGGTGAGGTTGCGCTCTGGGGACGGGCGGTATCACAGGGCGGGAGGAAAGCCGCCCGCCGCGCCCGATGCCGTAAGGAAGGCCCAGACCGCGCTGATGTCGACCACAGACGCCGAAGACCCCCGACCATGACCGGTTGGGGGTCTTCGTGCTGGTGGGGCTAACAGGATTTGAACCTGTGGCCTCATCCTTATCAGGTCGATCAAGGCGATCCATTGAACCTGCCGCTCGGCTGCTCTGCGGCCTGGCGCTGGTCGTACCGATCCGCCCTGATCCGTCTGAGTCCGCAGCTGTTGGTGTCAGCTGTTGATGTCAGACGAGAGAGCGGGCTTGACAACCGGCTCTGGAAGGTAACTCGCGACCACCTGCACGACGATCAAGATCGTGATCGCCACAACCAGCCACGTACTCTGGCGCAGTACACCAGTCACGGTGTCGCCGTTGAGCACGCAGGCCAGCATTACAGCCGAAGCGATCATGACTTTCTTGCGGCTGTCAGTCCCACGTGCGACAGTTTGAAGCAGGTGGGCGTCGAACATCGGCAGTCCGCCAATACCCGGGACGGGCATTCGTCCTCCTTGGTTATCAGTTGGGCGCGCCCGATGCCTCTTCCCCAAGAGCGGGCGCGCCCTTCGGTGTTGACAGTTCAAAGGTATGGCACGTCGCTGACACCACGGCACGCTCCACGTCCATCCGAACCTCGCATCGTGAACACAGTCGCCGAGTACACCTTCGCGCCACTGAGTGACAGTGTGACCTGACCTGCTGCACTCTGCTGACCTGCGGAAATAGAAGCTCTTATCACATGGCACCGACAAATCGAGGGCGCCTAGCCCACCGCCCCATGTTTCACGTGAAACATTGTGCTTGTTTCACGTGAAACACGCGTTGAATGTCCCTATTTGACCAGTGACCAAGGTCACTAGACTGATCCGGCGACTTAACATCCCACGCTCACCCCTCCACCACCCCAGCTCCCATCCCGTCTGCCGTCGACCCACACACCGTGGAGCGGGCGTGGTTCAGGGCGTCAAGGTGGAGCGCGCCACTGTACGAACGACCTTGACGCCCTGGGCCGCGACTGCTCGGCTCTGCCTGGGTCGACGGCAGACGGGATGGGAGCCCCCGCACCAGCCACTCACGGCCGGCACCCGCGTACCGGGCCCCCTGCCATCTCGGAGCCTGAGCGCCCCCGCCGGAGGCTTGTTCGTAGCGTGGCTGCTCTGCACGGTGATCACCCCATGGCCCTCGGCCCTATCCAACATGTGGGCGCGCGTCGGCGTCGGCGGCGCCGAGCGGGCCGAAGGCAGGAGCGCGGGCGCGGCCAGAGCCGGGAAGCGCGCCCGGCGGAGCGGAGCGCAGCCGGGGCTTGATGAGGTAGAGAAACCTGTAACAGCTCGGCTAGACGACAGCGCTTCGATCGGCCAAGTCGCGCAGCGGACCAGGCACGCGTGGCTCTGAGAGCTGGATCAGGTCCCGGATGACCTCGCGTGCCAAGTAGTGATCGTGGATCTGCTCGGGCGTGAGGGCCTCGGCTTCCAGAAGCGCGGCTGTGGCTTCCCCGACGTGTCGCCGCTGCGCGTGCGCCCGCGCCACGTCAAGCAGGAAACGGGCCTGCCGCTCGTTCGAGAGTGCCGATGCGTCCACCTGCTCCGCTACTTCCAGGGCAAGGCCCGCGTCTCCCAACTCCACCGCCGTGCTCACAGCGTGGATCTCAACGTTGGTCGGCCCGAACTCCGTGTCGAAGTCGTTTCGGTCCCCACCCAACCGCGCTGCGATCTCTCGTGCTCGCTCGATGTGGTGGCGAGTTGGACCCCGGTGCCCCTCCCTCGCATTGATCACGGCAAGGACCAGATTCATGGCGCCGAGGAGAGACAGTTCCTCTGGTGGGCACGTCGCCGCCTCCGCCCTGGGAGCCATGACGGCTACCGCCGACTTCGCGGCCTGTTCGGCCTGCTCCATGTGCTGCTGCCGCATGAAGGCATGCGCCATGCGGAACAGGCTGGAGACAACCTCCAAGGGCTGACCTGCTAGCTCGGCTGCCTGTAGCGCCCGATCGGCTGCGATCCATGCCGCGTCCGCCTGGTCTTGCCGGGTGAAACTGGCTGCGGCTACCTGGTACGCCTTGGCGCGCAAGGCATGCAGTTCGGTGCGGTCTCCCGCCGGCGCGTGGCGCACTGCGGCCTCGATGCTCGGCAGGAGTTCAGCGAGGTGATCGCTCAGCCTTGCGTAGCTCGATGCGTGCGCGAGTGCCCATGCCTCCTCCACCTGTCGGCGGAAGTCGGCAAGTGATGGCTCGGGCTTGGTCGGAGCCTGCTGAAACAAGCTGGCCAGTGCAGGATGGCCGGTCAGTGCTACACGTAGTCCGTCGAGATCATTGCTCTTCGGCAGGTTCTCAGGCGGGGCCTCTTCGGCGGGTGCAGCGTCGGCCCTCACCTCTCGCACGGAGACGTTGAGTGCATCGGCGAGGCCCTGAAGGATCGACAGCCTCTCGACGGGCTGTACGCCTCTCTCGACCTGGGACACCCAGCTCTCGGAGCGTCCCATAGCGGCGGCAAGGTCGCTTTGGGACATGCCTGCGGCTCGACGCAGCTCCTTCACTCGTTGGCCGACAGTGACGGTGTCTGAGCCACTCACTTGTCGGCTCCGGTCGGGTACTTGCCGGCGTACGGCTGGAGGCGGTCAACCTCGGTCTTCTCGACGTACTTGTCCCGCTCGCTGAGGAAGTGGCGCGTGTGGGGCTGGCGCTCGTGCTCCTCGAAAGCTGCGTGATCGGCATACAGCTCGTAGAAGGTCCGCTCGTTGGGCGCGCCCTCGACTTCGTGGCACGAGTAGATCAGCGTGCCGGGCTCGTGTGCCCGAATGCCTGCGGTGGTCGCTTCCACCAGCGCGTCAAACGCCTCGCCTGCACCGTCGCGCAACGTAAAGCGAACAAAAAGCCCAAAGTTGCTCATATCTCCACCTTCCTTGTCGCGTCCAGTCTCGCAGACTCGGAGTTCTCCTACTAGTCGCAGCTTTTCTGTTGACTCGCAGTTTTTCTGCGAGTAGCTTCGATGGTGTCGGAACACAAGCAGCCCCGAACTGCGTGCCATCCGCCAAGATCACAACGCAGCCCGGGGCCTGTCCCTCAAAGGGAGACTCCATAATGCCGTCCTTCAAAATCGACCTCTCGACCGCTGTGGTGTTCGTGGCGACCGCGCCGGAACCGAAGATGGTCAACAAGAAGACCGGGGAACGGGCCGTGGACCGCGAGACCAACGCGGGTCTGTCGACGGTCGGCCTGCTGGTCTCGGACGAGGGTGAGGGCAACCTCTACCAGGTGACCGTTCCGGAGACGGGTCTCCCGGAGGGCCTGGCGCCGGGCATGCCGGTGCGGGTCGTCGGGCTCAAGGCGCGTGACTGGGAGAACGAGTTCAACGGCCAGAAGCGGCACGGGATCTCGTTCCGTGCGGTCGCGGTCACTGCGGCGGCCTGATCATGGCCGACCTGTCCCCCTGGGTGGAACTGGGGACCGTGGCTGCTGGTGCTGGCGGGCTCGGCTACGCGAAGGCACGTGCTCCGCGCGTGTACTGGTCGCTGGTCGGTCTGCCGGTCACCTGGGGCCGGTTCTCCTGGACCTACGGCTCGACGATGGAGGTGTGCGGGCTGACGGTGCAGCCGTCCGGCTTCCGTGCCTTCGTGACCCGGAACCTGGCCCGCAGTGAGGTTCGGCCGGTGCCGCCGAAGGTCCGCCGGGTGGTCCCGACCTCGACCGGTCTACGGGTGACGCTCCGTCTCCCCGCCGGCTTGGAGCCCGCTGACATCGCCGCGTCGACCGAGCGTCTGCGTCACGCCTGGGGCGTCCGTTCGGTGTCGGTGGCGGAGATCAAGCCGGGCTATGTCGAGCTGCGGATGACCGGTTACGACGTGCTCAACAGGGTCCGTCTGCCGCGCAAGGCCCGGTCCCGTGATCTGGTTGTCCCGGTCGCGCTGCGGGAGGACGGCACGGTCTTCGAGCGCGACTACCGCGCGGTCCCGATGGCGCTGACCCTCGGGGCCACGCTGTCGGGGAAGTCGGTCTATCAGCGGAGCCTGATCAAGGGGCTCGCGCAGTTGCCGGTGGGGCTGATCGGTATCGACTGCAAGCGCGGTGTGGAGCAGAGCCGCTACGCGCCCCGGCTGTCGGCGCTGGTCACCACCCCGGAAGATGCCGCACGGCTGATAGACGCGCTGGTCGTCGAGATGGAAGAGCGCTTCGACCTCCTCGCCCTGCACGGGGTGTCGGATCTGTGGGAGCTGCCCGAGCGTCTGCGGCCGGTGCCGCTGGTGGTGCTGATCGACGAGATCGCGGAACTGTTCCTCGTGGTCTCCAAGAAGGATGAGCCAGCCCGCGACCGCACGGTCATGCAACTGGTGCGGCTGGGACAGATGGCCCGTGCCATCGGGATCTTCCTGGAGGTCTGCGGGCAGCGGTTCGGCTCCGACCTCGGCCGTGGCGCGACCGCGCTGCGGGCCCAGCTCACCGGCCGTGTGGTGCACCGCGTCAACGACAAGGCCAGTGCCGAGATGGGCCTGTCGGACATCTCCCCGGAAGCGGTCGTAGCGTCCACGTCGATCGCGGCGAACCGTCCCGGTACGGCGGTGGCCGGCGACACCTCCGGCGGCTGGTCCCGCATCCGCACCCCCGAGATCAGCCCGGCCGAAGCGGCTGCCGTGTGCCGGGAGTTCGCCCACCTCACCCCCGAGCTGCCGTTCCTGGCACCGTTCCGGCCGGTGGCCCGGATGGCCCCGTCGCCGCTCGTCGTGCCGCCGATGCCGACCGTGCCGCCGCTGGTACAGCCCCGCCCGGTCACCGAGTAACACCCCACTGCTCCACGGTCGGCGCGACCGCTCCCGCGCCAAGTCCCTACCCGCGCCATGCCGAAAACCGAACGGAGATCGCTCATGGCCCGCAAGCCCGCGAAACCGCAGACCAAGCCCTGTTCGCCGTGTGGCGGTACCGGTGAGGTCTCCCGCACGGTCCGCGTCGGACGCAAGCAGCGGACGGTCGGTCAGCAGACCGGTCTGTGCCTGAACTGCCTGGGTTCCGGCGAGATCCCCGCCGACGACTGAACCCCTGCTCGGGGCCGGGCGGCCGGACACCTGCTCCCCGCCCGCCCCGGCCCGACACCCCGCGAAGGAGGTGAAGACCCGTGACCCGCTCGATCCGCCCGGACGCCGTACTCGTACAGGCCGTGATCGCCGGGGCGTTGTCCTTCGCCCACCTGCACGACCTCGCCGAAGCAGCCGGACAAACCGGCTGGAAGGCGTGGGCCTACCCGATCAGCGTTGACCTGCTCCTCGTCGCTGCCTGGCGCCGGCTGCGCACCGCCCGCCGCGACCGCGCCGCCTGGACCTGGTTCGTGATCGCCCTGGCCGCCTCCCTCGGGGCCAACATCGCCACCGCCGGACTCCTCGACCTCCACGCGGTCCCGGCCTGGCTGCGCATCCTCGTGGCCGGCTGGCCCGCGCTGGCCTTCCTCGGCGGCACGCTCCTCGTCCACGCCCCCACGGTCGACCACGTGCCCCCCGCCCCGGCGGCGGCCGGTGAGGAACCGGCTTCGGTCGAGGTCGAGACGGTCCGCGACGAACCGCCCGCCCCGGCCCCGGTCCCGGCGCCTGAGCCGGCGTCCGTGCCGGAACTGCCCGCCGCTCAACCGGCCTCCCCCGTGAACGTCCCGGTCGTGCCTCCGGCGCTGGTCGACCACGCCCGCAAGGTCGCCACCGACCACCGCGCCCGCACCGGTACCGACATCGACACCGCCACCCTGCGCGCCCGCCTCGGCATCCCGGACGACCTCGCCGGCGCAATCGCCGCCCAACTCGCCTGACAGACAAGGAGGTTCACCCATGTCCCGCCGCCCGAACACCTTCTACGACGTGATCCGCATCGGTCCCGTCAAGGTCGGCTCCTTCTACAACGGACGCGGCCAGACCAAGCACACGGCCGCGTGCACCGCCCCGAAGTGCGGTTTCTCGTCCGAGTACGGCGACCGGTCGGCGGCCGAACTCGCCGCCCGCACCCACCGCTGCACGGCCTGAGAGGAGGTGCCCCGATGCGACTGCCCGACGAACAGCGCCGCGCCGGACACATCCCCGCCAGCGTGTACCGGCAGATCCCGCCCGGCACCGACGTGCGCAAGGTCGTGATCGTGCAGGAAGCCCCGCGCTCCTACACGGGCCCGATCGTGCTGACCCTCGTCATCACCGCCGGCTCCGTGGTCGTGCTGCTGGTCATCGCGTACGTCACCCAGGTCATCGCCGCGTCGCTCGTCTCGGTCCTGTCGGCGACCTGCGGCATCACCTACACGCTCAGCCGCACCGCCAAGCGCAAGGGATCGTCTCGCGCGCTCGGCAAGTAACACCCTCCGGGGCGGCCTCAACCGCCAAGTTTCCGCCGCCCCGGACGGCTCCACCACTTCCCGATCTTCCGATCCGAAAGGGCTACCTTCATCATGCCTTCCCGCGTCCCGAACCGTCCGGTCTGCCGCTCCTGCGACGGCTTCCCCGTCGTCTCGATCACCACCGGCGCCCGCCACCCCGACGGCTCCCGCGTCCTGCTCCGCGTCATCTGCAACGCCTGCCGGGGCACCGGCCACACCCTCCCCGCGTCCGCCTTCGCGAAGACGGGGCGGTGACCGGGATGTTCCGCAAACTCCCCGCCGACCTGCGGCCCACCGAGGACAGCCCCGGCCTGCGCGTCAAGGCTGGCACCAAGTACAGCCGCTCCCAGGGCGACTACGTGTGCGGCGGCTGCGGTGCCGAGGACCACGCCAACGGCGACAACGACGTCACGGCCCTGGTCCAGGACTACACCGACAACCACGGCCCCGCCCACCGCAGGGGAGGCAGGGGATGAACACCATGCTTCCCGCTCTGGACCTTTTCGCCGGCCCCGGCGGCTGGTCGGAGGGACTGCGCGCCCTCGGCCTGCGTGACGTCGGGATCGAGATCGACCCGGCCGCCTGCGCGACGCGTGCCGCCGCCGGGCACACCACGATCCGCGCCGATGTCGCCGCTTACCCCACCGCGCCTCTGCGCGGGAAGGTGGCCGGAGTGATCGGTTCGGCTCCCTGCCAGACCTTCAGCGCCGCCGGACTGCACGCCGGAAGCGACGACATGGCCCTGTGTCACCAGGGCATGGACGACCTCGCCCACGGCAGGGACACCCGCACCGCGCTTCGCGCCGCCTGCGCTGACCCGCGCTCCCTGCTCGTCATCGAACCCCTTCGCTACGCCCTCGACCTGCGCCCGGAGTGGATCGCCCTGGAGCAAGTCCCCGCCGTGGCACCGCTGTTCGCCCACATTGCTGGCATCCTGCGCGCTCTGGGCTACTCGGTGTGGACCGGCGTGCTCAACGCTGCCGACTACGGCGTCCCGCAGACCCGCCGCCGCGCCTTCCTCCTCGCCTCCCGTACCCGCACCGCTGCACCACCCGAGCCCACCCACGCCAGGAACCCCGGCCCCGAGACCCTGTTCGGCCCCGCACTGGCGCCGTGGGTCACCATGGCGGACGCTCTCGGCTGGGGATACACCCGTCGTCCCGCCCCCACCGTCACGGGCGGCGGCACGAAATCCGGCGGCCCCGAGCCCTTCGGGAACACCTCCCGCAAGGCCATGCGCGCCGCCATGGACAACCCCGACCACTGGGCCTGGAGGCGCCCCGCCCACACCGTGTCCGGGACCATCGGCCACGTCGGCGGCAAACAGACCGGCGGCCACCTCAGCCTCGAACCGGCAGAGGGCGCCCGGCTCCAGTCGTTCCGCGACGGCTACCCCTTCCAGGGCAACAAGGGGCAGTGCTCCTTGCAGATCGGCAACGCAGTCCCGCCGCTGCTCGCCGCTGTGGCCCTCAGTCCTCTGGTGCCCGCCGCGCTGGGGGTGGCTGCGTGACCGACACCGCCACCCTGGCGGGTCTCGACCCGGCCACCCTCGCTGATGCGCTGAGGGTGGCCGGTTCGGCCGACTTCGACCGCTGGAATGAGCAGATCCGCCGTACCGGCGGCTGCTCCGACCCCATCCGGCTGATGGGCGGCACGAAGACGATCGACCCGACCACGAAGACGATCCTGCACGCCTACTCCACCGACACCGAGCCCGGCGGCATGCTCCGCGTCGCGTGCGGCAACCGCCGTGCCTCGCGCTGCCCGGCCTGCGCCTGGACCTACGCCGGCGACACCTACCACCTCATCCGCGCCGGACTCACCGGCGACCCCGCCAAAGGCACCCCCGAGACCGTGCGCGAACACCCCCGCGTCTTCGCCACCCTCACCGCCCCCTCCTTCGGCCCCGTCCACAACCGCCCCGGCAACCGGCCCTGCCGCTGCGGTGTGCGGCACCCCGAAGACGCACCCGAACTCGGCACCGCCCTCGACCCTGCCTCGTACGACTACGCGGGCGCGGTGCTGTGGAACAACCACGCCTCCGACCTGTGGCGCTACTTCACGATCTACCTCCGCCGCGAGATCGCGCGACGGGCCGGACTCACGCAGAAAGCTGCCCATGAACAGTCCCGGCTGGCCTTCGGCAAGGTCGCCGAGTACCAGAAACGCGGGGCCGTGCACTTCCACGCGGTGATCCGCTTCGACGGACCGGACGGCCCCGACTCCCCGCCGCCGGCCTGGGCCACCCTCGACCTGCTCACCGAAGCGATCGGCGCCGCCGCTGCCCGCGTCGCGGTCGAGGTGCCCCTGGCCCGCTTCCAGCCGAACCCCGACCAGCCCGCACGCACCGAGCCGGCTCGCACGCTGCGATGGGGGACCCAGGTCGATGTGCAGCCGATCGGCGCCTTCGGTCACGGCGAAGAGATCACCGAAAACGCTGTCGCCTCGTACGTCGCGAAGTACGCCACGAAAGCGGCTGAGACCACCGGCACCGTGGACCGCCGGATCGGCAACAAAGAAGCCCTCGTACTCCTCAGCGTGCCCGACCACCCCCGCCGGCTGATCGAAGCGTGCCTAGACCTGCATGCGCTCTACCCGGATCGGAAGCTGCGGGACTGGGCTCACATGCTCGGCTTCCGGGGCCACTTCTCCACCAAGTCACGCCGCTACTCCACCACCCTCGGCGCCCTCCGCCAGGTCCGGGCCGACTACCGCGCTGCCCAGCACCGCGCGGCCCTCGGTCTGCCCGACCCCGACGACACCCCGGAGGCAACCACGCTCACGCTCGCCCACTGGACCTACGCCGGCCACGGCTACACCCCCGGCGAATCCTGGCTCGCGGCCACCATCCGCCGGGACATCCAACTCAACCGCGAAACCGCCCGCGAAGCCCTCGCCGATCTACCCGACCTGGAAGGAGTCGCCGCATGACCACCGTCACTCCCGTGCTGCTGACCGTGGATGAGGTCAAGGTGCTGCTCAAGATGGGCCGGACCAAGGTGTACGACCTGATCCGTACACACCGCCTCGTCTCGATCAAGGTCGACGGGTGCCGCCGTATCCCTGCTGACTCGGTCGCGGAATTCATCCGAGGGCAGATCGAGAGGGCTGCCTGATGGCCAAGCGTCGACCCAACGGCGGCGGAACGATCGCCAAGCGCGCTGACGGCCGCTACCAGGGAGCCGCGTACGTCACCGACACCGAGGGCAACCGCGTCCGGAAGTACGTCTACGGCGCGACCTGGGATGAAGCCGCTGAGAAGCTCGGCAAGCTGCAAGACCAGGAACGCAACGGCATCCCGGTGCCGTCCCGGTCCTGGAGTCTCGGGGAGTGGTTGGCCTACTGGCTTGAGCACATCGTGAAGCCGGATCGCGAGCACAACACGTACGTCAAGTACGAGTCGAAGGTGCGGCTCTACCTCGTGCCTCACCTCGGCAAGAAGCCCATGGTCAAGCTCTCGCCGGCGCAGATCCGTACGTGCATGGCCGCGTTGACGCGCGAGAAGGTTCCCGCGGCTACCCGCTTCGAGGTGCTGCGCACGCTCCGGAATGCCCTCAATCGCGCCATGCGTGAGGAGCTGCTGACGCGTAACGTCGCGCTCCTGGTCGACATGCCCAAGGTCAGCAAGGACAAGGGACGGGCCTGGAGCGCGCGTGAGGCAATCAGCTTCCTGCGGACTGCCCGCGCTCACCGCTTCTACGCGGCCTGCGTTCTGATCCTCGTCCTCGGTCTGCGCCGGAGTGAGGTGCTGGGCCTTCGCTGGCAGGACATCGACTTCGAGAACCGGCAGTTCACCCCGACCAAGCAGGTGCAGCGGGAGAAGGGAGTGGGACTGATCCTCAAGGACCTCAAGACCGATTCCTCGACGGCCGTTCTGCCGCTTCCGGAGTTCTGCGCTCGCGCCCTGGAAGAACGCCGCGAACTGCAAGATCTAGAGCGACAGATCGTCGGGGCCGGCTGGGAGCAAGCGCCGGACCATGACGTGATCTTCTCCTCGGAGCGCGGTGGGCTGACCGACCCGGTGGGCTTCTCCCGAGCCTTCAACGCCCTCGTGAAGCGGGCCGGTGTGCGTCGGATCACAGTTCGACTCGCTCGGCACACCTGCGGGACCCTGCTCGCCTTCCTGAAGGTGCACCCCAAGGTGGCTCAGACGATCCTCCGGCACAGCCAGATCAGCATGACCATGGACGTCTACACACACGTGGTCGGCTCCGACCAACGCGAAGCAACCGAGATGCTCGCCGAGCTACTGGAAGATCAAATCATCGGCTGATGTCAGCCGTAGATGTCAAAAGACCACCTACTCAAAGAGCAGGTGGTCTTTTGGCTGGTGGGGCTAACAGGATTTGAACCTGTGGCCTCATCCTTATCAGGGATGCGCTCTAACCAACTGAGCTATAGCCCCGCCGCGCTCTGCGGTGTATGTCCCGCGCGCTGACTCCTGAAGATTAGCGCACGACGTGGGCAGTCCCAAAATCGATACCCGGAGGGGGACCGCGAGGTGGTGGGGCACCTCGCGGAAACGATGTTCCCCGTCCTCACTCGTCCTCGGCGAGCGTCAGCTCGATGCCGCCCACGAAGCCCGCGGAGAGGTTGTAGATGAAGGCTCCGAGGGTGGCGAGGGCCGTGGCGAGGACGACGTCGATGACCGCGATGATCGTCGTGAAGATCAGCACGTTGGGCAGCGACAGGAACGACTGCAGATCGAATCCGTTGGACTCGTTCGAGCCGGTGGCCTCGGAGATGGTGGCGCCGACGGTGGAGAAGACGCCCATCGCGTTCATGACCATCCACAGCACCGCGGCCGCGACGACCGTGCAGATACCGAGGGCGATGGAGAGCAGGAAGCTGACCTTCATCACGGACCAGGGGTCGGCCTTGGCCACCCGCAGCCGCGCTTTGCGCGTCCGGGGCGCCGTACGCGCCCCCGTCCGCGGCTTGCGGGAGGATTCCTCGGGCGCCGGCTGGTAGGCCTGCGGCGGGTGGTACGGGCCCGCCTGCTGCTGCGACTGCCGCTCCCCGGGCAGTGCCGAGCCACCGGCCTGCGTCGGGGCCTTCGGCTGGGGCTGGGCCGAAGCCGGGCGGGCGGCGGCCCCTCCCGGCGCCGCGGCCGGGCCGCCTGCCGCGGGCGGCTGGGTCTGCGGACCTCGGGTGTCCGTCACAGTTCCCCCCTGGGATCCAGGCCCGTCGGGCGAGGGCGAAGCCGAGTCGGTCGTACCCGGCTTGATCGCTTTGAGTTGGGTCGTGTGCGTGTCCATCGCACGCGCGGCGGAGCCACGGCCGCCGCCGTCCGCTTCCGACTCGGTCGAAGTACCGGCCGAAGTACCGGACGATCCGGCGCCCGTGGCTCCGCTCACGCTGACTCACTCCTCGTGCTACTCGGACGAGGGCGCCTCACCCTCGTCCGTACCGACCGTCACGGCGCTCTCGGCGGTCTCGTCCACGGCGATGTCGCCGTCGACCTCCTCCGCCTCGCGCCCCGCCTCGGCGTTACGGGCGATGCCGACCACGGCATCGCGCTTGCCCAGGTTGATCAGTTGGACGCCCATGGTGTCACGGCCGGTTTCCCTGATCTCGTTGACTCGCGTACGAATCACACCGCCCGACAGTGTGATGGCGAGGATCTCGTCGGTCTCCTCGACCACCAGCGCGCCGACGAGCGAGCCGCGGTCCTCGACGATCTTGGCGGCCTTGATACCGAGGCCACCGCGACCCTGGACGCGGTACTCGTCGACGGCGGTCCGCTTCGCGTACCCACCGTCTGTGGCAGTGAACACGAACGTACCGGGTCGAACAACATTCATCGAGAGCAGCTCGTCCCCCTCGCGGAAACTCATGCCCTTGACACCCGAGGTCGCACGCCCCATGGGGCGCAGCGCATCGTCCGTCGCCGTGAAGCGGATCGACTGTGCCTTCTTGCTGATCAGAAGGATGTCATCCTCTGCCGATACGAGTTCGGCTCCGATCAGTTCGTCATCGGAACCGTCCTCCTTTTCACGGAGGTTGATCGCGATGACACCGCCGGAACGAGGCGAATCGTAATCCTTCAGAGGCGTCTTCTTCACAAGACCGCCCTTGGTGGCGAGCACCAGATAGGACGCGGCCTCGTAGTCGCGGATCGCGAGGATCTCGGCGATCGACTCGTCCGGCTGGAAGGCCAGCAGGTTGGCGACGTGCTGTCCACGCGCGTCACGTCCGGCGTCCGGCAGCTCGTAGGCCTTGGCCCGGTAGACGCGGCCCTTGTTGGTGAAGAACAGCAGCCAGTGGTGGGTCGTGGACACGAAGAAGTGGTCGACGATGTCGTCTTCCTTGAGCTTCGTGCCGCGTACGCCCTTGCCGCCCCGCTTCTGGGCGCGGTAGTCGACCGTCTTCGTCCGCTTGACGTAGCCGCTGCGCGAGACGGTGACGACGATGTCCTCCTCGGCGATGAGGTCCTCGATGGACATGTCACCGTCGTAAGGCACCAGCATCGTCTTGCGGTCGTCGCCGTACTTCTCGACGATCGCGGCGAGTTCCGCGCTGACGATCCCGCGCTGGCGGACGGGGGAGGCGAGGATCTCGTTGTACTCGCGGATCTTGGCCTGGAGTTCGTCGTGCTCCTGGATGATCTTCTGACGCTCCAGGGCGGCCAGTCGCCGCAGCTGCATCTCGAGGATGGCGTTGGCCTGGATCTCGTCGATCTCCAGGAGGTCCATCAGGCCCGTACGCGCGATGTCGACGGTGTCGCTGCGCCGGATCAGCGCGATGACCTCGTCGATGGCGTCCAGGGCCTTCAGCAGGCCGCGCAGGATGTGCGCCCGCTCCTCGGCCTTGCGCAGCCGGAACTTCGTACGGCGGACGATGACCTCGATCTGGTGCGTCACCCAGTGGCGGATGAACGCGTCCAGGGAGAGGGTGCGGGGCACGCCGTCGACCAGCGCCAGCATGTTGGCGCCAAAGTTCGTCTGCAGGTCGGTGTGCTTGTACAGGTTGTTCAGCACGACCTTGGCGACCGCGTCGCGCTTGAGGACGATGACCAGGCGCTGGCCCGTACGGGACGACGTCTCGTCTCGGACGTCCGCGATGCCGCCGATCTTGCCGTCCTTCACGAGGTCGGCGATCTTCTGCGCGAGGTTGTCCGGGTTGACTTGGTAGGGCAGCTCCGTGACCACCAGGCACTGGCGGTTCTGGATCTCCTCGACCTCGACGACCGCGCGCATCGTGATGGAGCCACGGCCCGTGCGGTACGCCTCCTCGATGCCCTTGCGGCCGACGACCAGGGCGCCGGTCGGGAAATCGGGGCCCTTGATGCGCTCGATCAGCGCGTCCAAAAGCTCCTCGTGGGAGGCCTCGGGGTTCTCCAGGTACCACTGGGCGCCGGCCGCGACCTCGCGGAGGTTGTGCGGCGGGATGTTGGTCGCCATGCCGACCGCGATACCGGCCGAGCCGTTGATCAGCAGGTTCGGGAAGCGGGCCGGCAGGACGGTCGGCTCCTGGGAGCGGCCGTCGTAGTTGTCCGTGAAGTCGACGGTCTCCTCGTCGATGTCACGGACCATCTCCATCGACAGCGGCGCCATCTTGCACTCGGTGTAGCGCATGGCCGCCGCCGGGTCGTTGCCCGGAGAGCCGAAGTTGCCGTTGGAGTCCACCAGCGGCATCCGCATCGACCACGGCTGCGCGAGGCGGACCAGCGCGTCGTAGATCGAGGAGTCGCCGTGCGGGTGGTAGTTGCCCATGACGTCGCCGACGACACGGGCGCACTTGTAGAAGCCCTTCTCGGGCCGGTAGCCGCCGTCGTACATGGCGTACAGGACACGGCGGTGGACGGGCTTGAGACCGTCACGTACGTCGGGCAGCGCGCGGGACACGATGACGGACATCGCGTAGTCCAGGTACGAGCGCTGCATCTCCGTCTCGAGCCCGACGGGCTCGATGCGCACGGTCGTCTCGCCTTCAGAAGGCTCAGGCATGACTGGAGTGTTCTCGTCGGCCATTGCTGGTGGGGATCCTTCCTGGTGCGGTCAGCTGAGACCGACTCAGATGTCGAGGAAGCGGACGTCCTTGGCGTTGCGCTGGATGAACTGGCGCCGGGCCTCGACGTCTTCACCCATGAGGACCGAGAACAGTTCGTCGGCCTGGGCGGCGTCGTCGAGCGTGACCTGGCCGAGGACGCGGTGGTCCTGGTCCATGGTCGTGATGCGCAGTTCCTCGGCGTTCATCTCGCCGAGCCCCTTGAAGCGCTGGATCGAGTCTTCCCTGATGCGCTTGCCGTTCTGGCGGCCGAGCTCGATCAGGGCGTCGCGCTCGCGGTCCGAGTACGCGTACTCGAAGTCGTCGCGGCCCCACTTGATCTTGTAGAGCGGGGGACGCGACAGGAACACGTGTCCGGCCTCGACCAGCGGCCGCATGAAGCGGAACAGGAAGGTCAGCAGCAGGGTGTTGATGTGCTGGCCGTCGACGTCGGCGTCCGCCATCAGGATGATCTTGTGATAGCGGAGCTTCTCGATGTCGAAGTCCTCGTGCACACCCGTGCCGAAGGCGGAGATCAGCGCCTGGATCTCCTGGTTCTGCAGGATCTTGTCGATCCGCGCCTTCTCCACGTTGAGGATCTTGCCGCGGATCGGGAGGATCGCCTGGTACTGCGGGTTGCGGCCGGACTTGGCCGAGCCGCCGGCGGAGTCACCCTCGACGATGAAGATCTCGCACTTGGTGGGGTCGTTCGACTGGCAGTCGCTCAGCTTGCCCGGCAGGGACGCCGTCTCCAGCAGGCCCTTGCGGCGCGTGAGGTCACGGGCCTTGCGGGCCGCCACGCGCGCGGTGGCCGCCTGGATGGACTTGCGGATGATGTCCGCGGCCTCGTTCGGGTTGCGGTCCAGCCAGTCCGTGAGGTGCTCGTGCACGACCTTCTGCACGAAGGTCTTCGCCTCCGTGTTGCCCAGCTTGGTCTTGGTCTGGCCCTCGAACTGGGGCTCGCTGAGCTTGATCGAGATGATCGCGGTCAGACCCTCGCGGATGTCGTCGCCCGTGAGGTTGTCGTCCTTCTCGCGCAGCAGCTTCTTGTCGCGCGCGTAGCGGTTGATCAGACCGGTGAGCGCCGCGCGGAAGCCCTCCTCGTGGGTGCCGCCCTCATGCGTGTGGATGATGTTGGCGAAGGAGTACACGCCCTCGCTGTAACCGCTGTTCCACTGCATCGCGACCTCGACGGACAGGGCCTTGTCCTTGTCCTCGGCCTCGAAGTCGACAACAGAGGGGTGCACCACATCGCCCTTGCGGGAGTTGAGGTGCTTCACGAAGTCGACGATGCCGCCCTCGTAGTGGTACGAGACGGTCTTGACCTCGTGCTTCTCGTCCTCGCCGGCCTCGTCCGCCCCGGCTGTGGCCTTCGCGGACTCGCGCTCGTCGGTGAGGTTGATGCTCAACCCCTTGTTGAGGAACGCCATCTCCTGGAAGCGCCGCGAGAGCGTCTCGAAGGAGTAGTCGGTGGTCTCGAAGATATCCGGGTCGGCCCAGAAGGTGACCGAGGTGCCGTGCTCCTCCGTGGCCTCGTGCTTGGCGAGCGGGGCGGTCGGGACGCCGAGCTTGTAGTCCTGCGTCCAGCGGTGGCCGTCGGTCTTGACCTCGACGGCGACCTTCGTCGACAGGGCGTTCACCACGGAGACGCCGACGCCGTGCAGACCGCCGGAGACCGCGTAGCCGCCGCCGCCGAACTTGCCGCCCGCGTGCAGCACGGTCAGCACGACCTCGACGGCCGGCTTGCCCTCTGACGGCACGATGCCCACCGGGATGCCTCGGCCGTTGTCGACGACCCGGACGCCGCCGTCGGCGAGGATCGTGACGTCGATGGTGTCCGCGTGGCCGGCCAGCGCCTCGTCGACCGAGTTGTCGACGACCTCCTGCACCAGGTGATGCAGGCCCCGCTCACCGGTCGAGCCGATGTACATACCGGGGCGCTTGCGGACCGCGTCCAGCCCTTCGAGGACGGTGATGGCACTGGCGTCGTACGCCGAGGATGAGGCCTCGGCCGTTCCGGCCAGGGCCTCGGTGGACGGGATGTTCTCGTTGAGGTTGCCGGAATCGGCCACGAAGCGCCCTTTCTGGCACAGCACAAGCCAGGCTCCCGGCGGGTTTGCCGGAGCGGCTGCGGCATTGCGGTGGAAGCCTTTGTCAGCGTTACACAGTGTTTCCGAAGCGGTCCCCACGGATGGGGCGGGATTAGCTTCCAGTCTACCGGTAGCGCCGACAGTGATGGGGGTTTGCCGGTACCTGAGTCCGCATGTGCCGCCCTGAACCGGTCTCTCCCGACTCCCCATATGCGGAGCGGGGCTCCAAGAGGCTCACAGCGGCACTCAGCGCTTCCGGGTGTCAACCCTTTGCTACTCCCGGGTCAGGTCGATGTTCGCAACCGCATGCGAAAGTCCGCGCCGGAGCACAGGGTCGTCCGCCGACCCGCGAAGAACTCCCGGTGATGGGCACGGAAGCGCCTGGAAATGTGATTACGCTCACCCGTAGGTATCGCCGGGACCGGTGCTTCCCGGGGCGCGCAGAGGCCCGTAGCGACGGGCGGAACCGCCGGGACCGTGGACCTTGAGCAGCCGTACGGTGCCATGGCCGAGGTCCTCGTTGAGCCGCGCGACCAGCTGCGGGGCGAGCAGCCGCACGTTCGTGGCCCAGGCCGTCGAGTCGCACCTCACGTGCAGGACGCGCTCGTCCTCGTCGTACCGCTCCGGTACGCATCTTCTGGCCAGATCGTCGCCGACGATCTGCGGCCAGCGGCCCATGACCCCACCGACGGCGGCCGGCGTCTCCCAGCCCCGCTCGGTGATCAGACGGTTGATCGCGGGGCCGAGAGGCATCGGGTCGCGGCCGTCGGCACGGGCGCCGGAGCGCAGCCCGCCGCCGCGCCTGGCCTGCTTCTGCTGCTGGGAGGCCTCGCCTCGCGCGCGTGCCGCCTCCTTCGCGGCCCGCAGCGCCACGCGCGCGAGGTCCACGCCGGAGGGCTCGGGAGGCTTCGGGGCTCCCTCGGATCCGCTCATACGCGCTCCACCGTCCCGTCGGACACGGTGTACCGCGTCCCCGTCAGTACGTCCGGTACGTCGTCGTCGACCGCGGCGGTCACCAGCACCTGCTCGCCCGGCGCGACCAGCTCCGCCAGACGCTCCCTGCGGCGGGAGTCCAGCTCGGCGAAGACGTCGTCGAGGATCAGCACCGGTTCGTTGCCCTCGGCCCGCAGCAGGTCGTACGAGGCGAGCCGCAGCGCCAGGGCGTACGACCAGGACTCCCCGTGGGAGGCGTATCCCTTGGCCGGCAGCTGACCGAGTTTGAGAACCACATCGTCCCGATGGGGCCCTACGAGGGTGACGCCCCGCTCGATCTCCTGCTTGCGGGCCTCGCCGAGGGCGGCGATCAGCTGCTCGTACAGCTCCTCGCGCGCGTGGCCGATGATGCCGGGGGACGAGGGTTTGTATTCCAAACTCACCGGACCGCCGCCCGGCGCCAACTGCTCGTACGCCTTGTCGGCCAGTGGCTGGATCGCGGCGACCAGGTCCAGGCGCTGGGCGAGCAACTCGGCGCCCACGCGCGCGAGGTGCTGGTCCCAGACGTCGAGGGTGGAGAGGTCCATCGTGCGCCCGCCGTGCCGGCGGGCCAGCGCGGCCGTCTTCAGGAGTGTGTTGCGCTGCTTGAGGACCCGCTCGTAGTCCGAGCGCACACCCGCCATGCGTGGCGCTCGCGCGGTGATCAGCTCGTCGAGGAAGCGCCGCCGCTCACCGGGGTCGCCCTTGACCAGGGTGAGGTCCTCCGGCGCGAACAGCACCGTCCGCACGATGCCGAGCACATCGCGCGGTCGGACCTGCGAGGACCTGTTGATGCGGGCCCGGTTGGCCTTGCCGGGGTTCAGCTCCAGCTCGACCAGCTGCTGCCGCTCGCCCTGCCGCACCTGCGCCCGGATCACCGCGCGGTCGGCGCCCATGCGGACCAGGGGCGCGTCCGACGACACCCGGTGGCTGCCGAGGGTGGCGAGATAGCCGACGGCCTCGACCAGGTTCGTCTTGCCCTGCCCATTGGGGCCCACGAACGCGGTGACGCCCGGGTCGAGCGGGACCTCGACCCGGGCGTACGAGCGGAAGTCGGCCAGCGACAGGTGCGTGACGTGCATGGTCGGGTGCCGACCTCCCCCGGGGTTGTGGACCGCTGTGCGGACCTGTGGATGACTTCTCGCTCGACCGTTCTCGCGTTCCGGCCGTGTGTTGTCGTGAGCCGTGTTTGTCGTTCTTTGCCTTGGGCTACTTCTTCTCGACCGCGTGGCCGCCGAACTGGTTCCGCAGCGCCGCGATCATCTTCATCTGCGGAGAGTCCTCCTGGCGCGACGCGAACCGCGCGAAGAGGGAGGCCGTGATCGCGGGCAGCGGCACGGCGTGGTCGATGGCCGCCTCCACGGTCCACCTGCCCTCGCCGGAATCCTGCGCGTAACCCTTGAGCCGGTCCAGGTGCTCGTCCTCGTCAAGGGCGTTCACGGCCAGGTCGAGCAGCCAGGAGCGGATGACCGTGCCCTCCTGCCAGGATCGGAAGACCTCGCGAACGTCCGTCACCGAGTCGACCTTCTCCAGGAGCTCCCAGCCCTCGGCGTAGGCCTGCATCATCGCGTACTCGATGCCGTTGTGGACCATCTTCGCGAAGTGCCCGGCGCCGACCTTGCCTGCGTGCACCGCGCCGAGGTCGCCCTCGGGCTTCAGCGCGTCGAAGACCGGCCGCACCTTGGCGACGTTCTCCGCGTCGCCGCCGTACATCAGTGCGTAGCCGTTCTCCAGGCCCCAGACGCCGCCGGAGACGCCGCAGTCGACGAAGCCGATGCCCTTGGCCGCCAGCTCCTCGGCGTGCTTCTCGTCGTCCGTCCACCGCGAGTTGCCGCCGTCCACGACGACATCGCCGGGCTGGAGCAGCTCGGCCAGCTCGTCGATGGTCGACTGGGTGGCGGCACCGGCCGGGACCATCACCCACACGACCCGCGGGCCCTTGAGCTTGCCCACAAGCTCCTCGAGGCTGTGGACATCGGCGAGATCCGGGTTCCGGTCGTATCCGATGACGGTGTGGCCCGCGCGGCGAATCCGCTCACGCATGTTGCCGCCCATCTTGCCGAGGCCGACGAGACCGAGCTCCATCAGTTGTTCCTTAGGTTGCGACGTGGCATGAGGGCACCTGCGTACCCACGCACGAGCCTAAACCCGGACGCTCACGCACACCTGTGGGCATACGCGCTCATACGTACGCCCCGACCTGCGGCTTCATGTCGAGGGCCCGGTGATCCATCCACCGGGCCCCACAGCTCTGTGGACAACCGTCGGCCGCGCCGAAACCGGTCCGGCCTCAGCCGCTGAGCCGCACCGGCATGATCAGGTACTTGTAGGCCTCGTCCGCCTCGGCGTCCACGGCAGGCTTGCCGCTGAGCAGTGCGGGCTTGGTGGACGTCGTGAAGGACAGCTGGGCGACCGGAGAGTCGATCGCGCTCAGACCGTCCAGCAGGAACGTCGGGTTGAAGGCGATCGAGATGTCGTCGCCCTCCAGCTGGGCGTCGACCCTTTCCACAGCCTGCGCGTCGTCGCTGGAGCCGGCCTCCAGGATCAGCACGCCCTGCTCGAAGCTCAGCCGCACCGGGGTGTTCCGCTCGGCGACCAGGGCCACACGCTTGACGGCCTCCACGAAGGGAGCGGTCTCGATGACGGCCACGCTGTTGAACTCCGTCGGGAACAGCGTGCGGTACTTCGGGAGGTCACCCTCCAGCAGTCGCGTGGTCGTACGGCGGCCCGCGCCCTCGAAACCGATCAGACCCTCGCCCGAGCCCGAGCCGGAGAGCGCCAGGATGACGCTGTCGCCGCTCGTGAGGGCCTTGGCGGTGTCCAGGAGCGTCTTGGCGGGCACCAGGGCGACCGCGGACGCCTCGGGGTTCTCCGGCTTCCACAGGAACTCGCGGACCGCGAAGCGGTAGCGGTCGGTGGAGGCCAGCGTGACCGTGTCGCCCTCGATCTCGATGCGTACACCGGTCAGCACGGGCAGTGTGTCGTCGCGCCCCGCGGCGATGGCCACCTGGGCGGCGGCGGAGGCGAAGACCTCACCGGGGACGGTGCCCGTGGCGTTCGGCATCTGCGGCAGGGCCGGGTACTCCTCCACAGGCAGTGTGTGGAGGGTGAACCGCGAGGAGCCGCAGACCACCGTCGCCCGTACACCGTCTGTGGAAATCTCCACCGGACGGTTGGGGAGGGCGCGGCAGATGTCGGCGAGGAGGCGGCCTGAGACGAGCACCGTGCCCTCCTCGTCGACCTCGGCCTCCACGGACACGCGCGCGGAGACCTCGTAGTCGAAGCTGGAGAGGCTCAGCTGGCCTTCCTCGGCCTTCAGAAGGAGGCCGGCGAGGACAGGCGCCGGCGGACGGGCCGGGAGGCTGCGCGCCGCCCAGGCAACTGCCTCCGCGAGTACGTCGCGTTCCACCCGGATCTTCACTGTTGCCGCCTCCTGCTGTTGCCGGCGCTTCTCGCCCTGCCTGGCTTCGTCGTCTGTCTCGGTGTCGCTGGTTCCTGTGAGGGGAAGGACACCGGGGAACAGTCTGACGCACACCGCTGACACTCGGAGCCTCTCGGGGTCAAGTCGTGACGAGGCGCGGTCAGGCAGCCCAGAGCGAGTTGTGCACAGGGCCCGCTTCGAAACGGATTCCCAGCTCTCTCTAGTTGGGAGTAGTAGTAGGGCCTGTGGAAACCGTGGATAACCCCGTTTTCGCAGCTCAGAGGCGAAGTTTTGTCCACCGGGCCTGTGGGTGGGGGCGGTGGACAACCGGGGGTATCTGTGGAGAACAGAAAGTTCTGCACACACCGTGCACAGCCCCGGGGCACTTCTCCCCAACGGCGTCCCCAGGTTTACCCGCCTTTCCCACAGCCCAACCAGGCAACCTCATGTGACGCCTTTCACTCGGCAAGGTGAGAAGGCGCGTGGGCTTGCCGAACAGTGGACAGCCATGTGGAGAAGCCGTCGATCACTGGGGACAACCAGCCACAGCCTGTGGGGCGTCGGTGGACAACTCAGTCCACAGGCTGTGGATCTCCGCTTCGTCCACAGCCTGTGGAGATCTTTCGTCCACGGATCCACAGGCAGCTGAGCTGGCCCGATGATCCCGCAACAGGCTGCCCTGTGGACATGATCTGCATAACTTCCCGATCCCCAGGGTGTGGACGGGAGAAAGTCCCTGAATCTGTGGAGGGAGGCCGTAACGCGGCAGGTATTCGAACACCTGATGACGGGCCGGCGACTGAGGAAGGAGCCGCAGAACGCTGAGGGCGCCCTCGGGAACTCGTCCCGGGGCGCCCTCAGCGATGCGTCAGGGCCTTCCGTCAGCCGTTCTTGATGCGGTTCGTCAGCTCTGTCACCTGGTTGTAGATGGAGCGCCGCTCGGCCATCAGCGCGCGGATCTTGCGGTCGGCGTGCATGACGGTGGTGTGGTCGCGGTTGCCGAACTGCGCGCCGATCTTGGGCAGCGACAGGTCGGTCAGCTCACGGCACAGATACATGGCGATCTGGCGGGCGGTCACCAGGGCACGACCGCGCGAGGTGCCGCACAGGTCCTCGACCGTGAGCCCGAAGTAGTCGGCCGTCGCGGCCATGATCGCCGTGGCGGTGATCTCCGGGGACGCGTTCTCGCCACCCGGGATCAGGTCCTTGAGGACGATCTCGGTCAGCCCGAGGTCCACCGGCTGCCGGTTGAGCGAGGCGAACGCCGTCACCCGGATCAGCGCGCCCTCCAACTCGCGGATGTTGCGCGAGATGCGGGACGCGATGAACTCAAGTACCTCCGGTGGGGCGTTGAGCTGCTCCTGCACCGCCTTCTTGCGGAGGATCGCGATACGCGTCTCCAACTCGGGCGGCTGGACATCGGTGATCAGACCCCACTCGAAACGGTTCCGCAGCCGGTCCTCCAGGGTCACCAGCTGCTTCGGCGGCCGGTCGCTGGAGAGCACGATCTGCTTGTTCGCGTTGTGGAGCGTATTGAAGGTGTGGAAGAACTCCTCCTGCGTCGACTCCTTGTCCGCGAGGAACTGGATGTCGTCGACGAGCAGGATGTCCATCTCCCGGTACCGCTTGCGGAAGCTGTCGCCCTTGCCGTCGCGGATGGAGTTGATGAACTCGTTGGTGAACTCCTCCGAGCTCACGTACCGGACCCGGGTGCCCGGGTAGAGGCTCCGCGCGTAGTGTCCGATCGCGTGCAGCAGGTGCGTCTTGCCGAGCCCGGACTCCCCATAGATGAAGAGGGGGTTGTACGCCTTCGCCGGCGCCTCGGCGACGGCCACCGCGGCCGCGTGGGCGAAGCGGTTCGAGGCGCCGATGACGAACGTGTCGAAGAGGTACTTCGGATTCAGGCGCGCCGTGGGCTCACCAGGCCCCGGCGCCGGAGCGGGCTGCGCCGCCAGCGGACCGGGCGCGCTGCTGGCCGGGCCGCCCCGGTGCACGTGCCCCGAACCCGGTGGCGGATCGGGAAGCTCACGCCGGTCCGAGCGCGGATAGTCGGAATCGGCCCCCGGCCGGTCGTACTCACCACGGGGCTGGTCGTAGTCGGCGCGTCCGGAGTCGTACTCGGCGCGCTGCTGGTCGTACGGCGACCGCTCCCTCGACTGCGAGCGGTAGTCCGACGACGGCGAAGCGTACGGGTCCCGCTCCGGAAAACCGAGCCGCTGCTGCTGCCAGCCGTAGTCGTCCTGCGACGACCGGGGCCACGCGCCCGGCTCGGGCCGCTGGTATTCGGAGGGATACGCGGGGCGGGCGGTCGGCAACTGGTCGCCGCGGCCGATGGACATCTGCTCAGTGCGCGGGGGCGGCAGCTGGTCGCCGGGCCCGCCGGTCGGCTGGTCACCCCGTCCCGGACCTCGGTCGTCGGCGCGGTGGCGGCCGTACCCCTCGTAGGGATCGCGGGCCTGGCCGTCGTAGGAGTTCTGGTTGTCATACGCGCTCGGGCCCTCGTAGGAACCACGGGAGTCGCGCCCCTGACCGTCGTACGCGTCCCTGCTGTCATAGGCGTCGCGGTCGCGGTCCCGGCCCGGGGCCGAGGGCAGCTCCGGCTCCTCGAAGCGGGGCTGGACCGGCGGCGGTGGGGGTTCGCCCACCGAGCTGTCGACGGTGATCGCGATACGGATGGGGCGGCCGCACTCCCGGCTCAGGGTCTCGCTGACGATCGGCGCGAGACGGCCCTCGAGTACGCCCTTGGCGAACTCGTTCGGGACTGCCAGAAGAGCCGTGTCCGCCACCAGTGCGAGCGGCTGGCAGCGCTTGATCCAGCGCTCGTCCTTCACCTCGACGCCTTGACCGCGGCCCTCACCGAGGAGCTTTTCCAGTACTCGTGGCCACACTGCGGCAAGATCGGCAGGTACGTCAGCCACAGGGCACGCTCTCTCACAGGTCCCACGAACGTGTGGTTCTGGGACGGGTCGGTTTTGAACTCGGGTGGGGCGCTCGGAACGAGGTGCTGAGGGGTGGGTCGGTGCCCAGCAGCCAATGGAAAGGGAACGAATCGGAGTTCAGTCACGGTAGTCACGGCGGCCGGTGCGGTTCAAGTTGTTGTCCCCAGCCTGTGGATAGTGTCTCCCCGTGACCTCCGGTTTGACCGAATGGCGTAGCCGCGCGTACCGTAACCAGGTCGAGTTGTCGATGGCTGCTGCCGCCTGCCTCCGATGGGCACAGATCGCGTCAGGTGATCGGAAAGCGGTGCACTCGGGCGTTTATACGAGCTACTCGTGGGCGCACGGTGACAGCCAGCACGGCACCCGCAAACCCCGATTTATTTCTGGAGCCCCCGAGTGAGCAAGCGCACCTTCCAGCCGAACAACCGTCGTCGCGCGAAGACCCACGGCTTCCGCCTGCGGATGCGCACCCGTGCCGGCCGCGCGATTCTCGCGAACCGCCGCAGCAAGGGTCGCGCCAGCCTGTCCGCCTGATCCTGATCAGGTCATGACGTCGTGCTGCCTACCGAGCATCGGCTGAGGCGGCGCGAGGACTTCGCGACCGCGGTACGCCGAGGACGCCGGGCCGGACGCCCGCTTCTCGTCGTTCACCTACGTAGCGGTGCCACGGACCCGCACGCGCCTGGGGAGAACGCTCCCCCGACGCGTGCGGGTTTCGTCGTGAGCAAGGCTGTCGGTGGCGCGGTCGTGCGTAACAAGGTGAAGCGCAGGCTTCGCCATCTGATGCGCGATCGAGTCGCCCTGTTTCCCCCCGGTAGCCTGGTAGTCGTACGAGCGCTGCCCGGAGCGGGTGACGCCGACCACGTACAACTGGCCCAAGACCTGGATGCCGCCATAGGGCGGTTGCTGGGAGGGGGCGCACGATGAAGTACCCGCTGCTGGCGCTGATCAAGCTGTACCAGTGGACGATCAGTCCGTTGCTCGGCCCGGTGTGCAAGTACTACCCGTCGTGCTCCCACTACGGCTACACGGCCATCGACCGGCACGGTGCGATCAAGGGAACGGCACTCACCGCCTGGCGCATCCTGCGGTGCAATCCCTGGTCGCTCGGCGGTGTGGACCATGTCCCGCCGCGTAAGCGTCCGCGGTGGCACGAGATGGTGCGTGGCACCTGGCGCGCACGCAAGGGCGGGTCCTCCGCCGTCGAACCGGCCACCGAGGGGCACGTCCCTTCGAGCCCGGCCGCCGAGAGCCCGTCCCATGCCCAAGGAGCATGATTAGTGGACACGATTGCCAGCCTCTTCAGCTTCATCACGACACCTGTCTCCTGGGTCATCGTCCAGTTCCACAAGGTGTACGGCGCCCTCTTCGGCGACGACACCGGGTGGGCCTGGGGCCTGTCCATCGTGTCCCTGGTGATTCTGATCCGTATCTGCCTGATCCCGCTCTTTGTGAAGCAGATCAAGGCGACCCGGGCGATGCAGACGCTCCAGCCCGAGATGAAGAAGATCCAGGAGCGCTACAAGAACGACAAGCAGCGTCAGTCCGAAGAGATGATGAAGCTGTACAAGGAGACGGGCACCAACCCGCTCTCCTCGTGCCTTCCCATCCTGGCGCAGTCCCCGTTCTTCTTCGCCCTGTACCACGTGCTCAACAGCATCGCGAACAACGACACCGTCGGTGTCATCAACGCGAGCCTGCTGGAGAGCGCGCAGAAGGCGCACATCTTCGGGGCCCCGCTGGCCGCGAAGTTCACGGACAGCTCCGCGGACGTCGCGGCACTCGACGCCTCGCTGACCACGGTCCGCATCGTCACCGCGGTCATGATCGTCCTGATGTCGGCGTCGCAGTTCTACACGCAGCGTCAGTTGATGACGAAGAACGTCGACACCACGGTGAAGACGCCGTTCATGCAGCAGCAGAAGATGCTGATGTACATCTTCCCGATCATGTTCGCCGTCTTCGGCATCAACTTCCCGGTCGGTGTCCTCGTCTACTGGCTGACCACCAACGTGTGGACCATGGGCCAGCAGATGTACGTCATCCACAACAACCCGACCCCGGGTTCCAAGGCCCAGGCCGCTTACCTGGAGCGCCTCTTCAAGCACGTCACGCGGCACGGCAAGACCCGCAACCGCCGCGAGCGCGCCATCATCAAGGCGATCGTCGCCAAGGGCCGTGACCGCAACGAGTACGAGCGGAAGTTCATCACCGGCCTGGGCAAGGAGGGCCTCGCGGCCCAGGGCGACGGCACCGTGGTCAAGAGCGAGGCCTCGGCCGTCGCCACGGCCGAGGACGGTGCGCCGGCGACCCCCAAGCGTCAGCAGCCCAAGCGCCAGACCAAGGCTCAGCGTCAGTCCGGTGGTGCGAAGACTGCCGACGAGGCCGAGCCGACGACCGAGCCCACCTCGCTGAGCAAGTCCGACCAGCCCGAGGATGCCAAGCCCGCCGCCGCCAAGAAGGCCGCACCCAAGCCCGGCTCCGGTGGCCGCAGCAAGGCCCAGTCCGGTCAGCGCAAGGGCCAGCAGCGGCCCAAGTCCCCGTCCAAGAAGTAAGAAGAGGAGCCCATCCCGTGACGGAAGGCACCACCTCCGCAGCCTCCGAGGGTGGCGACACCCTGACCCGCCTGGAGCAGGAGGGTGAGATCGCGGCGGACTACCTGGAAGGTCTGCTGGACATCGCCGACCTTGACGGCGACATCGACATGGACGTCGAGGCCGACCGTGCCTCTGTCTCGATCATCAGCGATTCCGGTAGCCGCGATCTGAACAAGCTCGTCGGCCGTGAAGGCGAGGTGCTCGAGGCGCTCCAGGAGCTCACGCGCCTGGCCGTGCACCGCGAGACCGGCGACCGTAGCCGTCTGATGCTGGACATCGGCGGTTACCGCGCCAAGAAACGCGCCGAACTCTCCGAGCTGGGTGCCAAGGCCGCGGCCGAGGCCAAGAGCACCGGCGAGCCCGTGAAAATGAAGCCGATGACGCCCTTCGAGCGCAAGGTCGTGCACGACGCGGTCAAGTCCGCGGGCCTGCGCAGCGAGTCCGAGGGCGAGGAGCCGCAGCGCTTCGTCGTCGTGCTTCCCGCCTGATTCGGCGCGTACGTCCCTTCGGCCCCGTCTGCCCGCAGGCGGGGCCGAACTTTGTCAGCCTGTAGTTCTGGTGTCAGCGCCCAGTGCGCTCTTGCGGTACGGAAGGACGGTCCCCGTGACGGAGGCAGCGGAGCTTCCCCCTGCGCCCGAGCAGGCGCGCGACGTATTCGGTGATCGCTATGCGGACGCGGTCCGGTACGCCGAGCTCCTCGCGGAGGCGGGTGTGCAGCGAGGGCTCATCGGTCCGCGTGAGGTACCCCGCCTGTGGGAGAGGCACCTGCTGAACTGCGCGGTGCTCTCCGAGGTCGTGCCCGAGGGGGTGACGGTCTGCGATGTCGGCTCCGGTGCGGGGCTGCCCGGCATTCCGTTGGCCTTGGTCCGGGACGACCTGAAGATCACGCTGCTGGAGCCGTTGCTGCGGCGTACCAATTTCCTGACCGAGGTCGTCGAGCTCTTGGGCCTCGATCACGTGACCGTCGTCCGCGGCCGCGCCGAGGAGGTCCTCGGGACGCTGCAACCGGTGCATGTGGTGACGGCGCGGGCCGTGGCACCACTGGACCGACTGGCTGCCTGGGGCATTCCGCTGCTGCGTCCGTATGGAGAGATGCTGGCGCTCAAGGGCGACACTGCCGAGGAGGAGCTGAAGAGTGCTTCCACGGCCCTGAGTAAGCTCGGCGCGGTGGAGACGTCCATCCTCCATGTCGGCGATGGCGTCGTCGATCCGCTGTCCACAGTCGTCCGCGTAGAGGTAGGAGAGAGCCCGGGTGGCGTGCGCTTCGCGGCGAAGCGGGCAAAGGCAGCCCGGACAGGGCGGGCACGTCGACGTCGCTGAGCGTTGATCTGGACGTTCGCTGATCCGTCCTGACGACGAGTCGTACTCCACACAAGCTTCCAAACCTACGCATCTCGGAGTGTCGCGCGGGCGTGGCCAGTAGTGCTGGGCATCGTGTTTCACGTGAAACGTCGCTCACTGCTGCACGGCATCATCAGTCGTGGCCGCGCTGCGGCCGAACCGCGCGACCGGAAGCCTCTCGGGTCACTCGGAGAGGTAACGGAGATTTCCACAGAGGTGGAATTCTCCACAGAACACCAGGCCTCACTGGTTCACGACCCCGAAGACATGGGAGGCTCTGTTCATTGCGAGCCTGAAGTCGAGGAGAGTGAATCCTTGCGGTCCGACGCCAACATCGCGGGACCGATGACCGATCCGGTCCCCGGTCCCCGTACCGAGTCGATGGGGGAGGATGTTTCACGTGAAACACCGCCCCCGATGGACGACACTCCCATCGGTCGTGCTGCCCAACTGGCGGTAGAGGCTCTGGGCCGCGCCGGCGAGGGACTGCCTCGGCCCGAGCAGACCCGAGTCATGGTGGTCGCCAACCAGAAGGGCGGCGTGGGCAAGACCACGACGACGGTCAACCTCGCCGCTTCGCTGGCTCTGCACGGCGCCCGTGTCCTCGTGGTCGACCTTGACCCCCAGGGCAACGCGTCCACCGCGCTGGGAATCGACCACCACGCGGAGGTGCCTTCCATCTACGACGTGCTGATCGACAGCAAGCCGCTGGCAGAAGTCGTCCAGCCCGTTCCTGATGTCGAAGGTCTCTTCTGTGCACCCGCCACGATCGATCTCGCCGGTGCGGAGATCGAGTTGGTGTCCCTGGTGGCACGAGAGAGCCGGCTGCAGCGGGCGATTCAGGCGTACGAGCAGCCCCTGGACTACGTCCTCATCGACTGCCCGCCCTCGCTCGGGCTGTTGACGGTCAACGCTTTGGTCGCCGGCCAGGAGGTACTCATCCCGATCCAGTGTGAGTACTACGCACTGGAGGGCCTGGGTCAGCTGCTCCGCAATGTCGACCTGGTACGGGGGCACCTCAACCCCGTCCTCCATGTGTCGACCATCCTGCTCACCATGTATGACGGCCGGACGCGCCTGGCGTCGCAGGTTGCCGACGAGGTGCGTACCCACTTCGGCGAGGAGGTGCTGCGGACTAGCATTCCCCGCTCGGTCCGTATCTCCGAGGCGCCGAGCTATGGGCAGACGGTGCTGACCTACGATCCAGGATCGAGTGGTGCCCTCTCCTACCTTGAGGCGGCACGAGAAATCGCGCTGAAGGGCGTGGGCGTGGGGTACGACCCGACGCACGCCCACATCGGTGCTCAGAACAATCCGAGTGTGGTGGAGGGGATCCAGTGAGCGATCGACGGAGGGGGTTGGGCCGTGGTCTCGCCGCACTGATCCCAGCGGCCTCAACAGGAGAGAAGGAGCCTCCCGCACAGGGAGGCCCCGCGACAGCACCGCCGACGGCGGCATCCGTCTTCACGCCTGAGCGCGGGCTGGCAGCCTCGAAGGTGACCACGCTTCCGCCTGTTTCACGTGAAACAACGGAGGAGTCGTCGAACGGCGCGGTGGAGCTGCCCGCAGCGCCCATTGGTGCGTACTTCGCCGAGCTGCCCCTCGACTCCATCACCCCGAACCCGCGCCAGCCGCGCAAGGAGTTCGACGACGACCTTCTTCAGGAACTCGTCACCTCCATCAAGGAAGTCGGCCTTCTCCAGCCCATCGTCGTGCGTCAAGTGGGCCCGGCCCGTTACGAGCTCATCATGGGTGAGCGGCGCTGGCGAGCCTGCCATGAGGCGGAGCTGGAGGCGATCCCGGCAATCGTGCGGGCGACGGATGACGAGAAGCTCCTTCTGGACGCGCTCTTGGAGAACCTGCACCGTGCCCAGCTGAACCCGCTGGAAGAGGCGTTCGCCTACGACCAGTTGCTCAAGGACTTCAACTGCACGCACGACCAGTTGGCAGACCGCATCGGTCGGTCCCGCCCGCAGGTCTCCAACACCCTGCGTCTGCTGAAGCTCCCGCCGGCGGTTCAGCGACGGGTGGCCGCCGGAGTTCTCTCGGCCGGGCACGCCCGGGCTCTGCTCTCCGTCGAGGACTCCGAAGAGCAGGACAAGCTGGCGCACCGGATCGTGGCCGAGGGACTGTCGGTACGGGCCGTCGAAGAAATCGTCACTCTCATGGGCTCGGGGCCCAGGACCCCCACACGGTCCAAGGGGCCCCGAGCCGGCTCCGTGCCGTCTCCGGCGCTGGGTGAGCTCGCTACCCGACTCTCGGATCGTTTCGAGACGCGGGTGAAGATCGACCTGGGTCAGAAGAAAGGCAAGATCACCGTGGAGTTCGCCTCCACGGAGGACCTTGAGCGGATCCTGAGCACGCTCGCTCCGGGCGAGAAGCTCGCTCTCCAGAAGAGCCTTCTGGACGACGACTCGGAGGAAACGGAGGCCTGAGCCTCCGAATGGCAGGACGGCCTTCGGCCGGTCGACCGCATGAGCGGGCTGTGTCCGATGTATACCGGACACAGCCCGCTCTTTGCTTTGAGGCGGTATCTAGGCAATCTCATCGTGGATACGATGCGTTCGGGTATGACGCATCGACCTGGCGGATCTTCTTGGGAGAGGCGGGGGCCATGCGAACCGTGAGCCGTTCCGGTCTGGTGACCGCAGGACTGGGACTGGGGGCGGTCGGCGGCTTTGTCGGCAGTCTGCTCAGGGAGCGGAGCGCTCTGACAGCAGCTCGCGACGCTGCGGGCGAAGGAAGCGAGGAACAGCCTTCATGGGGCGTCGGCTCGTACCGCTCACGCTGGACAACCTTCAGGACCTTCCCAAGCGCTGTCGCTCGTGTGTCTTCTGGGAGCTGGACCCAGTCAGCGGCGAGGCAGCGGTAAAGGCGGGCACCCCCGCACTGGAGAAGGAGGCGTGGATTTCCGCCGTCCTGCTGGACTGGGGGTCCTGTGGCCGGGTCGTCTATGTGGACGAGGTACCGGTGGGCTTCGTGCTGTACGCGCCTCCGGCCTATGTACCCCGCTCCACGGCGTTCCCCACGAGTCCGGTGTCTCCCGACGCGGTTCAGTTGATGACCGCCTTCATCATGCCGGGCTATCAGGGACAGGGGCTCGGGCGTGTGATGGTCCAGACGGTTGCCAAAGATCTGTTGCGGCGGGGCTTCAAGGCGATCGAGGCTTTCGGGGACGCCCGCTGGAGCGAGCCGGCGTGTGTCCTTCCCGCTGACCATCTGACGGCCGTGGGCTTCAAGACGGCCCGTCCCCATCCGAGTTACCCGCGGCTGCGGTTGGAGTTGCGGACGACGCTCTCCTGGAAGGAGGACGTCGAGTTGGCGCTGGACCGGCTTCTTGGCGCTGTACAGAAGGAGCCGGCGTTGCGCCCGCTCTGAAGCGAAGGGGCCGACCCGCCTGGGTCGGCCCCTTACTGTTTCACGTGAAACATCACTCGGCGATGAAGTCCTCGAGGTCACGCACGATCGCGGCCTTCGGCTTGGCGCCGACGATGGTCTTGGCGACCTCGCCACCCTGGTACACGTTCAGCGTCGGGATGGACATGACGCCGTACTTGGCAGCCGTGGCCGGGTTCTCGTCGATGTTGAGCTTGACGATCTCGATCTTGTCGCCGTACTCCTGGGCGATCGCTTCGAGGGACGGCGCGATCTGGCGGCACGGACCGCACCAGGCGGCCCAGAAGTCCACCAGGACGGGCTTGTCGTTCTTGAGGACGTCCTGCTCGAAGGAGTCGTCGGTCACGTTCTTCAGAGTGCCGGCCACTGAGGGCTCCTAACTGGTTGTGCGGTGGGGCGGACGGGGGTCAGACGGTGGTCTTCTCGGGCTCGGCGGCCTGCTCGCCGTCGGCGAGGGCGGCGAGGTAGCGCTCGGCGTCGAGAGCGGCGGAGCAGCCAGTGCCGGCCGCGGTGATCGCCTGGCGGTACGTGTGGTCGACGACGTCACCGGCGCCGAAGACACCGGTCAGGTTCGTCCGGGTCGACGGAGCGGCCACCTTCAGATAGCCCTCGTCGTCCAGGTCGAGCTGACCCTTGAAGAGTTCCGTGCGCGGGTCGTGGCCGATCGCGATGAACAGACCCGTCACCGGCAGCTCGGAGGACCCGCCCGTCTTGAGGTTGCGCAGCTTCAGGCCGGCGAGCTTCTGGTCGCCCTGGATCTCGGCGACCTCGCTGTCCCACACGAAGGAGATCTTCGGGTCTGCGAAGGCACGCTCCTGCATCGCCTTGGAAGCGCGCAGCGTGTCCCGGCGGTGGACGATGGTCACGGACTTGGCGAACCGGGAGAGGAAGGTCGCCTCCTCCATGGCGGTGTCACCGCCGCCGATCACGGCGATGTCCTGGTCCTTGAAGAAGAACCCGTCACAGGTGGCGCACCAGGAGACACCGCGGCCGGAGAGAGCATCCTCGTTCGGCAGCCCGAGCTTGCGGTGCTGAGAACCCGTGGTGACGATGACGGCCTTCGCGCGGTGCACCGTGCCCGCGGTGTCCGTGACGGTCTTGACCTCACCGCTCAGGTCAACGGCGACGATGTCGTCCGGGACGAGCTCGGCACCGAAGCGCTCGGCCTGGGCACGCATGTTGTCCATGAGGTCGGGGCCCATGATGCCGTCCCGGAAACCGGGGAAGTTCTCCACCTCGGTGGTGTTCATCAGCGCGCCGCCGGCGGTGACGGCGCCCTCGAACACCAGCGGCTTCAGCGACGCGCGCGCGGTGTAGAGCGCCGCCGTGTAGCCGGCGGGCCCGGAGCCGATGATGATCACGTTACGGACGTCGCTCACGGCTTGATTCCTCGTCTCTGGAGACTGCTGCGTACTGCCGGTGGGAGCTGCTCTCGGAACTCTCACCCCACCCAACGGATCCTAAGGGGCGTGCATTCCCGGTGTGTCCGGGCACACGGAGACGGTGCACCGCACAGGGATGCCAAGGGTGTCACAGGACGAGTGACAGTCGTCAGGGGCGGGTGTAGGACTGCTTCACGAGAACGTCGCCGGCGGGCTCCGAAGCCTTGTCCAAGCACGAGGCATCGACGACATAAGCGGTGACGCGTGCGTCGTCGGAGCGGTCGGGCAGGAGCACGAGGTACGCGTCCTTGCCCCGGTAGGTCCCTTGCTCGGAGGCGATCGCGCCTGTGGTGTCGCCGATGCCCTTCGCGATGCAGTCGGGCACGTCGGTCTTGAAGATCTTGTGCGTGCTCTTGTCCGGGGTCCCCGCAGTCCCGAGATCATCCTTGTCACGCTGTCCCTGGGTCTCGTTCTTGACCGTGCCCAGGAGGTCTTCGACCCGCTTCTCCAGCTTGACGCCGGAGAAGGTATCGGCGGCCGGGGCCACACGCGTGGGACCGTCGCTCTCACTCATCGACTGGACGACGAGTGCACTGAAGCCCAGTGCGGCCATCGCGAAGACGGCAC
Organism: Streptomyces sp. NPDC002787; assembly: GCF_053592095.1. NCBI lineage: Bacteria > Bacillati > Actinomycetota > Actinomycetes > Kitasatosporales > Streptomycetaceae > Streptomyces > Streptomyces sp. NPDC002787. The sequence continues at coordinate 302,219 of NZ_JBSFVC010000003.1, read as the reverse complement.
CGATGACCGTCCGACGACGGTTGTGACGCCTCCGACGTGCGCGGCCCGGGCCGGTGGACGCGCGTGGATGCCCGACAGGGCGATCCACCACAGGCGATGTTTCACGTGAAACATCCGCGTCGCCTTCACTCGCCACAGGGCGGGAGGCATCGGCAGCGGCAGGCTCTTCGGCGTTCTCAGGCTGTGCCGTGGCGTTCAGCAGCGCCTCGGCGGCCAGTGCGGCGTCGATCCGCCCCACCACGTCGTCGGGCATACGCGGAGGGCCCGGCAGGGTGCCGAGCGTGCTGCGGATCTCCTCCAGCGAGGCGTACACGTCGGCGCAGAGAGGGCACTCGTCCAGATGCCGACGGACATCCGCGGTACGGGACGGTGGGAGCAGCCCCTCGGTGAGGTCGGAGATTTCCGCGACTTCCGGGTGCCCGGCCATGTCGGTCGTGGATGTCACGCTCGCCCACCTCCGCCCTTCACAGCAGCTGAATCGCTTGGCCCTGCATCATGTGGTCCCGCTGCGGGTGGGACGGATGCACCCTGCGTCCGGTTCCTTCCGCGCCCCGACTTTTGGCCGCCGTCACCCTCGCCATCCTTGCGGAGGTGGGTCAGGAGCGGCAGAAGTCTGGCTCTGCCACGGGCGCACCGGCTCTTCACCGTGCCGGTCGGCACGTCGAGGATCCGCGCGGCCTCCGCCACCGGGTAGCCCTGCATGTCCACCAGGACGAGCGCCGCCCGCTGGTCCTGCGGCAGAGTACCCAGCGCCTCCAGCAGCTCCCGGTGCAGATCGTTGCGCTCGGCCGGAGCGGAAGCCGACTCGTGCGGCTCCAGTAGTTGCTCCAGGCGCTCGGTGTCGTCGACCGGAGACGTCTTACGGGACGCAGCCTTGCGGGCACGGTCCAGGCAGGCGTTCACCGTGATGCGGTGCAGCCAGGTCGTGACGGCCGACTGACCGCGGAAGGTGTGGGCGGCCCGATAGGCGGACACCAGCGCGTCCTGGACGGCGTCGGCGGCCTCCTCGCGGTCCCCCAGGGTCCGCAGCGCCACCGCCCACAGCCGGTCCCGGTGGCGCCTCACGAGCTCTCCGAACGCGTCGGGGTCACCCTCGACGTGTCGGGCCAGGAGATCCTGATCGCTTACCCCGCTGAGATCAGCGCCGTGCGCCATCGGACCTCCTCCCTGGGTGAGATTTCAGCCCGTGAACTTCACGTTGGTGATCGCCTGCTTGTAGCCGGCGCCACTGAACTGGTCACGGGCTGCCTTCGGCACATCGGTGAGCCAGACCAGAACGTACCGGGTCTTCACCGGTTCCTTGGCGGAGATCTTCAGTTCCGTCCCGGTCGTCTTGTTCGTGGCGATCTTCGTCATCGAGCTGATAGGAGCAGAGGACGACAAGGAGTCGGCCGCGTAGAGCGTGGCCGTCGTGTGGTCGCCGGGGTAGTAGAGCCCTATCGAAGCAGCCGACACCTCCCGGACCGAGCCGAGGTCGTAGACGATGCCGACGCCCTGCTTGAACGGCGCCAGCGTGGGGCCGGCGGTGTAGGAGTAGGTCCGCCAGTACGTGGACGTGCTCTTGTCGTACGTCAGGCCCACGTCTTCGGCATGCTGGGGCTTCCCGTCCGGGTAGTACTCCGCGGCGTCCTTGATGCTCAGCGTCGTGATCGGTTTGGCCTTGTCGGTGCCCTTGTCGTTGCCGTCGGCGGTCTGGCTCGTATCCGGCTCGCTGGACTGGTCCCCATGGCTCATGAGCGCGTCGGCGAGCTGCCAGCTGCCGAGACCGAGCGCGGCGATCAGCAACGCCGAGACAGCCCACTTGAGGGCTCTGCCGGTCCGGCTCTGCAGCGGGGGCGGCGGGGGCTGCAGCTGCTGAGTGACGCCCTGGTGCGGTGCCTGACGGCCGTACGAGCCCTGCTGGAACGTCGTGCGCTGGTAGTCCGGCGGTGCGGTGAAGGCGGGCTCCGGCGGGCGGATGCGCGGCATCTCGCCGATCGCCTTCACCAGTTCCTCCGGCGTCGTGCAAGGGGACTCGTGGCGGGAGGCGGTGGCGCCGTCGTTGGCGAGCGCACGCATGGCGAGCTCCGACAGCCCGCGGTGGACGCCCGCCCGTACCTGGTCGGGTGCGATGAGCCCGACACCCTTGGGGAGGCCGGAGAGACCGTGCGCGTGGTTCTCGTACGGCCAGCGCTGGGTGAGCGCCGCGTACAGCAGTGCGCCGATCGCCTCCGTGTCCGTGCGCTGCGGGGTGTCCGAGCCGATGCCGCGCAGCGCGGCGTTCACTGCGAGACCGCGGATGCGCCACTGCCCTGCGGCGGAGCGCAGCACGGCGCTCGGGTTGAGCCGGAGATGCGACAGGCCCTCTCGGTGCGCGGCGGCCATGGCGTGGGAGACCTGGCTGACCATCTGGTACGCGTCGTGCGGTTCCAGCGGGCCAGAGGCCAGCAACGCCGTCAGTTCCGTGGCATCGGGCAGCCACTCGTGCACCACGTACACGAGGTCGTTCTCCTCGACAGCGTCCAGTACCTGGACGAAGCGGGGATCACCCAGCAGCGCCGAGGAGCGGGCCGCCGCCAGCACGGAACGGGCGCGCGCGTGGTCGGCGGGCAGCACATGCACGCCGACCGCGCGACGCAGTTTCTCGTCCACGGCACGCCAACTGCTGAAACCGTCCAGACGGGTGACGCACTCTTCGAGGCGGTAGCGTCTGGCGAGCTTGTGGCCGCTGTGTAGTTCGGGCGGTGTCGTCTTCGAGGGGCTCTCGGTACCGCCGCTCCCCTGTGCCTCTTCGCTCGCCGAGCTTTCCGTGTCCCGCTCCCGGTTCTGGGCCTCCCCGTCGGCCGTGGACTGGTCCGCTTGTGCGGTCAGCGGCTCGTCGCCGCTGTTGTCTGCCACGTCGACGGCAGCCGTGCTCCGTTCCGCCACCGTCGTTCCTGCCTCCCCAATCCGTTGAGCGCTCTGCGACGCCAAGCCAATTGTGCCCACAGTCCACCGCTATGAGCGACACGCGGCGGCGGACAATGGTTGTGCGCGTACCCCAGCCTCAGCGCCCCAGCCGCCCGCGGACCATGCCGACCATCGAGTTGAGCTCTTCGATGCGCATGCGCCGCGCGGCGACGTAGAAGACACCGAGCAGGACGATTCCTCCTCCGACGAGTGCGAGCATCGAGCCGCCGACGCCCTGCCCCAAGGACCGGCTGATGCCGTAGCAGGCCGCGCCGCTGAGCAGCGCCGCGGGCAGCGAGGCGATGGACAGCCGGGCGTACGTCCGCATGACCCTGGATCCGTCCAGGTCCCCGCTCAGCCGCTTCTTGAGACGACGCCAGGCGACACCGACACCGATCATGTACGCCAGACCGTACGAGGCCGCCATGCCGACCACGGCCCAGCGGGCCGGGATCACGAAGAAGCAGACCGCGGAGGCGCTCGCGTTGACAGCCGCCACGATGACCGTGTTGTAGAACGGCGTCCGGGTGTCCTCGTACGCGTAGAAGGCACGGAGGACGACGTACTGCACGGAGTACGGGATCAGACCGAGCCCGAAGGCCATCAGCATGAAGCCCATGTTCGTGGCGGCGCCGATGCCGGAGGAACCGAAGATCAGTGTGCACATCGGGATGCCGAGTGCGACGAAGCCGAAGGCGATCGGCACGATGGCGACCGCCGTGGTGCGCAGGCCCTGTGAGATGTCGTCACGAACCGCGCCGGCGTCTTCCTCGGCGGCCGAGCGCGAGATGCGCGGCAGGAGAGCGGCCATGAGCGAGACGGTGATGATGGCCTGCGGCAGGCCCCAGATGAGCTGGGCGTTGGCATAAGCGCTGAAACCGGTGCCGGAGATCTTCGTCTCAGTGACCGCAGCGGTCGCCAGCTGGGTGACGACGAGGGCACCCGCCTGGTTGGCGAGTACGAACAGGATCGTCCACTTGGCGAGCATCGCGGCCTTGCCGAGACCGTGGCCCTTCCAGTCGAAGCGCAGCCGCAGCCGGAATCCGGTCTCCCGCAGGTACGGGATCATCGCCAGCGCCTGGACCACGAGGCCCAGGAGGATGCCGATGCCGAGCAGCCGCACGCCCTCCGGCGGGATGGTGCTGACCTGCATGTTCGACTCGGCCGCACTGCCGTAGACCCAGAGGAACGCGCCGAGGGTGACGATGATGACGATGTTGTTCAGGACCGGGGTCCACATCATCGCGCCGAACCGGCCACGGGCGTTGAGGATCTGACCCATCACCACGTGGATGCCCATGAAGAAGATCGAGGGCAGGAAGTACCGCGTGAAGGTGACCGCGACGTCGTTGGCGTCGGCGTCGGTGGCGAGGGGGGTCGAAAGCGCGCGGACGAGGAGTGGTGCGGCGAACATGGCGAGCGCGGTGAGCACGCCGAGGACCACCATGACCAAGGTCAGGAGTCGGTTGGCGTACGCCTCTCCGCCGTCGTCGTCCTCCTTCATGGCGCGCACGAGCTGGGGGACGAAGACGGAGTTGAGACCACCGCCGACGGTCAGGATGTAGATCATCGTCGGCAGCTGGTAGGCCACCTGGAAGGACTCACCGAGCAGGGCGAGGCCGAGCGCCGAGACGATCATCGCCGAGCGGATGAAGCCGGTGAGGCGCGAGACCATGGTGCCCGCCGCCATCACGGCGCTCGACTTCAGCAGACCTGAGGCCCGCCCCCCCTTCTTGGCCGGAGGCGCGGGGGTGGGGGCAGCGGCGGGCTCCTCGTACGTGGGACGGCCCGGGGCGGGGGCCGGACCGGGAACGGACGGCTGCCCCGTGGGGGCGTGGCCGCTCTGCTGCTGGTCGCGGAAGAGGTGCGCGAAGGCGTCCGGCTCGTGGCGCTCCTCGCCGGCCTGCGTCACCAGGTCGTCCACACCGACGAACTGGGTCGTACGGGCGTCGTCCCCGTACGGCAGATGCCGGGTCGGCCCTTCCGGCTCGGGCGCAGGTGTCTGGGCCCACACACGCGGATCGGGTGCGTACTGCGGCGCCGACGGCTGGCTGTAGAGCGGCTGCTGCGGCTGGTGGGTGCCCGGAGCCGGCGGCGGATGCGCGGCACGGTCGTAGAGTGCCTCGGCAACCGGGTCCTGAGATGCCAGGTCGCTTGCGCGGTAGGGGTCCTGGGCGTAGGCGTCCTGGAGGTACATGTCCGCCGGAGGCTGCGGCGGCACCTGGCCCGGCCCGGGCAGCGGGCCGTCGGGATACCCCGAGTCGGCCGCGCCCTGACCGCGGTCACCGTCGTACGGCGCGTTCATGGTTACCCCACCTCATCGTCCCCGGGCCAACCGGCCGCGACAATCGCTCAACGGTCCACTCTCTCACCCGTGCCGGACGGGTCGGCGCTTTCCGGTGCGGTGTCCTGTACGCGGTCACTCGCGTGCTCCGGCTCGTCTGCCCCGGAGTTCACCGGGGACTCCTCCTCGGCAGTGTGTACGACTGAGGCCGCCTCGGCGTTCGCGTCGTCGTCCGGTGAGACGCCTTCCGACGAGTTTTCGTCCGTCGAGCTCCCCTCCGCCTCCAGCCGCGCGGCGGCGCGCTTGCGCTGCGTGTACATCCGGAAGCCGGCGAGGACGAGGAGCAGGACGCCACCGGCGATGACCAGCATCACCGTGGGTGTGATCTCGGTGACGTTCACCGTGAAGGTGACCTCCTCGCCGTACGCCTCGCCGTCGGCCGTGTAGAGCTGGGCGACGACGGTGACCGGCCCGTTGGCCTCGGCGTTGGTGGTGAACTTCACGGACTCGCTGTGCCCGCCGGAGATGTCGACGGACTGCTCGTCGAAGGTTGTGTTGCCGATCTTCAGACGCTTCGGGGCCTTCGACGTGAGGCGCAGCGTCAGGTTGTCGACACCCTGCACGAGGTTGTTCTGCACGGTCACGGGGATGGTGGCGCTGCGGCCCGAGAGCTTCGTCTCGGACTTCTCGATCAGCCGTACCTGGTCGGTGAGCGTGTTGAGGTACGACTGCACCTCGTTGCGGTAGACCGCGGCCTGAACGGAGTGGCCCCGCCAGGAGGTGGACATCTCCCGGTCCATGGTTCTGCCGAAGGGCGTGACCACACGGGACTGGTCGGAGAGGATCACCTTGAACCGGTCGAGGTCGGCCTGCGTGTCCTGGATGTTCTCGAAAGCCGACTTCGGCAGTGCCTGCTTGCGCAGCGACGAGGGGTAGGCCGATGCCGCCGGGATCTTGGTGGTGGCGCCGGGATCGGGCTTCGCGGCGGCGGCCTCGGACAGCTCCTGCGACTGCGACCAGGTTCCCCCCTGGAGCGCCGTCAGAGCCTGTGCCATCGTCTGCGCCTGACTCGCGGACGGCATGCGCTGCGGGGCGATCACGATGCTGCGCTGCTTGTTGTTCTGGAGGCCCGTCATCAGACTCTGGGCGAGGAACCTCTGCACCGCCAGCGTGGAGCTCTCGGCCTTCGTCATGTCGCCTTGGAAGGCCGTCGACAGCCGGGCGTCCGCCACCACGGCCGTGGTGCCGCCGCCGATGGGCCGGGCGGCGTTGGGCGTGTAGGACAGGCTGCTGCTTTCCTGCAGGCTGTCACTGCGGGCGATCACCTTGTCGGCGCCCGCGGAGATGGCGACCTTGACGATCGACGGGTCGACGGCGCCGTTCACGGGCCAGGCGAAATCCGTTTCCGGCACGACCCGGAGGATGTTCTGGACTGTGTCCGAGGCCACGTCGGTGGCGTCCTTCAGTCGGCTGAGGGAGCCGGTGACCGTCTTGCCGTTGTGCGCCAGCGACGCGAGGTCGGGGTCGGCGAAGGGCAGAGCGATCACCTCTTCGCCCTGGACCGCCGTCTCCAGTTCCGCCAGCCACTTCTTGGCGACGGCCTGGTTCTCGCCCGCGACGGTGGTGCCGCCGCTGCGGACCTGGTAGCCGTCCGTCATCGCCACCACGGATGCCAGCAGGTCAGGGTCGATCACCCAGGTGATGTCGAGGTTCTTGCCCAGCGTCAGCATTTGCTCGAGGCGTCCGCCCGGGGAGATCTCCTTGGCCAGGTCGTCGTTGAGGAAGACCGGTGTCTGCTGCTCGCCGGGACCTGTCTCGGCCGTCAGATGGGTGGTGGAGATCAGCGGCCAGAGGTACGTCGTCTTCGTTTTCGTACCGGCCTCGTCGGGCTGCCACGGCAGGAAGGTGCGCTGGATGCCGAGGACCTGGTCGTACGGAGCGGCCGAGGTTTTACCCGAGAGTGATACACCCAGCTGGTAGACACCGTCCGAGCCGAGGTCGAGCTCCTTGACGGGCACCGAGATGGTGAAGGGTTGGGCCACACCGGAGGCGAGTTCGGAGAACTTCTCCACATACTTGCCGCCGACTTCCCTCCCGTCGGTGAACTGATCGAAACCGGTGCGCTTGGCCGCGTCGTCGATGGCCGAGCGGCCTGTGACGGCCGCCGATGCCATGCGAAGGCCGACGTGGGCGTCCGTGACGGTCTGCTTGCCCTTGTTCGTGACCGTGCCGGACACGGTGACCGTGTCGCCGTCCGTGGGAACACTGGGGCTGAGGGAGTCCAGGGCGACTTCGACGGTGTTCGACCCCGTGGCGTCGGCCAGGGAGGTTTTCTGTGCCGCCTGGGCGTCCGGGGCCGCGGACAGCTGGAGCAGACCGGCCAGCAGGGGCATCCCGGCGAACAGTGCTCCGGTGCGCAGCAGCCAGCGGCGGGCAGGTGAGGGACTCATCCCCTGGAAGTCTGCCGCCTCGGCCACGCGCTCGCCCGTCCCTCGTCGTCGTCAGTGGTCGTCGGAATGTGCGTCCACGCATGGTAACGATGCGCGCTGAGGGGAAGTGCCGCGGTCCGGTCCACAAGATCGGGGACGAGACCGGGCTGTCCCCCTATGTGCACGTATCCAAGGAGTCGACGATGGGGTCACCTGCGCGAAGCCCTTGTGCGCGTTCAATGGAGGCGACCGCGGCCACCAGCGCCACGTACCCTTTTCTGTTGTGCCGAACGCCAACGAAGACATCAGTGCCCTGAGCCAGGTACAGCGCCGCGCGGTGAGTGAACTGCTGCGAGTGTCGCCTGTCGCCGACGACCTCGCCCGCCGTTTCCAGGAGGCCGGGTTCTCGCTCGCCCTGGTCGGCGGTTCGGTCAGGGACGCTCTGCTCGGCCGGCTCGGCAACGATCTGGACTTCACGACGGACGCTCGTCCCGAGGACGTGCTGAAGATCGTGCGCCCCTGGGCGGACGCCGTCTGGGAGGTCGGGATCGCCTTCGGCACGGTGGGGGCGCAGAAGGACGGCTATCAGATCGAGGTCACGACCTACCGCTCCGAGGCGTACGACCGGACCTCGCGCAAGCCGGAGGTGTCGTACGGCGACTCGATCGAGGAAGACCTCGTCCGCCGTGACTTCACGGTGAACGCGATGGCGGTGGCGCTCCCCGAGAAGGAGTTCATCGACCCCCACGGCGGGCTCGAGGACCTCTCGGCACGGCTACTTCGTACCCCTGGCACCCCTGAGGAGTCCTTCTCCGACGATCCGCTGCGCATGATGCGGGCCGCGCGTTTCGCCGCGCAGCTGGACTTCGAGGTGGCTCCCGAGGTCGTGTCGGCGATGACCGACATGGCCGGCCGGCTCGAGATCGTCTCAGCGGAGCGGGTGCGGGACGAGCTGAACAAGCTGATCCTCTCCGCTCACCCGCGCAAGGGCCTGTCCTTGCTGGTCGACACCGGCCTCGCCGTGCACGTCCTGCCCGAGCTGCCGGCGCTGCGGCTGGAGCGGGACGAGCACCACCGACACAAGGACGTCTACGACCACACACTGATCGTCCTGGAGCAGGCGATCGCGCTGGAGGACAGCGGACCGGACCTCACGCTCCGGCTCGCGGCGCTGCTGCATGACATCGGCAAGCCTCGGACACGGCGCTTCGAGAAGGACGGCCGGGTCTCCTTCCACCACCACGAAGTGGTGGGAGCCAAGATGACCAAGAAGCGTATGGCGGCCCTGAAGTACTCCAATGAGCTCGTCAAGGACGTCTCGCGTCTGGTCGAGCTCCACCTGCGCTTCCATGGGTACGGCACCGGGGAGTGGACGGACTCCGCCGTCCGCCGCTATGTGCGCGATGCCGGGCCGCTCCTCGACCGGCTCCACAAACTGACCCGTTCCGACTGCACCACGCGGAACAAGCGCAAGGCGAACGCTCTGTCTCGCGCCTACGACGGTCTGGAGGAGCGCATCGCCCAGCTCCAGGAGCAGGAGGAGCTGGATGCCATCCGCCCGGATCTCGATGGCAACCAGATCATGGAGATCCTGGGCGTCAGCCCCGGCCCGGTGATCGGGCAGGCGTACAAGTTCCTGCTGGAGCTGCGGCTGGAGAACGGGCCGATGGAACACGATGAGGCGGTCGCGGCACTCAAGGAGTGGTGGGCTCAGGCGTCGCGCGTTTCGTGACGGCAGATCCTCCGTTACTTCGGGAGAACAGCAGAGCGACGCGATGTTTCACGTGAAACATCGCGTCGCTCTGCTGTGTCGTGGAGTCTGAACGCAGGTACCGCGTGGGGATGTTTCACGTGAAACATCCCCACCTCGCATCAGTGCCGCTGCGGGACTCCGAAGCGGGCCATGGCCGCAGCGATCACTCCGTAGATCACGGCCACGGTGGCCACCAGAGCGACAGAACGGCCGTCGGGAGGGAGCATCAGGGCGGCCACGGCGGCGGCGCCGACGAAGGCCACATTGAACAGAACGTCGTAGAGGGAGAAGATCCGGCCTCGATAGCCGTCGTCGACCGAGGACTGAACGATCGTGTCCGTGGCGATCTTGGCCCCCTGCGTGACGAGACCCAGAACGAACGCCGCGATCATCATGGGGACTTCCGTGAAAGGCAGGCCGAGGGCCGGTTCCAGCGCGGCGGCGGCCGCAGCGCAGGTGGCGATCCAAAGGCCCGGCCCCAACCGCCCCGCCGCCCAGGGCGTCATCACCGCCGCGGCGAAGAACCCCGCTCCCGAGATCCCCACGGCGAGACCGAGGAGGGCCAACCCCTCGTCCGAGCCGGATGCGCCAGAGCTGTCGGACGACCAGGCGTATCGGCAGAGCATGAGCACCATGACCGTCAGAGCGCCGTAGCAGAACCTCATCAGCGTCATCGATGCCAACGCCCAGGCCGCTGCCCGCCGTCCCGGCTCGGTGAGATGCCGTACACCTGCCACCAGGCCACGTGCCGTGCCGGCGAGCGCCGCGCCCAGTCGTGGCTGCACCAACGCGGGGTCGGGACCGAGTAGCTCCCGGGCGATACGCAATGAGGCGAGGGCCGCGCACAGGTACAGGGCCGAGCCGAGGAGGACCACCACGGCGTCGGAGTCCGCGGCCACCAGCCGAACGACGAAGGCGAGTCCGCCGCCCGCGGTGGCGGCGAGCGTTCCGGCTGTCGGCGAGAGCGAGTTGGCGACGACCAGACGTTCGTCGTCCACCACGCGGGGCAGGGCGGCGGAGAGTCCCGCCAGGACGAAGCGGTTGACCGCCGTGACGCAGAGAGCGGAGACGTAGAAGAGCCAGTCGGGGACGTCGATCAGGATCAGGACGGCTGTCACCGATGCCAGCATGGCGCGCAGCAGATTGCCGTACAGCAGGACCTGGCGGCGCCGCCAGCGATCGAGCAGGACGCCCGCGAAGGGCCCGACGAGGGAGTACGGGAGCAGCAGGACTGCCATCGCGGAGGCGATCGCGGCCGCCGAGGTCTGCTTCTCGGGGGAGAAGACGACGTATGTGGCGAGCGCGACCTGATAGACGCCGTCGGCTCCCTGGGACAGCAGTCGTACGGCCAGCAGACGCCGGAAGTTCCTGAAACGGAGCAGGACGCGCAGGTCGCGCACGACGGACATGGGGCACAGCCTCACATACGGGGAGGGCCCCCGGGCACATGACCCGGAGACCCTCCACAACCCACTAAGAACGCCTGGTCAGCGCTCGACCTCGCCCTTGATGAACTTCTCGACGTTCTCGCGGGCCTCGTCGTCGAAGTACTGCACTGGCGGGGACTTCATGAAGTACGACGACGCCGACAGGATCGGACCGCCGATGCCGCGGTCCTTGGCGATCTTCGCGGCGCGCAGTGCGTCGATGATGACACCAGCGGAGTTCGGGGAGTCCCAGACCTCGAGCTTGTACTCCAGGTTCAGCGGGACGTCACCGAACGCGCGGCCTTCGAGCCGGACGTACGCCCACTTGCGGTCGTCGAGCCAGGCGACGTAGTCGGAGGGGCCGATATGGACGTTCTTCTCGCCGAGCTCACGATCGGGGATCTGAGAGGTGACGGCCTGGGTCTTGGAGATCTTCTTGGACTCCAGGCGGTCGCGCTCGAGCATGTTCTTGAAGTCCATGTTGCCGCCGACGTTCAGCTGCATCGTGCGGTCCAGGACCACACCCCGGTCCTCGAACAGCTTCGCCATGACGCGATGCGTGATGGTGGCACCGACCTGCGACTTGATGTCGTCACCGACGATCGGCACGCCCGCCTCGGTGAACTTGTCAGCCCACGCCTTGGTGCCGGCGATGAAGACGGGCAGAGCGTTGACGAAGGCGACCTTGGCGTCGATGGCGCACTGGGCGTAGAACTTCGCGGCGTCCTCGGAACCGACGGGCAGGTAGCAGACGAGGACGTCGACCTGCTTGTCCTTGAGGACCTGGACGACGTCGACCGGGGGCTCGGCGGACTCCTCGATGGTCTCGCGGTAGTACTTGCCGAGACCGTCGAGCGTGTGGCCGCGCTGCACGGTCACACCGGTGCTCGGCACGTCACAGATCTTGATGGTGTTGTTCTCGGAGGCCCCGATGGCGTCCGCGAGGTCGAGACCGACCTTCTTGGCATCGACATCGAAGGCCGCGACAAACTCCACGTCACGAACGTGATAGTCACCGAACTGCACGTGCATGAGGCCTGGGACCTTGGACGCCGGGTCGGCGTCCTTGTAGTACTCGACTCCCTGCACCAGCGACGCGGCGCAGTTGCCCACGCCGACGACGGCTACGCGAACCGAACCCATTCCGGTTGCTCCCTGTGTGTACGAGTGAGGTCCTGGCAGGGACCTCACGTGGCGGTGTCGCCGGGCGCATCCGGACCGGGGGCGTCCCCGGGCCGGGGCAGGGCGCCCGGCGCTCCCTCTGTGGTGTCGCGAGCGGTTTCTCCGTGGGCGGGGCCCTTCAGGTCCCGGCCCGCCCGCTCGCTCTCGATGAGCTCGTTCAGCCAGCGCACTTCGCGCTCCACGGACTCCATCCCGTGGCGCTGGAGCTCAAGCGTGTAGTCGTCGAGGCGCTCCCGGGTGCGCGCCAGAGAGGCGCGCATCTTCTCCAGCCGTTCCTCCAACCGGCTGCGACGGCCCTCCAGGACGCGCATGCGCACATCACGGGAGGTCTGCCCGAAGAATGCGAAGCGAGCGGCGAAGTGCTCGTCCTCGTAGGCGTCGGGGCCCGTCTGCGAGAGCAGCTCCTCGAAGTGTTCCTTACCTTCCGCCGTCAACCGGTAGACGATCTTGGCGCGGCGGCCCGTGAGCGGTGCGGCGGCGGCATCCTCTGGGGCACCCCCCGACTCCTCGATCAACCAGCCGTTGGCGACCAGCGTCTTGAGGCAGGGGTAGAGCGTCCCGTAGCTGAACGCACGGAACACACCCAGTGACGTGTTGAGTCGTTTGCGCAGCTCGTAGCCGTGCATCGGGGCTTCGCGGAGCAGGCCGAGGACGGCGAACTCGAGGATCCCGGAGCGCCGGCTCATCGTCGCCTCCCCTCTCCCACTCGCGCTGGCGGCACGTTTATGCCGAGCTGATGTATCGACTCGATACATCCAGACGATAGAACGCCCCTACGGATGCGACAAGTGGGGACGCGGTGAACGGGATCACATCACCGATTAGTAGGAAGCAAGTTGCCTGATTTGGGGTGAAGTTCGGTGCCCAGTGGGTTTTGGCGGTGCGTAGTCTGTGCGGCATGCACACCACTGGGAACCGAGTGACGTTTGAGCACGTCGTCGTCCTAGGTGCGGTACGGATGAATACCCACACGACCGCATCCGTACTTCGGGGGGACCGGAAACCAGCCGCCGTTTCCAGGCGCGCACGGGTGCGCCTGCCCGAGGAGTAGTCGTTCGATGAGCGAGCACCGTCGCAAACCGCCGCAGCCGCAGGGAGGCGGACGTGCCGCGGCCCGACGCGGCCAGTCGGCGTCCTCCGGCCGCCGCGCGGCACCGCGGGGCGCCACCGGGTCACTTTCCGAGACCTATGGCTCGGGGGGTGAGGAGACCCAGTACGAGGGCCGCGCCGCGGTTCGACGAGCGGCGCAGAGAAGCACCGGCACCGGTCCGGGCGGCGGCCGTCGTAGAGCGGCCGAACCCGCGGGGCGCGGGCCCGGTCGTGGCCGTGGGCGCGCCGCCCCGCCAGGTAAGAAGCGTTTTATCGACTATCCGCGCGCCGGCAAGTACGGGGCGATGCGCTGGGTGCCCTCGTGGCGCCAGGTGACCGGAGTGTTCATCGGGTTCTTCGGATGCCTGGTGGCGGCGGCCGGCATCGGATACGCGGTCGTGGCCGTGCCCAACCCGGCCCAGGCCGCGACGGCGCAGAACAACGTCTACTACTGGTCGGACGGCTCCCAGATGGTCGCGACGGGTGGTGAGGTCAACCGTCAGATCATCGCGTACGAGAAAATTCCCAAGGAGATGCGGTACGCCGTCATCTCGGCCGAGAACAAGACGTTCGAGACCGACAGCGGCGTCGACCCGATGGGCATCGCCCGTGCCGTCGTCAACATGGCCAAGGGCGGTCAGACGCAGGGTGGTTCCACCATCACCCAGCAGTACGTGAAGAACGCGATGCTCGACGACCAGTCGCAGACCCTGTCGCGGAAGGTCAAGGAGCTCTTCATCTCGGTCAAGGTGGGTACCTCGGTCGAGAAGGAAGACATCATGCGGGGCTACCTGAACACCGCGTACTACGGACGCGGTGCCTACGGCATTCAGGCGGCCGCCCGCACGTACTTCGGCACGGACGCGGACAAGCTCAACGCGAGCCAGTGCGCCTTCCTCGCCGCCGTCCTCAAGGGCGCCACGTACTACGACCCGGCCGGCGCGACGTCGATCGACCCGGCGGCCACGCCGCAGGCCAACCTCAAGCGGGCCACGGAGCGCTGGAGCTGGATCCTCGACGAGATGGTCAAGGACAAGCATCTGTCCGCGGAGGATCGGGCGAAGTACTCCGAGTTCCCCAAGATCCAGAGCCCTCGGTCCAATGCCCAGCTCGGCGGCCAGATCGGTTACCTCGTCGACACGGCCAAGGGCTACATCCTCAACAACACGGACATCACGCAGAAGCAGCTCGAACAGGGTGGCTACGAGATCCACACGACCTTCGACAAGAACAAGGTCAAGGAGCTCGAGAAGGCCGTGAACAAGGTCCGCAAGGAGAACATCAAGCCGGACCTGCGTCCGGAGACCGACACCCATGTGCAGTTCGGTGGCGCGTCGGTGAGCCCGAAGTCGGGTGCCATCGAGGCGATCTACGGCGGTGAGGACGCCACCAAGCACTTCACCAACAACGCCGACGTCACGGGCGCACAGGTCGGTTCGACGTTCAAGCCCTTCGTCCTGGCGGCAGCCATGACCTGGGGCAAGCGTGACCCCGGTCTCGATCCGGACCAGGCGCAGGACGAGCGCACCATCGTCTCGCCGAAGAGCCTCTACAGCGGCAAGAACGATCTCAAGATCAGGGACTACAACGGCGACATCTGGACCAACGAAGAGGGCAAGGAGTGGCTGCAGGCCAACGACGGCGACGAGTCGTACGGCAGCCCACCGAAGTACCAGATCGATCTCCGTGAGGCGATGCGCGTCTCGGCGAACTCCGCCTTCGTCCAGCTGGGCATGGACGTCGGCCTGGACCGGGTGAAGGAAGCGGCCATCGAGGCGGGCCTCAAGAAAGGCAGCCTCACCGGCACCGGCTTCCCGTCCTTCTCGATCGGCATCTCCGATCCCAGCGCGATCCGTATGGCTGGCTCGTACGCGACCTTCGCCGCCAGTGGCAAGCAGAACGACCCGTTCTCCGTCAAGACGGTCGAGCATGAGGGTCTGACCGTGTTCGACCACGATGACGTCGCGGAGCCCAAGCGTGCCTTCACGTCGGAGGTCGCCGACAACGTCACCGACGTCCTCAAGACCGTCGTGGACGAGGGAACAGGTACCTCGGCCCAGCTGACCGGCCGTGAGGTGGCGGGCAAGACCGGTACCACCGACGGCAACAAGTCGGCCTGGTTCGTCGGGTACACGCCGCAGCTGTCGACAGCGATCAGCATGTACCGCATGGACGACGACGAGTCCAACAAGAACCGGACGTTCTTGGAGATGTACGGCACCGGTGGTCAAGAGACGATCCACGGTGCCTCGTTCCCGGCCGAGATCTGGCACGACTACATGGAGGACGCGCTCAAGGGCGTCCCGGCGAAGGACTTCCCGGAGCCCGAGCCAATCGGTGTGATCGTCAACGACGACCCGGACCCGATTCCCACCCCGACGGTGACCGAGTCGGAGGAGGAGAGCCCCGAGCCGAGCCCGACGCCGACCGAGAGCGAGATCCTGCCGTCTCCGTCCCCCAGCGAGGTCTGCACCAACCCGTTCGATCCCACCTGTGAGGAGCCCGGTGGTACGGACACGGGCGGTACAGACACCGGAGGTGTCGATGGTGGGGTGACCGCTTCACCGTCGGAGTCCGAGGAAGACACAAGAGGCAACCAGAACGGGGGCCTCTTCGGAGGCAACACCGGATAGCCCCCGCCCGGGGGGACGTGTTTCACGTGAAACAAGGGCCATCGCACCGATCTGGTGCGGTGGCCCTTGCCTTGTTCGCCGGGGGAATCAGACAGGGCGGCCTGAGAGGTGTTTCACGTGAAACATGAGCCCTCGCATGCGACGGGATGCGGTGGTCCTCGGCGTATCCCTAGGCGCGTACGGCAGGATGTGCGGCATGCCCAGTGCAGAGACGACGCGAGTGAGCGTGGACGAGCCGGAGCCGGTGCGGCCGACCAAGGAGGACGAGGTCGCTTCGACCGGCAGTGAGCTGATCGGTGGCCCGATCGGGCGGCGGGCACTGCTCGGCACGTCCTGGTGGACGCCGGTACGGGTCGTCGTACTCGTGGCGATCGGCATGTTCGCCCTCGGCATGGTGCAGAAGCTGCCCTGTTACGACGGAGCCTGGTTCTTCGGAGCCAGCTCCCAGTACACACACGCCTGCTACTCGGACATCCCGCACCTCTACCAGGGGCGTGGTTTCGCGGACGGCCTCGTGCCGTACTTCGACAAGATCCCCGGCGACATGGAGTACCTCGAGTACCCCGTGCTGACCGGTGTGTTCATGGAGGTCGCCGCCTGGCTCACCCCCGGCAGCGGCACCATCCAGGAGCAAGAGCAGTGGTACTGGATGGTCAATGCCGGGATGCTGATGGCGTGCGCGGCGGTCATCGCCGTCTGCTGTGCGCGCATCCACCGCCGGCGACCCTGGGACGGCCTTCTGGTGGCCCTGGCGCCCGCTTTCGCGCTGACCGCCACCATCAACTGGGACCTCCTCGCCGTGGCCCTGCTGGCCGCCGCGATGCTGATGTGGTCGCGCCATCGGCCTCTCGCCTTCGGTGTGCTGATCGGGCTTGCCACGGCTGCCAAGTTCTACCCGTTCCTGGTGCTCGGGCCGCTCTTCGTGCTGTGCTGGCGGGCGGGCAAGTGGCGCGCATACGGGACCGCCCTGCTCGGTGCCGTCGGGGCCTGGCTCGCGGTGAACCTTCCGGTGATGCTGCTGGCCCCCGAGGGGTGGGTGAAGTTCTATCGCTTCAGCCAGGAGCGCGGCGTCGACTTCGGCTCCTTCTTCCTCGTCATCGCGCAGCGGATGAACATCCAGATCACCGCCGAGACGGCGAACGCGTACGCGATGGTCTCGATGGTGCTTGTCTGCGCGGGCATCACGGCGCTCACGCTGACCGCCCCACGCCGCCCGCGCTTCGCTCAGCTCGCCTTCCTGATCGTCGCGGCCTTCATCCTCACCAACAAGGTCTACTCGCCGCAGTACGTGCTCTGGCTGGTCCCCCTCGCCGCGCTGGCCCGGCCTCGCTGGCGGGACTTCCTGATCTGGCAGGCGTGCGAGGTCGCGTACTTCCTGGGGATCTGGATGTATCTCGCGTACACCACCAGCGGCGATGCCCACAAGGGTCTGCCTGCCGAGGGCTACCAACTCGCCATCGTGGCCCACCTGTTGGGGACGCTCTATCTGTGTCTCGTCGTCGTGCGTGACATCTTCATGCCGGACCGGGACATGGTGCGCCGGGCCGGCGACGACGATCCCTCCGGCGGGGTGCTCGACGGCGCGGAGGACGTCCATGTCTACGGCGCGGCGGCTCGTCCCCCGCGGCACGCGATGCACTTCGAGGGGCCGCAGGTGGAGTGGGGCAGCCGTGGCCCGAGAGACGGTTCGCCCTGAGCGAACAACGCACAGGCGGACGACGCGGAAGGCCGTACACGAGAACTCGTGTACGGCCTTCCGCGCGGCCACTGGTCGATCCCGCTCGCCGATCCGCTTCTCCGCCCCTGGAGAGGCGAGGGCTCAGCGGTCGACGATGCGGTCGAACTGGGTGGTGGTGTGGCGCAGATGAGCCACCAGCTCCTCACCGACCTTCGGCTCCGGGGCGTCCGACGGCACGAAGAGGATCGACACCTGCATGTGGGGTGGTTCGGCGAACCAGCGCTGCTTGCCGCCCCAGACGAACGGAGAAAGGTTCCGGTTGACTGTCGCGAGGCCCGCGCGGGCGACACCCTTGGCGCGCGGCATGACGCCGTGCATGGCCTTGGGGGCCTCCAGACCCACCCCGTGCGACGTACCGCCCGCCACGACGACAAGGAAGCCGTCGGAGGCCGCCTTCTGCTGGCGGTAACCGAAACGGTCGCCCTTGGCTACTCGCGTGACGTCCAGTACGGCCCCGCGGTACTCGGTCGCCTCGTGGTCGCCCAGCCACAGCCGCGTGCCGATACGGGCCCGGAAGTGAGTCTGCGGGAACTGCTGCTGGAGACGAATGAGTTCCTCGGCCTTGAGGTGGCTGACGAACATCGTGTGCAGCGGGAGGCGGGCCGCGCGCAGGCGGTCCATCCAGCCGATGACCTCCTCGACGGCGTCCGAGCCGTCGGTGCGGTCCAGCGGCAGGTGGATGGCGAAGCCCTCCAGACGCACGTTCTCTATGGCCGCGTGGAGCTGCGGCAGCTCCTGCTCGCTCACGCCGTGCCGCTTCATCGAGGACATGACCTCGATGACGACGCGGGCGCCCACCAGGCCGTACACGCCGTCGACCGACGACACGGAGCGGATGACGCGGTCGGGCAGTGGTACGGGCTCTTCAGCGCGTCGGTAGGGCGTCAGCACCAGCAGGTCGCCGCTGAACCAGTCCTTGATCCGGGCCGCCTCGTACGTGGTGCCGACGGCGAGGACGTCCGACCCGAGGCGCGTGGCCTCTTCCGCCAGCTTCTCGTGCCCGAAGCCGTAGCCGTTGCCCTTGCAGACGGGGACGAGTCCCGGGAACTGCTCCTGAACGTGCTTGTGGTGTGCCCGCCAGCGCGCGGTGTCGACGTAGAGCGTGAGCGCCATGGCCGGTCCCGGAACCTTTCTAGTGGCTGCGGTGTATCAGAGGTATGGAAGCAAAAACGGGGGCGTCAGCGGCGCGACATGTAGATGTCGAGCGCCTTGTGGAGCAGCTTGTTCAGCGGGAAGTCCCACTCACCGAGGTATTCGGCGGCCTGGCCGCCCGTGCCCACCTTGAACTGGATCAGGCCGAAGAGGTGATCCGTCTCGTCCAGGGAGTCGGAGATGCCGCGCAGGTCGTAGACGGTCGCACCGAGGGCGTACGCGTCGCGCAGCATGCGCCACTGCATCGCGTTCGAGGGCCGGACTTCACGTCCGATGTTGTCCGAGGCGCCGTACGAGTACCAGACGTGCCCGCCGACGACCAGCATCGTGGCGGCGGACAAGTTCACGCCGTTGTGCCGGGCGAAGTAGAGCCGCATGCGGTTGGGGTCCTCGGTGTTGAGGGCCGTCCACATGCGCTGGAAGTACGACAGCGGGCGGGGCCGGAAGCGGTCGCGCACGGCCGTGATCTCGTACAACCGCTGCCACTCCTCCAAGTCGTGGTAGCCGCCCTGGACGACCTCGACGCCCGCCTTCTCGGCCTTCTTGATGTTGCGGCGCCACAGCTGGTTGAAGTTCTTGTGGACCTCTTCCAGGGAACGGTTGGCGAGCGGCACCTGGTAGACGTAGCGAGGCTGTACGTCGCCGAAGCCGGCCCCGCCGTCCTCGCCCTGCTGCCAGCCCATGCGGCGCAGCTTGTCGGCGACCTCGAAGGCACGCGGTTCGATGAAGTCCGCCTCGATGTCGCGCAGGCGCTTCACGTCCGGATTCTGGATGCCCGCCTTGATGGAGGTGGCCTCCCAGCGCCGGATGATCACCGGCGGGCCCATCTTCACCGAGAAGGCACCCTGGTGCTTCAGGTGCGCCAGCATCGGCTCCAGCCAGTCGATGAGGTTCGGCGCGAACCAGTTGATGACCGGACCCTCGGGCAGATAGGCGAGGTAGCGCTTGATCTTGGGCAGCTGGCGGTACAGCACCAGGCCGGCACCGACCATCTCACCGGTCTTGCCGTCGAACCACCCGAGGCTCTCGGAGCGCCACTCGGCCTTGACGTCGGCCCAGGCCGGGACCTGCATGTGGCTAGCCGCGGGCAGGCTCTGGATGTACGCCAGATGCTGCTCTCGGCTGATCGTCCTCAGGGTCAGGCTCATTCGGGGCGCTCCTCGGGCTGGTGTGTCCCCATGGGTACAGGGGCTCCGGCTCTCGCGCCGAAGCCTACTGCGCCCCGCGGGCGGCCCGGATGGCCGTATGGAACCTGGGCCTTGGCCGATGCGCGGCCAGGACGTCAGGTGGTGTTATTCGGCCGCTTGGTCCGATGTAAGGCAGTGGACGGCGAGGGGCTCGGTCCGCCGTCCACGCGGCCGGGGTACGGAGTCAGCCGAAGAGGCCTCCATGTGCCATGCCGAGGAAGAAACCGACGGCGGAGGCACCGAGACCCACGATCAGACCGAAGCGTTCACGGGTGGTCTCCGAGATGAACTGCCCGTACGCGCCGGTCAGGATTCCCACCAGGCCCGTCCAGGAACTGAGCAGGTGCAGATGGTGGAACATCGCCGTGATGAAGGAGACCGCCCCGAGCGCGAGCGTCACGGCGAGCAGGGTGTCCTGCACGGGGTGGGGCTTGTCGTCGGTGGCGAGCAGAGAGCCGGCGATGTTGGGTCGCAATGTCTGTGCCATGGGGCACCTCCTGCGGAAGGCGGCGCATCGTAGCGCCATACACACCCGATGTGTACAGACTGACGGTCACCACCCCCGGATTTCAACCGGAAGCGGGTGTGCGGGTAGTCTGTACCGTCTGCACCGGTGTCTGCCCAGGCCATGACAGGGATCCCCCAGCGGGGACCCCCGATTGTCAGTGGCGGCCGATACCGTTGCGTACGCATCACAACCCTCCTGCCACGGAACGACCGTGGCCGCTGAGTCCAAAGGAGGTGGGTTCCACATGCGTCACTACGAGGTGATGGTCATCCTCGACCCCGATCTGGAGGAGCGCGCTGTCGCCCCCCTGATCGAGAACTTCCTCTCCGTCGTCCGTGAGGGCAACGGGAAGGTCGAGAAGGTCGACACCTGGGGCCGTCGTCGTCTCTCGTACGAGATCAAGAAGAAGCCTGAGGGCATCTACTCGGTCATCGACCTGCAGGCCGAGCCTGCGGTCGTCAAGGAGCTCGACCGCCAGATGAACCTGAACGAGTCGGTCCTCCGGACCAAGGTCCTCCGTCCCGAGACCCACTGAGCTCTTTCGCTCAGTTGATCCCGGGATCCGAGTAGCAGCACAAGCAGCCAGCAGCAAACCCGCCGAGAGGTTCCCCCATGGCAGGCGAGACCGTCATCACGGTCGTCGGCAATCTTGTCGACGACCCCGAGCTGCGCTTCACCCCTTCCGGTGCGGCGGTCGCGAAGTTCCGTGTCGCGTCCACCCCCCGCACCTTCGACCGTCAGACGAACGAGTGGAAGGACGGCGAGAGCCTGTTCCTGACCTGCTCGGTCTGGCGTCAGGCGGCGGAGAACGTCGCCGAGTCGCTCCAGCGAGGCATGCGCGTCATCGTGCAGGGCCGGCTGAAGCAGCGGTCCTACGAGGACCGTGAGGGCGTCAAGCGCACGGTCTACGAGCTGGACGTCGAGGAAGTCGGCGCCAGCCTGCGCAGTGCCACGGCCAAGGTCACCAAGACCGCCGGCCGCGGTGGCCAGGGCCAGGGTGGTTACGGCGGCGGTGGCGGTGGCGGTGGCGGCCAGGGTGGTGGCGGCTGGGGCGGAGGCCCCGGTGGTGGCCAGCAGGGCGGCGGCGCTCCCGCTGACGACCCGTGGGCCAGCGGCGCTCCCGCCGGTGGCAACCAGGGCGGTGGCGGCGGCTGGGGCGGAAGCTCCGGCGGCGGTGGCGGCTACTCGGACGAGCCCCCCTTCTAAGACCCCTTGGGCCGGAGCACCGGTCATTGAGGTCGAGGGCGGGGCCGTACCCCACACTTCTTGATCACACAGGAGAATCACCATGGCGAAGCCGCCTGTGCGCAAGCCGAAGAAGAAGGTCTGCGCTTTCTGCAAGGACAAGGTCACGTACGTGGACTACAAGGACACGAACATGCTGCGGAAGTTCATTTCCGACCGCGGCAAGATCCGTGCCCGCCGCGTGACCGGCAACTGCACGCAGCACCAGCGTGACGTCGCCACGGCCGTCAAGAACAGCCGTGAGATGGCGCTGCTGCCCTACACGTCCACCGCGCGCTAAAGGAAGGGTGACCGACCAATGAAGATCATCCTTACCCACGAGGTCTCCGGCCTCGGCGCTGCCGGCGACGTCGTCGACGTCAAGGACGGTTACGCTCGCAACTACCTGATCCCGCGGAAGTTCGCTATCCGCTGGACCAAGGGTGGCGAGAAGGACGTCGAGCAGATTCGTCGTGCTCGCAAGATCCACGAGATCCAGACCATCGAGCAGGCCAACCAGGTCAAGGGTCAGCTGGAGGCCGTCAAGGTCCGTCTGGCTGTCCGCTCCGGCGACGCCGGTCGTCTCTTCGGTTCCGTCACCCCGGCCGACATCGCTTCCGCGATCAAGGCTTCCGGTGGCCCCGAGGTCGACAAGCGCCGCATCGAGCTGACTGCTCCGATCAAGACGCTGGGCGCCCACGAGACGTCCGTGCGTCTGCACCCCGAGGTTGCCGCCAAGGTCAACATCGAGGTTGTCGCGGCCTAAGGGCTGCACTCGCTGAATTGGCGTATGGGGCCGCACCCGTGAAGGGTGCGGCCCCACATGCTTGTCAGGTTCTTTGCTGACCGGTGTGGGCCGACTCAGGATTGACCGCCAAGCGGCTGTTTCACGTGAAACAGCGTGAAGTGGGCGATGTTTCACGTGAAACGAAGCGGGACCTTGGCGAGACTCTCAGCGTGTAGCTCCGGTGACGATCCAGAGGCCGGAGCGGGAGCGCAGCCACAGAGTCAGCAGGCGCGTCGCCATCATCAGCGTCATGGCACCCCACAGGGCGGTCAGGCCACCACCGAAGGTGGGGACGAGCAAAGCAGCCGGGATGAAGACAGCCAAGGTCAGCAACATGGCCCGGGCCAGGTAGGGGCCATCGCCCGCGCCCATCAGCACGCCGTCGAGCACAAAGACGATCCCGGAGATCGGCTGAGCGAGCGCCACCACGATGAGGGCGGGCAGCGCGGCTTGCTCAACTGCAGGGTCGCCCGTGAAGAGCGGGATGAACAAGGGGCGGGCGACGAACACGAGGACTCCGAGCACGGCACCCGTGGCGATCCCCCACTGCACCATGCGGCGGCAGGCCTCGCGGGCGCCCTGAGTGTCGCCCGCCCCGAGGTAGCGGCCGATGATGGCTTGCCCGGCTATGGCGATCGCGTCCAGGGCGAAGGCAAGCAGACTCCAGAGCGAGAGGATGATCTGGTGCGCGGCGATGTCCTCGTCCCCGAGCCGGGCGGCGACGGCAGTGGCGATCATGAGAATCGCGCGCAGTGAGAGCGTACGGACCAGCAGGGGCATTCCGGCCTGGGCCGAGGCACGTATGCCGACAGCGTCCGGACGAAGTGAGGCGCCGTGTCTACGTGCTCCCCGGACGACGACCCAGAGGTATGCGGCGGCCATGCCGACCTGGGCGATGACCGTGCCCCAGGCGGATCCTGCTATGCCCAGGTCGGCGCCGTAGACAAGGCCCGCGTTCAGGGCTCCATTGGCGACGAAGCCCGCGACGGCGACGTACAGAGGTGTCTTCGTGTCCTGCAGGCCGCGCAGAACACCGGTGGCGGCGAGCACAACGAGCATGGCCGGGATGCCCAGGGCGGAGATGCGCAAATACGTCGTGGCATAGGGAGCCGCTGTGTCCGAGGAGCCGAAGAGCGCCACGAGCGCGGGCGCTGTGGGGACGACGACGATGACGACGGCAGCGCCGAGAAGGAGGGCGAGCCAGATACCGTCCATGCCCTGGCGGATGGCGGCCCGCAGATCACCGGCTCCGACCCGCCGGGCCACGGCGGCCGTGGTGGCGTACGCCAGGAAGACGAAGACGCTCACCGCGGTGACGAGGAGGGCCGAGGCGACGCCGAGTCCGGCCAGCTGCGCGGTGCCGAGGTGGCCCACGATTGCCGTGTCGACCATCAGAAAAAGAGGTTCGGCGACGAGCGCGCCGAAGGCCGGAACGGCCAGCGTGACGATCTCTCGATCGTGCCGACGCCGAGTGGCCCTGGGGGTCGCGGAAGCCTGTGTCATGACCACCAATCTAATCTTCCACAGGTAAGAGATGCAATGGACTAGTGACTATTACAGTTCGCTTGGTCGGACACACTGTCGTGCGCTGATCGTGACGATCTCGAGTGAGTCGGGAAAGTTTTTCTTCTGCACAGCCGGTGGACGGTAAAGAGGCAGGTCAGGGCCGATCTGTCGGTGCGGGCGAGGTCTTGTTCACAGGCCTGTCCACCGAGTCGTGCACAGGTTTCGCGGGGTTCTCCACAGCATCTGGGCCGTCGTCCACATGGCCTGTGGATAACCAGATTGGCTGACGGTGCCGACGGGCCTACGGTGGTGCGGCGCCCGCTCCTCGGCAGATCACGGAAACCTCGCAAAACCGACGCGCCAGAACCGGAGTTGGGCGTCTCATTTGTCAGTGTCGTGCCGTAGAAATGAGAAGCACGGCGAGGTCCGCTCGGCGGACGGGAGGAGGTCGCTCGGTGAGCATTTCCGAGCCCCTGGACGACCCGTGGGCCGACAGCGGACCCAGTGATCGCCTGCCCGCCTCCCGCCGACGCCCCGACGGCGGCCGGGGCAGGGACGAGCAGCATGACCGAGGCCGGGACAACGGTGAGTGGGACGGCGGAGGTTCGGCCTTCGAGCGCGTGCCCCCGCAGGATCTCGACGCCGAGCAGTCCGTTCTCGGCGGCATGCTGCTGTCCAAGGACGCCATCGCCGATGTGGTCGAGATCCTCAAGGGCCCCGACTTCTACAAGCCGGCGCACGAGACGATCTACCAGGCGATCCTCGATGTCTACGCCAAGGGCGAGCCCGCCGACCCGATCACCATCGCCGCCGAGCTCACCAAGCGCGGCGAGATCACCAAGGTCGGCGGTGCCTCTTATCTGCACACCCTCGTCCAGACGGTGCCGACGGCGGCGAACGCGGAGTACTACGCGGAGATCGTCCACGAGCGGGCCGTCCTGCGCCGCCTGGTCGAGGCCGGCACCCGCATCACCCAGATGGGATACGCGGCCGACGACGACGTCGACGAGATCGTCAACAGGGCTCAGGCCGAGATCTTCGCGGTCACCGAGCAGCGCACCACCGAGGACTATCTGCCGCTCGGCGACATCATGGAGGGCGCGCTCGACGAGATCGAGGCGATCGGTTCACGGTCGGGGGAGATGACCGGTGTGCCGACCGGCTTCACCGACCTCGATCAGCTCACCAACGGTCTGCACCCGGGCCAGATGATCATCATCGCGGCCCGTCCCGCCATGGGTAAGTCGACGCTGGCGCTGGACTTCGCACGGGCCTGTTCGATCAAGCACAACATGCCGAGCGTCATCTTCTCGCTCGAAATGGGGCGTAACGAGATCGCGATGCGTCTGTTGTCGGCCGAGGCGCGCGTGGCTCTGCATCACATGCGGTCCGGGACGATGACCGACGAGGACTGGACGCGCCTCGCCCGCCGAATGCCGGACGTCTCGGCCGCGCCGCTCTACATCGACGACTCCCCGAACCTGTCGATGATGGAGATCCGCGCCAAGTGCCGGCGTTTGAAGCAGCGTAACGATCTGAAGCTCGTCATCATCGACTATCTGCAGCTCATGCAGTCCGGCGGTAAGCGGTCCGAGAGCCGTCAGCAGGAGGTCTCGGACATGTCGCGAAACCTGAAGCTGCTGGCCAAGGAGCTGGAGCTGCCGGTGATCGCGCTGTCCCAGCTCAACCGTGGTCCTGAGCAGCGTACGGACAAGAAGCCCATGGTCTCCGACCTGCGTGAGTCGGGCTCGATCGAGCAGGACGCGGACATGGTGATCCTGCTGCACCGCGAGGACGCGTACGAGAAGGAGTCGCCGCGCGCGGGCGAGGCCGACATCATCGTGGGCAAGCACCGTAACGGTCCGACAGCCACCATCACGGTCGCCTTCCAGGGCCACTACTCGCGGTTCGTGGACATGGCGCAGACCTGATCCGAGGGAAATGCGCTCGACGTGCGTTGCCGGGCCCGGTGGACTGGGCGCATGACAACACCTCAGGAAGAGCTGCTGCCCGCCACGCGCCGGGCTCTGCTGCACCGAATCGCCGTCGCTCAGGCCGAGGGGCGGGCACCGTCGCTGGTCGCGGCAGTGGCCCGGGGCGGGGAGACGGTGTGGAGCGGGGCGCGGACGTCCGTGGAGGGACACGGGCCCGATACGAATGTGCAGTACCGGATCGGCTCGATCACCAAGACCTTCACCGCCGTTCTGGTCCTGCGCCTGCGTGACGAGAGCGTCTTGGATCTTGGCGATCCGTTGGAGAAGCATCTGCCGGGTACCGGCGCGGGGGAGGCCACCATCGCCGAACTTCTCTCCCACACGGGCGGACTGGCGGCCGAGACGCCCTCGCCCTGGTGGGAGCGCACCCCCGGCTCCCTGCGTCCCGAACTCACGGATGTGCTGGGCGAGCACCCCCACCGGCATCCCGTCGGCCGCCGCTTCCACTACTCCAACCCCGGCTTCACCCTCCTCGGCGCACTCGTCGAGCAGTTGCGGGGCGCTCCCTGGGAAGACGTCCTGCGACGCGAGGTGCTCGAACCGCTGAGCCTGCACCGTACGACCTGGCACCCGGAGGCACCGCATGCCGGTGGCTGGGCCGTGCATCCCTGGGCCGATGTGATGCTGCCGGAGCAGGTTGAGGATCTGGGCCGGATGGGGCCAGCCGGTCAACTCTGGTCCACGGCTGCGGACTTGGCCCGTTTCGCGGTCTTTCTGGCCAAGGGGGACGGCCGAGTGCTCAGCGCGGAGTCCCTCCGGGAGATGCGGACGCCGGCTGCGCCGGGGGAGGCCGCCGATGTGGCGGCAGGCTCGGCGTACGGGCTCGGGATGCAGCTTCAACACCGGGACGGCCGGTTCCTCGTCGGCCACGGCGGTTCGGTTCCGGGTTTCCTCGCACAGCTCACCATGAGCGTCGAGGACGATGTGGCAGCCGTCGTGCTGACCAACTGCACCTCCGGGCCGGTGGTCTCGGAGGTGGCCGCCGATCTCGTGCGCATTGTGGCGGAGGCGGAGCCCCGGATCCCCGAGCCGTGGCGGCCATTGCCCGAACTGGACCGTTCGGTCCTGGAGCTGGCCGGACCTTGGTACTGGGGCACGTACAGCTTCGTGCTGCGGCTCGTCGCCGACGGCGGTGTCTCACTGGAGCCGTTGTCCGCCACTCTGCGCGGCGCTCACTTCCGGCGCAACAACGACGGCAGTTGGACCGGGCTCAACGGATACTTCGCCGGAGAGCTCCTGCGGGCGGTACGAAGGCCGGACGGGACCGTGAGCCATCTGGACCTCGGGTCGTTCGTGTTCACGCGTCAGCCGTACGAGGAGGGGGCTCCGGTGCCGGGTGGAGTGGATCCCGAGGGGTGGCGCGGGATCTCGTAGCGTCGTTCGACGGTGGTGGGGTCATGTTTCACGTGAAACATGACCCCACTCGCATCATTGGGCCGCTCCTCAGAGCGGCAGCTTGAAGCCCACATGGGAAGCCTCGAAGCCGAGCCGCTCGTAGAAGCGGTGCGCGTCGGTGCGCGTGGCGTCGGACGTCAGCTGTACCAATTGGCAGCCCTGCTGCCGTGACGCGTCGATCGCCCACTCGATGAGCTGCGTGCCGAGACCGCTGCCGCGCTCATCGGCGTGGACACGTACACCCTCGATGATCGAGCGGGTGGAGCCGCGCCGGGAGAGCCCAGGAATGACCGTCAGCTGGAGCGTGCCGATGACACGGCCCTCGCGGACGGCGACCACCAGGTGCTGGTTCGGGTCGCCGTTCAGGCGCTCCAGTGCGGTGACGTAGGGGACTAGGTCGTCCGGCGACTCGCGCTGAGCCCCCAGGGGGTCATCGGCCAGCATCGTGACGATGGCAGGCAGGTCGCCCTCGGTCGCCGGGCGGATTTCAAGATCTCCCATACCTGCACCCTATGCGGGCATGTTCAGGGACTCCACGACGCGGACCAGAGGGGCCAGTTCGGGATTCTTCGCGGCCTCGTCGAGGGCCTCGCGCAAGGCGGCGTCGTTGGTGGGGCGGGCCTCTGTGAGGAGTTTCAGGCCGGCTTCGGAGACGTCGGTGTAGATACCTCGGCGGTCGGTCGGGCACAGATAGCGCGCGAGCAGCCCGCGGTCCTCGAGCCGGGTGACCAGCCGGGTGGTGGCGCTCTGGCTGAGGACGACCGCGTCGGCGACCTGCTTCATCTGGAGGTGCCCGCCCTCCCCGTCGTGCTGGCGGCTGAGCACGTCGAGCAGGGAGTACTCACGCACGCTCAGATCGTGCGCGGACTGCAGTGCGCGTTCGATGCGCGCCTCGATCCTCCCGTGCAGGAGGGAGAGGGCACACCAGCCCTGGGCCAGGGCGGTGAGAGCAGGGTCCGTCGTTGTCATCGGTTCCTCCGTCCCGGAGCGGCTGAAGTCCAGGATAGGGCACCTCCGCAATTGCCCGCGATCACAGATAGAGAGCGTCTGCAATTATTGTGTACGCTTCCATGGCGCATACGCAATCAAATGGAAGGTGTACCTCCCCATGCCTCTCGCGCTTCTGGCTCTCGCGATCGGGGCCTTCGGCATCGGCACGACAGAGTTCGTGATCATGGGTGTGCTGCCCGAGGTCGCGGAAGACTTCGCTGTCTCCATCCCGACTGCGGGCTTCCTGGTGACCGGCTACGCACTCGGGGTCGTGTTCGGAGCGCCGATCATGACCGCACTGGGTACGAGGGTGTCCCGCAAACGGATGCTCATGCTGCTGATGGGACTGTTCATCGCGGGCAACCTGCTCTCCGTGGTCGCCCCCGCCTACTCCGTCATGCTGGTCGGCCGGGTGGTCGCCTCGCTCGCGCACGGGGCCTTCTTCGGTATCGGCTCGGTGGTCGCAGCCGACCTCGTCGCCCCGGACCGGAAGGCCGGTGCCATCGCGATGATGTTCAGCGGTCTGACCGTCGCGAACGTCGTCGGGGTCCCGCTCGGCACTTTGATCGGGCAGTCCGTGGGCTGGCGGATCACTTTCGCCGGGGTCGCCGCGCTGGGCGTCGTCGGACTGCTGGGCATCGCCCGGCTGGTCCCCGAGATACCCAGGCCGGAGGGTGTACGCCTGCGCCATGAACTGGCCGCTTTCAAGAACGCCCAGGTCCTGCTCGCCATGGCGATGACCGTGCTGGGATTCGGCGGAGTCTTCGCGGCCATCACCTACATCGCGCCGATGATGATCCAAGTCGCCGGCTTCGCCGACTCCTCCGTCACATGGCTTCTCGTCCTGCTCGGCCTCGGCATGGTCGGCGGCAATCTCGTGGGTGGTACATATGCGGACCGCGCGCTGATGCCCTTGCTGTATGTCTCACTGGGAGCCCTGGCCGTCGTCCTCGCGCTGTTCTCGCTCACCGCGCACAACAAGATCGCTGCGGCGGTGACCCTTACGCTGGTCGGCGCTCTGGGCTTCGCGAGCGTTCCGCCGCTGCAGAAGCGGGTCCTCGACCAGGCGCACGGGGCACCCACACTGGCCTCGGCCATGAACATCGCTGCCTTCAACCTCGGTAACGCGCTCGCTGCCTGGCTGGGCGGCCTCGTCATCGGCGCGGGCCTCGGCTACACGGCCCCCAACTGGGTCGGAGCGGCCCTGGCGGCCAGTGCTCTCGCGTTGGCGTTCGTCTCGGCGACGCTCGAGCGCAAGGAGACCGTCGCCGGCACTGTGGTCGCGGGAGCGGTCACGGCCGAACAGCGGGCCGCCATCCATCGGTGATGGTCGTCCGACGCGCTGCTGGACTCGGCCTCAGCCCGCCGCCACGGTCAGCGGGGCGTAACGTCGGGTCCAGTCACCCGGGAGCTCCGAAATCCCGTACGTCATCACCGTGTTGAAGGCGACCGATGCCAGGCCGCGTTCCTTCACCCACCTCAGCAGGCCCTCATGGCGTACGTCGATGTCGGTGCGCAACGGTCGGTCGGTGTGGGCGGCCAGGGAGGCGATGAGCGCCTTCGCCGTCTGTGCGTCACGGGCGATCAGCGGGCCGACGACGTGTGTGTCCATGTTGGGCCAGGCGGCCGCGTATCCGATGATCCGGCCGTTCTCCTCGGCCACGCGCAGTTGATCTGCGAAGGCGGGGAGCCGGGTGAGGATGTGGGTGCGATCCGTGCCGAAGGCCTCCTCGTCGAGGCGCAGGAGCGTGGTGAGGTCCTCGGCCGTGGCAGGGCGCGTGGAGACGGCGGGATCAGGTCCGCCCGGCGTGAAGTGCCCGCAGACCATCTCCGCCTCTCCAGTGATCTTGAAGCCCAACTCCTCATAGAGCGGACGCCCGTAGGGAGTGGAGTGCAGGGTCAGCGGGGTCGTACCCATCTGCGAGAGGACATGGCGCATCAGACGGCGGCCGATGCCCTGGCGGGCGTGCCGCTCGGCCACCAGAACCATGCCGATCGCGCCGAGATCCGGGCGGCCCGCCGGGCCGTACTCGGTCACCACGCAGGCGGTGACGAGACCACCCTCGGGATCATCGACGCCGTACCCGGTGCCGGCTGTGAGAAGCAGCCCCCACTTGTGCTCCTCGCGTGGCCAGCCCCGGTCCTGGGACAGATCGGCGCACGCGGTGAGATCGCGAGGCGTCAGGCGGCGGATGGGCAGAGCTGCGGGGGAAGGTGTCGACACGCAGGTCAGGCTGTCCGACACGAGCCCTCGCGTCCACTGGTTTGCCGTCAGACGCACGGTTTTTTGGCCATCTCGTACACAACCGCACAGCGCGCGGGCAGATGTTTCACGTGAAACATCGCCTCCAGGCATACGCGTGCAGGTGCGCGGCTAGCCTCGGCTCCCATGACGCGACTGCACCTGTTCGACTTGGACGGAACCCTGTTACACGGCACGGCGGCCCCCGTGGAGATCTCGCGGCAGCTCGGTCTGGACAAAGAGATAGCCAAGCTCGAACGAGACTTTGTGACACGACACATCGACTCACGGGGCTACGCACAACGCGTCCACGCGCTGTGGGCCGGCCTCACCGAGAGCCATGTCGCTGCGGCCTTCGAAGGTGCGCCCTGGCTGCGACGGATCCGGGACACCTGGGCCGAGATCCAGGACCGGGGAGAGTACTGCGCCGTCATCTCGCTCTCGCCCTCGTTCTTCGTCGAGCGGCTCACGGCGTGGGGCGTGCACGCGGCATACGGTTCGCGTTTCCCCTGTGTGCCTTTCACCGAGCCTGTCGACCCCGACGGGATCCTCACACCGGGGGCCAAGGTGGAGATCGCGGACCGGCTCTGCGCGGAGTTCGGGTTGACCCGCGCTGATTGCGTCGCATACGGCGACTCTCTCTCCGACGCGGAACTGTTCGGTACTGTGCCGATCTCGGTCGCGGTGAATGCCGACCGTCATCTGACGGGGCTCGCCACTCACTCGTACACAGGGCAGGATCTGTGGGATGCCTATGGATTGGTGGGCCGCGCCCGGTAATTGAAGGAATTGTTGATTCGCCCCCATTGAATTCCTTGTAAGGCAAGGGGGGACTTGTGTGTGGCGCGCCTGCCGGTAGGGTCGATTCCGGTTCGTGTCCGAAGCGAGATGCAGTCGTCTCATGGCGGGGGCGTGAACGCAGCTCAATGCAGCCTAACCGGACAGGGAGATCGAGGACCTGTGTTTACCGTTACGAGGTGAGGTGCTCGTGTGCTGTGGAACGCTGCGGTGAGGGCTGCGGCTCACGTCACACTCTCACCTACTTGTCCGTACGGAGTGGGAACCCGGATTGAATGTGGCCGCAATGGTCGACCGGGAACGAACGGGGAAAGCAAGGCCGTCCGCGGGGGAAAGCGTGCGACTCCCGACTGGGGAAGTGCGCAGATCGACCGAAAGATGCTCGAGGCGAGGCAGACCATGGACGCTCCGACCACCACGTCGGCCGGCAACGGCACTTCGGGGGACAGTGACGGAGGCGGCTGGTTCACGCCGCGCTTGTCTCCGCCGTCCCCCGGCGGGGACAAGGAGCCCGAGGGCAACCGTCTCGCCGCCCTACGGCCCATGGGGCGGCCCCAGGAGCCGAAGAGCAGCGCGCAGCAGGACCGTGGCGACGCCGCGAGGGAGCGAATACAGACCTCCGCGGACGTTCCGCTCAACGCGGCGCCTCAGCCCCAGCCCGGCCCGGTGGCCGCGGAGCCCGGCTCCGATCAGTCCGTCTTCGACACCCGGCTGCCCATTCAGCGCGCCGACAGTACCGCCGCCTCCCCCGACGCCGTTCTCATCCGGCGGACGATGAACGAGATCGGACCCGTCGCCGACAAGGTCACCTCGTACTTCTACGCGATGCTCTTCGTCCAGCACCCGGATCTGCGCTCGATGTTTCCCCCGGCGATGGACGCCCAGCGCGACCGACTGCTCAAGGCACTGCTGACCGCTGCCGAGCACATCGACAACACTCCGGTCCTCGTCGACTATCTGCAGGGCCTCGGCCGCGGCCACCGCAAGTACGGTACCCAGGCCGAGCACTACCCTGCCGTCGGCGAATGCCTGATCGGCGCACTGAGCCGGTACGCCAAGGAGAGCTGGGACGACGAGACCGAGGCGGCCTGGGTTCGGGCATACACGACGATCTCCCAAGTGATGATCGACGCGGCGGCCGCCGACGAACTGCGCTCCCCGCCCTGGTGGCTCGCCGAGGTCGTCTCGCACGAGCTGAGAACCGCCGACATAGCGGTCCTCACCGTCCGCCCGAACCAGCCGTACCCCTTCCTCGCCGGGCAGTACACGAGCCTGGAGACCCCCTGGTGGCCGCGGATCTGGCGGCACTACTCGTTCGCCTCGTCGCCCCGCTCGGACGGACTGCTGTCGTTCCATGTGAAGGCGATCTCCGCGGGCTGGGTCTCCAACGCCCTCGTGCACCGTGCCCGGCCCGGCGACGTTCTGCGCCTGGGGCCGCCGGCCGGCGCGATGACCGTGGACCACACCACCGACAGCGGCCTGCTCTGTCTGGGCGGCGGCACCGGTATCGCACCCATCAAGGCCATCGTCGAGGACGTCGCGGAACACGGGCGGCACCGTCCGGTCGAGGTCTTCTACGGAGCCCGCACCGGCCAGGACCTCTACGACCTCGACACGCTGCTGAGGCTGCAGCAGAGCAATTCGTGGCTCGAGGTCCGTCCGGTCGTCGACCGGCACGGACTGCTCCAGCTGCCCGATGCCATACGCGACTACGGCCCGTGGAACGAGTACGACGTGTATCTCTCGGGCCCGCCCGGCATGATCCGCAGTGGTGTGGACGCGTTGAGGGACGCCGGCATCCCCTCGGAGCGCATACGCCATGACTCGGTGGAGGAACTGGTGGCCGCCGGAGACTGACCGCCGAGGTCTCCTCTACGGGCCCGGGTCGACATCAGCCCAGGTCGGGCGCGTGCATCGCGCGTACGCCCTCGATGTTCCCGTCCAGGTAGTGGCGCAGGGACAGCGGGACGAGGTGCACGGAGGCGATGCCGACCCGGGTGAAGGGGATACGCACGATCTCGTACTCGCCCTGAGGTTCGTCCACCTCGGGGCCGTGCCGCTTGGAGGGGTCCATGGACTCCAGACGGCAGACGAAGAAGTGCTGGACCTTCACACCGGTGGCGCCGCCGTCCCCGATGTGCTCGACGGTGTCCACGAAGCAGGGCACCACATCGGTGATCTTGGCGCCGAGTTCCTCGTGCACTTCGCGGTGGAGCGCGTCGACCACAGTCGTGTCCTCCGGTTCGACCCCGCCGCCCGGCGTGAGCCAGTAGGGATCGACGCCCGGCTTGGTCCGCTTGATCAGGATCAGGTCGTCGCCGTCGAGCAGAACGGCACGGGCGGTGCGCTTGACCACGGGTCGTACGGTCATGGGAGAAATGTGGCCCTGCATGTTCCACGTGAAACATCGCCGAAGCGAGGAACAGCGGCTCCCCGGCGCTCGTGCATGGCCCGCCGTCGCCACCCGCTTCCGTCGAGGAGCTCAAGGCCGCCTCAGGACCAGCCCACCGCGGCCCGCAGCAGCCAATCGTGCGCCCGCGCGATGTGCGGCATGGCTAGGGTGCCGGTACGGACCACCAGGAAGTACGTCCGCAGCGGGGGCACCGTCGGGTCGAAGAGCGCGACGACGTCGCCGCGTTCCAGGGCGGAGGCGCACAGGTAGCGGGGCAGTACCGCCAGACCGGCGCCCGAGATCGCGCAGGCGAGGACCGCGCGCAGGTCCGGGACGACGACGGTGCCGGAGGAGGCGGGCCGGGAGTCGAAGACCGAGGCCCAGTAGCGAGCGATGAACGGCAGTGACTCGTGTACCTCGACGACCGGGAGATCCTTCAGCATGTGCGCCCCCTTGCGGCGCAGCTTGGCGGGAGCGATCTGCTGCGCCCAGCGCGGGGCGGCGACCAGGACGTGTTCCTCGTCGCAGAGTGCAGTTGCTGTGAGCAGGGCACCCCGCGGCTGGGCGGTGGTGATGGCCAGATCGTGGTGGCCGGCGGCAAGGCCCTCCAGCGTCTCGTCGGAGTTCCCGAAGGAGACTCGCAGCGCGAAACCCTGGCCGTCGTCGCCGGTCAGCTCGGTGAGGGCGGGCAGGGCCCGCTCGGCGGTGAACTCCGGTGGGCCGGCGAGATGGAGGGTCCGTAAGGAGGAGTCGTCGTCGAGGCCGGTCTCGGTGATCTCCACCAGCGCGTCCAGATGCGGCGCCGCCTTGTGGGCGAGTTCGTCGCCGATGGTCGTCGGGGTCACCCCTCGGGCCTGGCGCAGGAAGAGCGGACGCCCCAGCTGTCGCTCCAGGGTGCGTATCTGCGAGGTGACGGCCGGCTGCGAGAGGCCGAGCAGAGCGGCGGCGCGGGTGAAGGAACCGGCCCGGTGCACGGTCACGAAGGTACGCAGTAAGGCCAGATCCATGGTCGCCCCTTCCCCTCCCCTCGCCGCTCCGGAGCGCCCAACTATAAATAAGTCGATAGGTCCCTGTCGCTACTGTGATTGGACACTGACACAGAGTCAACTAGCCTTGTTCGCGCGGTTCTTCGCGCGCGGAACCGGGGACGGTCCGAGCCACGAGGGGGGAGGCTCGGACCGTCCGTTGGGCGTAGCTGAGTACTAGTCGGTAGCAACAGCGAGCGCCCGCAGCACATCCGCCACCAGGTCGTCGGTGTCCTCCGCGCCGGCCGAGAATCGGATGAAGCCCTCCGGGACCGCGTCGCCTCCCCACCGCCCACGACGCTCGGCGGTGGACCGCACCCCGCCGAAGCTCGTGGCGTCGTCCACGAGCCGGAGCGCGTCGAGGAAGCGGTCGGCGCACGCGCGTGTGGGCAACGCGAACGAGACCACACACCCGTAGCGCCGCATCTGCTGCGAGGCGATCTTGTGCGAGGGGTCGTCTGGCAGTCCCGGGTAGCGCAGTCCGGTCACCGCGGGCCGTCCCTTGAGCGCCTCGGCCACGGCCAGGGCATTGGTGTTCTGACGGTCGGCGCGCAGTTGGAGTGTGGCGAGCGAGCGGTGTGCGAGCCAGGCCTCCATCGGGCCCGGGATCGCCCCGACGATCTTGCGCCAGCGCCGTACACCGGCCATCAGCGAGGCGTCGCGCCCGGCCACGTATCCGAGCAGGACGTCCCCGTGCCCGGTCAGTTGCTTGGTGCCGCTGGCGACGGCGAAGTCGGCGCCCAGATCCAGCGGCCGCTGCCCGAGTGGGGTCGCCAGGGTGTTGTCGACGGCGACGAGACAGCCACGCGCGCGTGCCGCCTCGCTCAACCGCCGCACGTCGCACACGTCGAGGCCCGGGTTCGACGGTGTCTCCAGCCACAGCAGCTTGGCGCCGTCGAGCGCGTCGAGCTGCGCGTCACCGCCCGTCGGGGCGCTGCGTACCTCGATGCCGTACGACCGCAGCTGCTCACCCGCGAGGGGCAGGACGTTGTATCCGTCGCTCGGCAGGACCAGGACGTCACCGGTGCGCAGCTGGGAGAAGAGGACGGCCGAGATGGCGGCCATGCCGGAGGCGAAGGCGACCGCCTCGGCGTCGGCCTGCCCGGGTGCCTCCAGTGAGCCGATCGCGCTCTCCAGGAGGGTCCAGGTGGGGTTCTGGTCCCGTCCGTAGGCGTACGGGCCGGTGGGCTCGCCCGGCAGGTGGTAGTGAGCGGCGAAGACCGGCCCCGGGAGGGTCGGCTCGTGCTTGACGGGCTCGGGCAGCCCGGCCCGCACCGCGCGGGTGCCGTCACCGGGGCCCCTGGCGGGGTTCTCCGTGCTCATGCGGCCCGTCCCTCCACCTTCTCGCGTACGGCGTCCAGCAGACCGGGGCTCGCCGCCTCCACGAGCTCCAGGCACTCCTCGAAGCCGTCCATGCCCCCGTAATAGGGGTCGGGAACGTCGAGGTCGTCGCCGGCTGCGGGGTCGTAGGAGCGCAGGAGCCGGATCTTGTCCGCGTCCGCCGCGGTCGGCGCTAGGCGGCGCAGGGCCTTGAGGTGGCCCTCGTCGAGGGCGATCACGAGGTCGAGGCGGGAGAACCAGGAGACCTGGAACTGCCGGGCCGCGTGGATGCTGCCGTAACCATTCGCCTCCAGGACGGAGACGGTGCGCGGATCGGCGGCGTCACCCTCGTGCCAGCCGCCGGTGCCCGCGCTGTCGACCTCGACCAGGCAGTCGAGCCCGGCTTCCGCTATGCGGGCGCGGAAGACGGACTCGGCCATGGGGGAGCGGCAGATGTTGCCGGTGCAGACGAAGCAGACTCGGTACGTCATGCCGGGCCCTCAGTCTCCGTCAGGCAGGACGAGGTGGAGTGCCCAGGAGACGATCGAGATGATCAGGCCGCCGAGGACGGCGGTCCAGAAGCCCTCCACGTGGAAGCTCAGGTCGAGCTTGTCGGCCAGCCATGAGGTGAGCAGCAGCATCAGGGCGTTCACGACCAGCGTGAACAGGCCGAGCGTCAGGATGAACAGCGGGAGGGTGAGCAGCTTCACAAGCGGCTTGACCAGCGCGTTGACCAAGCCGAAAACGAGGGCGACCAGCAGTAGCGTGCCGACCTTCTTGCCCGTGCTGTCCCCGGTCAGCGTGATCTTGTCGAGCAGCCATACGGCGACTGCCAGCGCGCCCGCGTTGGCGATCGTCTTGACTAGGAAATTCATCATGTGTCTGATCGTGGCAGACGAGATCGGTACGAGCACTGGGCAGGGGCGACTAAGTCGATGAAGGCATTCCGGTTGGACGAACTGGAGGCGGAGCGCGCCGCCAACGACGGTGCTTACCTGCAGTTCCTGCACGAGCGGAACATGTCCGTCGGTCTGTACGCGCTCGATGCCGGTGACCTTGATCCGCAGAAGCCGCACGGTCAGGACGAGGTGTACCTCGTCGTGAGCGGCCGCGCCTCGCTCACGGTCGGCTTCGAGACCACCCAGGTGGCGCGCGGCAGTGTCGTGTACGTGCCTGCCGGAGTCGCCCACAAGTTCCACCACATCACCGAGGACTTGAGGGTCGTGGTGGTGTTCTCTCCGCCGGAGGGCTGACGTCCGCTTCCGTGTTCCCTAGGGGGACGATCAGGGACGGACAAGGGGTGCGAAGCCCCCGAACGGCCTCTTCGCGGCCCTAGCATCGATGGCAGGACAGCAGAAGGCCCGGAATCAGTGCCCCGGTGTGCGGGGCGACGGGTGGCGACGTGAGGAGCAAGGGCGATGCGGGAGATCTTCGCGGGGATGCCGTGGTGGGTGAAGTGGATCGCGGTGCCGGTCATCGCCCTGCTGGTGTTCGGAGGGCTGATAGTCAGCGTCGTCCAGGTCGTGGTGAGCCTGCTCTTCAAGGTGCTGGTCTTCGTGGCGCTGGTCGGCGGACTGATCTACGCCGTACGGAAGTTCACGGCGGGCTCCTCGTCACGCGGCGACTGGTGAGACGTCAGCACGGCGCGACGGCTGAGGCGTGAGTGGGTGAGGCCTGGCCAGGGCACGGCGGTAAAAGGAACGTGAGGTTCCCTCGCCAGGGGGAAGTTTCCCGGCTGGGCCGTCTGCGAGCGGTGACGGGCGGCTAGAGTCCGGGCACTCGTCGCGGGTTCGACCCCGCGGGCGGCGCATCTCCCTCCCGTGTCCCCGCACGGGCGGCCCTCCTCGCGCTTCGGGAGTGACCCTTGGCCACGGCTGACACCGCACCCGCAGAACCGTTCACCTCACCCGCCCGACAGCGCTCCCGGTCACAGAGCGCGGCTCCCCCCACACAGCCGGGACCTCGATCGACACCGGCAGCCGCCGAGCAGCCGTGTGCCCAGGCCGCTGAGCAGCCGCGTGTCCAGGCCGCCAAGACACAGGCCCCGCCGCCACCGCCGCGTGCGACGCCCTCGAAGGCCCCCGCTCCTCCCGTGCAGCCACGCACCTCACCGGGCGAGGAGAACGTGCGAGGCGCTATGCCGTCCGTGACGCAGACGCGGACGGAGTCCTCGGCGTCACCGTCCTTGGCGCAGGCGCAGCCACCGGCACCCCCGACCCGGACTCGGAGCCGGTCCCAGACACGGACGCGGACGGCGGGGCCCGTCCGTCCCGTGCCGCCTCAAGGGCACGGGACAGCGAGGGGAGCGCGCATCCCGTCCCCGGCGTCACCGGCCGCGTCGGAGGCGAACTCCGGCACGCTGATCGGCTCCGTCCAGCGGGCGATGCGGTTGCTGGAGGCAGTCGCCGAGCGGGAACAAGGCGCGCCCGCCAAACAACTGGCGCGGGACGCCGGGCTCGCCCTGCCCACGGCGTACCACCTGCTGCGCACGCTGGTGCACGAGGGCTATCTGCACAGGGAGAAAGGACTGTTCTTCCTCGGCGAGGCGGCCGAGCGGCTGAGCAGCAGCGGAGCGCAGCAGAAACGTCGCAGCACGGTGGGTGAGGCTTTGGCGCACTGGCGGGACGCCCTCGGCGCCCCCGTCTACTTCGCGATCTACCGGGACGGCGAGATCGAGGTCATGTGCGTCGCCGACAGCCCGAGCACTCCGGCAGTGGAGGAGTGGGCCGACTTCCGGGAGACGGGCCACGCGCACGCCATCGGGCAGTGTCTGCTGTCCCAACTGAGCGACGAGGCCCGCCGTGACCACCTCGAGCGTTATCCGGTGCAGTCGATCACCCCGTACACGGTCCGTGACACCGAGACGCTGCTACGGCGCCTGGACCGGATCGGGCGGATGGAACCGGTCGTGGAGCGGCAGGAGTACGCCCTCGGGACGGTCTGTGCCGCGATTCCCATCACCGCCGGGACGACCGCCGCGACGCTGGCCATCTCGCTTCCCTGCCACCAGGCCGACCGGCTGTTGCCCGCGGCCCATCAGTTGCAGACGGAGATCGGAAAGCTACTAGGGACACTCGCGATCTCTATCAGCATCTGAAAAATCACTCCTTGTGATCTCTCGTGTACTTTCAGCAAACTTCCAGAGGTGTCAGGCGGATGATTCCTGGCCAGTCGACGAACACGGCGGGGTAGGCGATGCGCGAGTCGGTACAGGCAGAGGTCATGATGAGCTTCCTCGTCTCGGAGGAGCTCTCCTTCCGCATCCCGGTGGAGCTGCGTTACGACACCTGTGATCCCTACGCCGTGCGGCTGACCTTCCACCTGCCCGGCGACGCCCCCGTCACGTGGGCCTTCGGGCGGGAGCTGCTCATCGACGGGGTGGGGCGGCCGTGCGGGGACGGGGACGTCCACATCGCGCCCGCCGATCCGGAGACGTTCGGCGAGGTCCTGATCCGGCTTCAGGTGGGCACCGACCAGGCGATGTTCCGGGTGGGCACAGCGCCGCTGGTGGCCTTCCTGGACCGTACGGACAAGCTCGTGCCGCTGGGGCAGGAGCGTTCCCTCGCCGACTTCGACATGCTGCTCGACGAGGCGCTGGACCGCATCCTGGCGGAGGAACAGAGCGCGGGATGAAGCGTTACGGCGCCGACGGCGCCGTAACGCTTCAGCGCTTGCGGCGGCGGCCCCTTCCCCCACGTGCCGGAGCCGGCACGGCCGCCGCTTCCGGGGCGCTGGGGCGATCGGCCGAGACGACGAGGGCGGCCAGTGCCGTGGTCACCGGGACGGACGCCACCAGGCCGATCGAGCCGACGAGCGTGCGCACGATCTCCTCGGCGACCAGTTCGCTGTTGGCGACCGTGCCGACACTGC
Organism: Streptomyces sp. NPDC002787; assembly: GCF_053592095.1. Lineage (NCBI taxonomy): Bacteria > Bacillati > Actinomycetota > Actinomycetes > Kitasatosporales > Streptomycetaceae > Streptomyces > Streptomyces sp. NPDC002787. The sequence continues at coordinate 262,366 of NZ_JBSFVC010000003.1, read as the reverse complement.
TCTGCGCGATCGAGAAGAGCAGCAGCAGGGGCAGCGCCGCACCGGCGTAGGCCAGCACGAGCGTGTTGACCACCGAGGCGATGTGGTCCCGGCCGATCCGGATGCCCGCGCGGTACAGCCCCCGCCAGCCCATCGCCGGGTTCGCCTCGTGCAGCTCCCAGACCGCCGACGTCTGGGTGACCGTCACGTCGTCGAGGACACCGAGCGAACCGATGATGACGCCCGCGAGCAGCAGACCGCTCATGTCGATCGTCGGGTACAGACCGTGGATCAGGCCGGTGTTGTCGTCCGTGTTGCCGGTCAGATAGGCCCAGCCGATGAACCCCGAACCCAGCAGACCGATCAGCAGCAGTGAGATCAGGGTGCCGAGGACCGCCACGGATGTCCGGGCCGAGAGCCCGTGGCACATATAGAGCGCGATCAGCATGATGGCGCTCGACCCGACCACCGCCACCACCAGCGGATTCGATCCCTGGAGGATGGCCGGCAGGATGAAGAGCGTCAGCACCAGGAAGCTGATGGCCAGCGCGATCAGGGCCATGAGACCGCGCAGCCGGCCCACCGCCACGACGGCGAGCGCGAAGATCCCGGCGAGCAGCGCCATCGGGAACTTCCGGTTCACATCGGTGACCGAGTACTGCAGGTCCCTGGGCGCGGCAGGCTCGTACGCGACCACGACCTCCTGGTCCTGCTCCAACTGCCGTGACTGGTCGGGCTGCACGATCTCCGTGAACGTACGGCCCTTGTCCTTGCCGGTGTCGACCCGGATCGTGGCCTTTTTGCATGTGCCGTTCGCCTGCTGCTGGGCGGACGAGCCCTCGGCCGTGGACGTGTCGCCGGTCGGGGGGACGCCCGAGGCGTTGACCGACGAGCAGTCGACCTCTTCGACCTTGGTGACGGTCGCCTGTTGTGTCTGCCGGTCGAAGCCCACCCCGGTGCGCTCATGCGCCGGTGCGCCGCCGGGCCAGAGCACGACGAGGCCCACGACGACCGCGGTCGCGAAGGGGATCAGCACTGCGGCGATGACCTTGCGCAGGTGCTGTGAGACGGGTGCGGCGGGGCCGTGGCTGTGGCTGTGGGAATGGCCGTGGCCGCCGCCGGAGGAGGAGCCGTGGCCATGTCCGTCACCGGGGCCATTCCCGCCTCCGGAGCCGTGTCCGCCCCCGGAGCCGTATCCATGGCCGCCGCCGGAGCCATGCCCATGGCCGTTTCCTGGGCCATGGCCATGGGGCGGCTCGGGGGGCGGAGGCGGGGGCTGCTGCGTCGTGGTCACCGACCGATCATCGCAAGAACGAGCGATGCCCACTGTTCACCGCGCCACATCTGCCGCTAGCGTGGAGGCACCTTTGCACACGCGGGAGCTCGGAGCACCGGGCTGAGAGGGCGCTGACCTCCGCAGACGCGATGTTTCACGTGGAACATCGTCGGGCGGAAATCGCTGCGTCGACCGCTGAACCTGTTACCGGGTAATGCCGGCGTAGGGAGTAGGTCTCATGACCATCGAGGACACACGCACGCCTGCCTCCAGCCAGACAGACGGGGCATCTGCCGCGTCCGAGGGCGAAAGGAACCAGGGCGAACAGCCCCTGGAGGCCGGGAAGTCCATCGGCTGGCACAAGGCGTACATCGAGGGCTCGCGCCCCGATCTGCGGGTGCCGGTCCGCCAGGTGCACCTCACCAACGGGCAGTCCGTCACTCTGTACGACACCTCCGGCCCGTACACCGATCCGAATGCGGAGACCGATGTCAGGAGGGGGCTCGTCCCCGTTCGTGAGAACTGGATCATCGGCCGGGGGGACACGGAGGAGTACGCGGGCCGTCCTGTCCGCCCCGAGGACGACGGGATCAAGCACACGTCGCCGCGCGGCGGGCTGCGCAACCTCGACGCGGTGTTCCCGGGGCGGCCGCGCCAGCCGCGCCGGAGCCGCGACGGCCGAGCGGTGACCCAACTCGCGTACGCGCGACGCGGGGAGATCACCCCCGAGATGGAGTTCGTCGCCGTACGAGAGAATGTCTCGCCGGAGGTCGTCCGGGAGGAGATCGCCGGGGGCAGGGCCGTCCTGCCTGCCAATGTGAACCATCCGGAGATCGAGCCGATGATCATCGGCAAGCGGTTCCTGGTGAAGGTCAACGCCAACATCGGCAACTCCGCGGTCACCTCCTCCATCGAGGAGGAGGTGGAGAAGATGACCTGGGCGACTCGCTGGGGCGCCGACACGGTCATGGACCTGTCCACGGGCCGGAACATCCACACCACCCGCGAATGGGTGCTGCGCAACTCCCCCGTCCCCATCGGCACCGTGCCGCTCTATCAGGCACTGGAGAAGGTCGACGGCAAGGCCGAGGAGCTGACCTGGGAGATCTACAAGGACACGGTCATCGAGCAGGCCGAACAAGGCGTGGACTACATGACGGTCCACGCGGGCGTGCGCCTGGCGTACGTACCGCTGACTGCGAACCGTAAGACCGGCATCGTCTCGCGCGGCGGCTCGATCATGGCGGCCTGGTGTCTGGCGCACCACAAGGAGTCGTTCCTCTACGAGAACTTCGAGGAACTGTGCGAGATCCTCGCCGCCTACGACGTCACGTACTCCCTCGGCGACGGCCTTCGGCCGGGCTCCATCGCGGACGCCAACGACGAGGCGCAGTTCGCGGAGTTGCGCACGCTCGGGGAACTCAACCGGATCGCGAAGCGTTTTGATGTACAGACCATGATCGAGGGCCCGGGACATGTCCCGATGCACAAGATCAAGGAGAACATCGACCTGCAGCAGGAGATCTGCGATGAGGCTCCGTTCTATACGCTCGGCCCGCTGACCACGGACGTCGCACCGGCGTACGACCACATCACCTCGGGCATAGGCGCCGCGATGATCGCGTGGTGGGGCACCGCGATGCTCTGCTACGTGACGCCCAAGGAGCACTTGGGACTGCCTAATCGTGACGACGTGAAGACCGGCGTCATCACCTACAAGATCGCCGCCCATGCGGCGGACATCGCCAAGGGACACCCGGGCGCACAGGAGTGGGACGACGCGTTGTCGGACGCCCGCTTCGAGTTCCGTTGGGAGGACCAGTTCAACCTGGCCCTCGACCCCGACACGGCCCGTGAGTTCCACGACGAGACGCTCCCCGCCGAGCCGGCCAAGACGGCCCACTTCTGCTCCATGTGTGGTCCGAAGTTCTGCTCGATGAAGATCTCCCAGGACATCCGCCGTGAACACGGCGGCTCCCGGGACGAGATCGAGGCGGGCATGGCCCAGAAGTCCAAGGAGTTCGCGGAGGCGGGCAACCGCGTCTATCTGCCGATGGCGGACTAGGCGCAGCGACGCGCAGGTCGACACGTGGCGACATGGTCGTGGCGGTCGACCGGCCGTGCGACGAGCGGCGCTCTTCCGGCTGGTTGCCGGGAGAGCCCGTCGCGGGTCGGCGGTGCGGTGGGACGGTTCGGGCGAAGGCCCGTGTCGCGCCGGGTGGCCGCCGAAACCCGGTGGCTTCCGGGGCGGCGGCCGGAACCCGGGCGCTACTCGGGCTGATGCTCCGGGCCGCCGAAGTCCGGGCTGGTGAAGTCCGGGCTGGTGTAGCTGGGGCGGGAACCGGCGCCGCCGCTGTCCGGGCTGCTGCTGAAGCTCGGGCGGTTGTAGCCGAGGTGCGGCATGCGGCTGGGCCGGGCCGGCCGGTCCGGTTCGCTCAGCGCCGCCGGGCCCGGGTTCGCCAGGGCGTCACGGAGGAACGGCAGGATGCCGCGCTCCAGGAGGGCCAGGCGCCAGGCCTCCCTGGCCCGGTTCACCTCGTCGTTCAACTCGCTGCGCGCTCCGTCGTCCAGCAGGGCGGTGGCGTTGTTGCGCAGAGCGGTGAGCAGGAGACCGACCGCGGCCACGAGGATCGCCGCCGCCGTGACCGCGCCGAAGACCCATCCTGTGGTGAGGAGGGTCTCGGCGATCGCCCGCTCGGGGTCGAGCACCTTCATGACGTATCCCACGAGCAGGAAGAGCACCGCGGCGGTTCCCGCGAGGACGGGTGCGAGCACCGCGGCTATGGCACCGGCGCCCGCGCCGACCGCTTCGGTGACCTCGCCCATGGCGGCGGCGAGCCCCACCGTGGTGCCGTCCGGTTCGGGGCCGGACGTCGTTTTCTCGGGGGTGGATGTGGTCGCCGACGACGGGCTGCGGAATTCGTCGCGGACCTTTACGTAGTACTGGTATTCGGTCGACGCGGCGGCCGTGATGATCGCCGTGGCGTTGAGGGCCATGGTGCGCAGCTGTTCGGGGTTGAGCCTCTGCAGACCAGCAGCGAATTCCGGGCGGTGTGGTGCGGAGCGCAGCGCCTCGCCGAGGATCCGCTCGTACTCCTGGCGGTCCTCACTGAGCAGGTGCTGCGGAACGCTGTTCATGTGCATCCCCCGATGCTCCGTAGGGCTGTGGCTCGGCATGCTGACGAGCCGTCGGGCAGAAACGGAGGGGAGCCTGCTACGGATAAGCCGATGGTAGAGCGGTGACGGCAGGCGGTGACAGGGGGTTTGAAGAAATTGGCCCCTGGCCAGCGAAGTCTTCCGACGGAAGACGCCTGCCCGGCGAAGGCTCAGGTACGCAGCGGAAGTTCCTGGACCAGCAGCTTTCCGGCCATGGTCACGCCGCCGTCCATGGCGACGGCCAGACCGTCCGCATAGATGTACGGCCCTTCGACCGAAGGTCCCGTGTCGTCCTCGCCGTCCTCCGAGCCGACCTCGCCCAGGAGGTACGGAATGGGGCTGTGACCATGGACGATGCGCGTGCCGCCGTAGACATCGAGCAGGGAGCGCACGGCGTCGGCTCCGCCCTCGTCGCGGAAGGAGAAGCGCCGGGTGAACTTGCGGAAGAGGTCCCAGACCTCGTCCGCGTCGTTGCGCGTGATCGTCTCGCGGATGGTGTCGTTGACCGCCTCGATGGAGTCGCCGTAGTCGCGGTAGGCGGTGGTGTCGGAGTGCACAAGGAGGTGGCCGTCGACCTCCTCCATGGCGTCGAGGCGGGCCATCCACTGGAGGTGGTGGTCCTGGAGGCGGTCCATGTCGGTCTTCTGCCCGCCGTTGAGGAGCCAGGCGGCCTGGAAGGTGGCGGTGCCCGCGCCGGAGTTGACGGGCGTGTCGCCGAACCGCTTGGCGCCCAGCAGCAGCAGCTCGTGGTTGCCCATGAGGGCCTTGCAGTAGCCGCCGGCCGCGGCCGCCTCGGCGGACAGACGCATCACGAGGTCGATGACGCCGATGCCGTCCGGGCCGCGGTCGGTGAAGTCGCCGAGGAACCAGAGCCGGGCGGTGCCCGCCGACCAGTTGCCCGCGGCGTCGACGAGGCCCTTCTCGCGGAGCGCGGCGAGGAGCTCGTCGAGGTAGCCGTGGACGTCCCCGACGACGAAGAGCGGTCCGGGCCGGGCGGAGGTCTGCTCGGCCGGCACGGTCTCCGGGTCGATCACGACCTGAACCGTGTCTCCCCGGTTGATCACCGGCAGATCCCGCTGGGTCGGGGTGTACCCCTCCGGGTAGCCCTCCGGCTCGTCGGCGGGCCTGGCGGCCTCGCCGGGGTGCGTGGTGTGTCCGTACGGACCGGCCTCGTGGACGTACGCGGGCACGCGGAAATCGCGCACCGTCGGCGTCCGCACCTCGGGTCCCTGACCGGCCCCCTGAGTCATCGACCCCTCCACCACCATCGCCCGCATCTGCACCGCATCGGACTGCCTGGTCGCAGCGGCCCGCGGTGTCGTGCGCCCATCATAGGAATGCGGATCGCGCCATGTGATGACCCAGGGGTGGTGAAATGGCGCAGGCCCCCAGTTCACCGCGGTTTTCTCCCGAATTGGGCGGGGCTCTCCCCGCCCAATTCCCGTTCGGGTCCTCAAGCAGGACGTCAACCCTCTTCAGGCGATCGTGGCGGGCTGACCGTCGTACGCGGTGGACGTCGCTCGGACGAGGTCCGAACGATCAGCTCCGTCGGTATCACCTGCTCGACCGGTTGGTCCGATTCGACCCCCTCGATGGCGTCGATGAGGAGCTGGACCACCGCCGTGCCGATGCGGCGCGGCTTCAACGAGAGCGTGGTGATCGGCGGCTCGGTGGTCGCGTACACGGCGGACTCGCTGCAGCAGACGAGCAGCAGGTCGTCGGGGACGCGCAGACCGTACCGCCGGGCAGCGGCCAGCAGATCGGTGCCGTTGGGGTCGAAGAGGCCGTAGACCGCGTCGGGGCGGTCCGGCCGGGCCAGCAGCCGGTCGGCGGCGACGGCCCCCGCGCATGGATCGTGCGCCGGATAGGCCTCGTACACCGGATCCTGGCCCACACGCTCGCACCAGCGCAGGTATGCGGTGGTGGAGAGATGGGTGTATGTGTCCGTCGTCGTGCCCGTGAGGAGTCCGATCCGGCGGGCGCCCGCGTCGGCCAGGTGGTCGAGGATGCCGAGGACCGCGGCCTCGTGGTCGTTGTCGACCCACGCGGTGACCGGGAGCGAGCCGGCCGGGCGGCCGTCGGAGACGACCGGTAACCCCTGGCGGACCAGTTCGCTGACGACCGGATCGTGGTCGGAGGGGTCGATGACCACGGTGCCGTCCAGGGCGACGTTCGACCACACGTCGTGGCGAGAGGTCGCGGGGAGGATGACCAGGGCATAGCCCCGGGCCAGCGCGGCCGAGGTGGCGGCCCGCGCCATTTCCGCGAAGTACGCGAACTCGGTGAAGGTGAAAGGTTCATCCCCATACGTGGTCACGGTCAGGCCGATGAGGCCGGACTTGCCGGTTCTGAGGGTTCGGGCCGCCGCCGAGGGGCGGTAGCCAAGTCGGTCGGCGACCTCACGTACATGGCGTCGGGTGGCGTCCGGGAGCCGGCCCTTGCCGTTGAGGGCGTCGGAGACGGTCGTGATGGAGACTCCGGCGGCGGCGGCCACGTCTCGGATGCCCGCCCGGCCCGACCGGTTGCCTCGGCGGGGAGTTTCCGCGCGGCTCACCTGGTGCTTCCCTGCTGCTGTCATGGCGAGCCGATAGTAGGGCTCATGCGGTGGGGTAGTGCGGACGCATATGCACTCGTTGACAGGCACGTTTCTGCAAGGTCACTAGGGGCCAATTACCTTACAATGAAAGGGAGTTGGGCGATCCAATGTCAGGACGTGACTCGTAGACGCGCATGGGCCTGCCAAGTACCCGAAGTTTCGAAGAGGTCTCAACTCACCTGCACGGGTGATGCGCGCCACGGCGCGAGCCACCGGCGCGCGCGCCCGCAAGTGGCGCGCCCCCTGATTCGTACACCTTCGTGTGGTGATGCCCGTGAGGTCGATGGGACGGCAGGGGCGTGGATGACGGCACAGAAGATGCCTGGAGTGTGGGGTGGGCGCGGTTGTCCACAGGCCATTCGCAGGGGCGCCGAATCCTCATAAGGTGAGAAGCATTACGTCGACGAGGAGGACTGCGGTGAGCGAGACGAGCCCCAAGCTGCGAGCCGAGCTGGAGGGTATCCCCACCTACAAGCCCGGCAAGCCGGCCGCGGCGGGCGGCCCGGTGGCGTACAAGTTGTCCTCCAACGAGAATCCCTACCCGCCGCTGCCCGGCGTGCTGGAGAGCGTGACCGGATCGGCCGCGTCCTTCAACCGGTACCCGGACATGGCGTGCACAGGGCTGATGAACGAGCTGTCGGACCGCTTCGGGGTGCCGGTCGCCGACCTTGCCACGGGCACCGGCTCGGTCGGCGTGGCCCAGCAGCTGCTGCAGGCGACCTCGGGACCCGGTGACGAGGTGATCTACGCCTGGCGGTCGTTCGAGGCGTACCCGATCATCACGCAGATCAGCGGGGCCACGTCCGTGCAGGTGCCACTGACCCCGGGCGACGTGCACGATCTGGACGCGATGGCGGACGCGATCACGGACCGGACCCGCCTGATTTTCGTCTGCAACCCGAACAATCCGACGGGCACGGCGGTGCGCCGGGCCGAGCTGGAGCGCTTCCTCGACCGGGTGCCCGGTGATGTGCTGGTGGTGCTGGACGAGGCGTACCGCGAGTTCGTACGGGATGTCGAGGTGCCGGACGGCGTCGAGTTCTACCGCGAGCGGCCGAACGTCTGTGTGCTGCGCACCTTCTCCAAGGCGTACGGCCTCGCAGGACTCCGGGTGGGTTTCGCGATCGCTCATGAACCGGTGGCGGCCGCGCTGCGCAAGACGGCCGTGCCGTTCGGGGTGAGCCAGCTCGCGCAGGACGCGGCGGTCGCCTCGCTGCGCGCCGAGGACGAGTTGCTCGGCCGGGTCGGCTCGCTGGTCTGCGAACGGAACCGGGTCGTCGAGACGCTGCGCGGCCAGGGCTGGACGGTACCGGAGACCCAGGCGAACTTCGTGTGGCTGCGGCTGGGGGAGCGCACGGTCGACTTCGCCGGTGTGTGCGAGCAGGCCGGCGTCGTCGTGCGACCGTTCCCGGGTGAGGGCGTGCGGGTGACGATCGGCGAGACCGAGGCGAACGACATCTTCCTCAAGGTGACGGAGACGTTCCGCAAGGAACTCTAGACAGCAACTGACCAGGGGGTCCGGGGATTTTCCCCGGGCCCCCTGATGTGTTCTGCCCCACTCTTGCGTTTTCGGGGGCCCCCACGCTCATGCCTCGAACGGCCATGCGCCATAATTGCTTGTGAATGTGAACGCGTTCACAAGCGCGTCCCGGTTGCCCTGTGGTGTACGTGACAAACAGGGCAAACTGCCGCAGTGCCACGGCATGTAAGGAGAAGACGTGGACCTCGCTCTGGCGCCGGAGACTCTGGCGCGATGGCAGTTCGGTATCACCACCGTCTACCACTTCCTCTTCGTCCCCCTCACGATCTCGCTCGCCGCGCTCACCGCCGGCCTGCAGACCGCCTGGGTGCGCTCGGGGAAGGAGAAGTACCTCAAGGCCACCAAGTTCTGGGGCAAGCTCTTCCTGATCAACATCGCGATGGGCGTCGTCACCGGCATCGTGCAGGAGTTCCAGTTCGGGATGAACTGGTCCGACTACTCGCGCTTCGTCGGCGACGTCTTCGGAGCCCCGCTCGCCTTCGAGGCACTGATCGCCTTCTTCTTCGAGTCCACCTTCATCGGGCTGTGGATCTTCGGCTGGGACAAGCTGCCGCAGAAGATCCATCTCGCCTGTATATGGATGGTCTCCATCGGCACGACCCTGTCGGCGTACTTCATCCTCGCGGCCAACTCCTGGATGCAGCACCCCGTCGGCTACCGGATCAACGAGGCGAAGGGGCGGGCCGAGCTCACCGACTTCTGGCTTGTCCTGACCCAGAACACCGCGCTCACCCAGGTCTTTCACACCCTTTCGGCGGCCTTCCTCACCGGTGGCGCCTTCATGGTCGGCATCGCCGCCTTCCATCTGGCCCGCAAGAAGCACATCCCGGTGATGAAGACCTCGCTGCGCCTCGGTCTGGTGACCGTGGTCATCGCCGGCATGCTCACCGCGATCAGCGGCGACCTGCTCGGCAAGGTCATGTTCAAGCAGCAGCCCATGAAGATGGCCGCCGCCGAGGCCCTGTGGGACGGCGAGGCGCCCGCGCCCTTCTCCGTCTTCGCCTACGGCGACGTCGACGAGGGCCACAACAAGGTCGCCATCGAGATCCCCGGCCTGCTGTCCTTCCTCGCCAATGACGACTTCGACTCGTACGTCCCCGGCATCAACGACGTCAACAAGGCCGAGCAGGAGAAGTACGGGCCCGGTGACTACCGGCCCAACATCCCCGTCGCCTACTGGGGCTTCCGCTGGATGATCGGCTTCGGCATGACGTCCTTCGCCATCGGCCTCGTCGGACTCTGGCTCACCCGCACGAAGTTCCTGCTGCCGCAGCATCTGCGGGTAGGCGACGACGAGGTGCCGCATCTCGTGCTGTTGCCGAAGAAGGCCCTCGGCCCGACCCTCACCAAGTGGTACTGGCGCATCGCGGTGCTGACCTTGGGCTTCCCGCTGATCGCCAGCTCCTGGGGCTGGATCTTCACCGAGATGGGCCGCCAGCCGTGGGTCGTCTACGGCGTGCTGCGCACCGAGGACGCGGTCTCCCCCGGTGTCTCCCAGGGGGAGATCCTCACCTCGATGCTCGTCTTCACCACGCTCTACGCCATCCTCGCCGTCGTCGAGGTCAAGCTGCTCGTGAAGTACGTCAAGGCGGGTCCGCCCGAGCTGACGGAGGCCGACCTCAACCCGCCCACGAAGATCGGCGGCGACTCCCGTGACGCCGACAAGCCGATGGCCTTCTCGTACTAGGCCGCACCGGGCCAAGGGAGCACAGTCATGGAACTTCACGACGTCTGGTTCGTCCTCATCGCCGTCCTGTGGACCGGCTACTTCTTCCTGGAGGGCTTCGACTTCGGGGTCGGTGTCCTCACCAAGCTGCTGGCCCGGAACCGTCCGGAGAAGCGGGTCCTCATCAACACCATCGGACCTGTCTGGGACGGCAACGAGGTCTGGCTGCTCTCGGCGGGCGGCGCCACCTTCGCAGCCTTCCCCGAGTGGTACGCCACCCTCTTCTCCGGCTTCTATCTGCCACTGCTGCTCATCCTGGTCTGCCTGATCGTCCGGGGCGTCGCCTTCGAGTACCGGGTAAAGCGGCCCGAGGAGAGGTGGCAGCGCAACTGGGAGACAGCGATCTTCTGGACCTCGCTGCTACCTGCCTTCCTGTGGGGCGTGGCCTTCGCCAACATCGTGCGCGGAGTGAAGATCGACCGCGACTTCGAGTACGTGGGCAGCCTCGCCGACCTGCTCAACCCCTACGCCCTCCTGGGCGGCCTGGTCACGCTGACGCTGTTCACCTTCCACGGGACGGTCTTCGTCGGTCTGAAGACGGTCGGGGACATCCGGGAGCGGGCGCGGAAGCTGGCTCTGGGTGTCGGTGCCGTGACGGCCGGACTGGCGCTTCTCTTCCTGCTCTGGACACAGATCGAGAAGGGCGACGCCGTCTCGCTGGTCGCGGCGGTCGGCGCGGTCGCCGCTCTTGTGGTGGCGCTGATGGTGGTTCGAGCAGGCCGCGAGGGCTGGGCGTTCGCCCTGTCCGGGATCACCATCGTGGCCACCGTGGCGATGCTCTTCCTGACGCTCTTCCCGAACGTCATGCCGTCCTCGCTGAACGAGGAGTGGAGCCTCACAGTCACCAACGCCTCGTCCAGCCCGTACACCCTGAAGATCATGACGTGGTGCGCGGCGATCGCCACTCCGGTCGTGATGCTCTACCAAGGGTGGACGTACTGGGTGTTCCGCAAGCGGATCGGCACCCAGCACATCGCCGAGTCGGTGCACTGAGTCCCGGTGAGGGGGCGTGGTTGACGATGTTTCACGTGAAACACGCCCCCTCAGGTCGAAGGGGCATGTTTCACGTGAAACATGCCTGTTGAGAAGAGGGTGTTTCACGTGAAACCGATCGACCCGCGACTGCTGCGATACGCCCGCGCCACCCGCCGCTTCCTGTTGGCGGTCGTAGGCCTGGGCGTTGTCGGGGCGGCACTTGTCATCGCACAGGCCATGCTCATCGCCGAAGCGGTGGTCGGTGCTTTTCAGCAGGGGATGTCCGTCTCCGCACTGCGCACTCCCCTGCTGCTGTTGGCCGCTGTCGCACTGGGGCGGGCACTGGTCTCCTGGCTCACTGAGCTGGCCGCTCACCGCGCGAGTGCGGCGGTGAAGTCGGAGTTGCGAGGTCGGCTGCTGGAGCGGGCCGCCGAGCTGGGGCCGGGCTGGTTGAGCGGGCAGCGGACGGGCTCGCTGGTCACCCTCGCCACCCGTGGAGTCGACGCCCTGGACGACTACTTCTCGCGCTATCTGCCGCAACTGGGCCTTGCCCTCGTCGTGCCCGTCGCGGTCCTCGCGCGGATCGTCACCGAGGACTGGGTGTCGGCGGCGATCATCGTCGGCACACTGCCGCTGATTCCGGTCTTCATGGTGCTCATCGGCTGGGCCACTCGCTCGCAGATGGACCGTCAGTGGAGGCTGCTGTCACAGCTGTCCGGGCACTTCCTGGACGTCGTCGCCGGGCTGCCGACGCTCAAGGTGTTCGGCCGGGCCAAGGCACAGGCCGAGTCGATCAGGCGGATCACGGGTGAGTACCGCCAGGCGACCATGCGGACGTTGCGGATCGCTTTCCTGTCGTCCTTCGCGCTGGAGCTGCTCGCGACGATCTCGGTCGCGCTGGTCGCCGTCACCATCGGAATGCGGCTCGTGCACGGAGAGATGGACCTGTACATCGGGCTAATCATCCTCATCCTCGCCCCCGAGGCGTATCTGCCGGTCCGCCAGGTGGGCGCCCAGTTCCACGCGGCCGCCGAGGGGCTCGCGGCAGCCGAGGAGATCTTCGAGGTCCTGGAGACACCCGTACCTGCGTCCGGGACCGGGACAGTGCCGGACGCAGGTGATATCCAGTTCGAGGGGGTGACGGTCCGGTATCCCGGGCGGTCGTACGACGCCGTCACGGAAGTGTCCTTCACGGTGGCCCCCGGCGAGACGGTGGCCCTCGTCGGACCGAGCGGCGTGGGCAAGTCGACGCTGATCAACGTCCTGCTCGGGTTCACGCAGGCTACGGCGGGCGTGGTCCGGGTGGGGGGAGCCGATCTCGCCTCGCTCGACAGGGACGAGTGGCGTTCGCACGTCGCCTGGGTGCCACAGCGACCTCACCTGTACGCCGGGTCGATCGCCGAGAACGTACGGCTGGCTCGTCCGGACGCGGATGACGAGGCGGTACAGCGGGCGCTGGCCGACGCGGGGGCGCTGGAGTTCGTGGACGCGCTGCCCGCCGGGGCCGAGACGGTCCTCGGTGAGGGCGGTACGGGTCTCTCCGCCGGACAGCGGCAACGGCTCGCCCTTGCCCGGGCGTTCCTCGCCGACCGGCCCGTGCTGCTCCTCGACGAGCCGACGGCTTCGCTGGACGGGGAGACCGAGGCCGAGGTCGTGGAGGCGGTACGGCGGCTGGCAGTGGGCCGGACCGTGCTGCTGGTGGTGCACCGGCCGGCGCTGCTGGGGGTGGCGGACCGGGTGGTGCGGCTACAGGGACGGGCCGCTGCAGCGCTGCCCGTCGTGGGGCTGGAGGAGCGAGCATCTGCGGCGCTGCCTGTCGGTTCGGGGGAGCCCGAGAGGCCTGCCGCTGTGCGTGCGCCCCTCGACACGGCTGGGGCGGATGCGCGCAGCGCGGTGACTCGTCCTGACGCGTCGCCCCACGTCTCCCGGCATGCTGTACTCGGCCGTGTCCGCCACATGGCCGGGCCTCGCCGAGGACGGCTCGCCCTCGCCCTGTTGCTCGGCAGTCTCGCGCTGGGCAGCGCCGTCGGGCTGATGGCCACCTCCGGATGGCTGATCTCACGGGCTTCGCAGCAGCCTCCGGTGCTGTATCTGATGGTCGCGGTGACGGCGACGCGAGCGTTCGGGATAGGGCGGGCGGTGTTCCGGTACGCGGAGCGGCTGGTGTCGCACGACACCGTGCTGCGGATGCTGGCCGACACGAGGGTGGCCGTATACCGGCGGCTGGAGCGGCTGGCCCCCGCCGGGCTGCGGACGACTCGACGCGGAGATTTGCTCTCACGGCTGGTCGCCGATGTGGACGCCCTGCAGGACTACTGGGTGCGGTGGCTGCTGCCCGCCTGGGCCGCGGTGGCCGTGTCCACCGCCTCCGTCGGGTTCACCGCCTGGCTGCTGCCCGAGGCCGGCGCCGTCCTCGCCGTCGGGCTGCTCGCCGCCGGGGCCGGAGTCCCCTTCCTGACAGACGCCGTGGCTCGGCGGGCGGAGAACCGGCTGGCGCCGGCCCGAGGGGTCCTGGCCACACGCGTGGCCGATCTGCTCACCGGCACCGCCGAGTTGACGGTCGCGGGCGCCCTGCCCGCCCGTACCGCCGAGGCGCGTCGGGCCGACCGTGTGCTCACCCGGATCGCCTCCCGGGCGGCCACGGCCACCGCGCTCGGCGACGGGCTCACCGCGCTCGTCTCCGGGCTCACCGTCGCCGCCACGGCGCTCTTCGGCGCACAGGCGGTCGTCGACGGGCGGCTGAGCGGTGTGGCCATGGCCGTCGTCGTGCTCACTCCGCTGGCCGCGTTCGAGGCGGTGCTGGGGATGCCGCTCGCCGTCCAGTTCCGCCAGCGGGTGCGCAGGAGCGCGGAGCGCGTGTACGACGTACTGGACTCCCCCGATCACGTACACGAACCGGAGAAGCCGGCCGAGGCGCCGGTGTCGCCGTTCCCGCTGCGGCTCGAAGGGATCGGCGCACGGTATGCGGGGCAGAATCGGGACGCGCTGGCCGGACTGGACCTCACCCTCGAACGGGGGCGCAGGATCGCCGTGGTCGGGGTCTCGGGGGCGGGCAAGACGACGCTCGCGCAGGTGCTGCTGCGGTTCTTGGACGCGCGCGAGGGGACGTACACGCTCGGCGGCGTGGACGCCTACACGCTTGACGGGGACGCCGTACGACGGCTCGTCGGTCTGTGTGCCCAGGACGCGCACCTCTTCGACAGCTCGGTGCGCGAGAACCTGCTGCTCGCCCGGAAGGACGCCACCGAGGCGGAGGTGCGGGACGCTCTCGCGCGGGCGCGGCTGCTTGACTGGGTCGACGAACTTCCCGCTGGGCTCGACACACCGATCGGTGAGCACGGAGCGCGGCTGTCCGGTGGGCAGCGTCAGCGGCTCGCCCTTGCCCGCGCGCTGCTGGCCGACTTCCCGGTCCTCGTCCTCGACGAGCCCGCGGAACACTTGGATCTGCCCACCGCCGACGCGCTCACCGCTGACCTGCTGGCCGCGACCCAGGGCCGTACGACCCTGCTGATCACCCATCGGCTGGCCGGCCTGGAAGCCGTGGACGAGGTGGTCGTGCTGGCGGAGGGACGTGTCGCGCAGCGCGGGACGTACGCGGAACTGGCCGCGGTCGACGGTCCCTTGCGGACGATGGTGGAACGCGAGGCCATGGGGGAGCTGCTGGCCGGGGTCTGAGCCTCTCGCTACCCGGCGCGGTCCTGCGCGAGTCCTTCGCCCGCTGAGGGGCGGTGCCGTCCGCAAGCTTCCTCGCCGAACATCCGGCGGTCCGGCCCCTGTTCGGCCCAGCCGCTTGGTCCGTCCGGGGCACGCCGTCCCCCAGCCGCACGGTTGAAGAGGACCGGGGACACCGGGGCGGGCCACGATCACTGGCATGCGCTTCTCTCGCCGACGCCCGCTGTTCGTCGTAGTGCCGCTGTGCGCCGCGGCGGTTCTCATGGCCCGGCCCACGGCGGCCGAGAGCGATGTGGGCGGGAACCCGGGGGCGCCCGGTGACGCCGGGATCAGCGCCCGGGTGACGCGGCTGTTCCAGGACGCGGCGGTGGCGACGCGGCACTACGAGGCGGGACGGCGGGCGGCGGATGCGCAGAAGGCGCAGGCGGAGGGGCTGGAGCGCTTGCTCGCGCGGGAGCGGAAGCAGCTGGCGGTTTTGAACGCCGATCTCGGTCGGATCGCGCGCGCCCAGTACCGCGAGGGCGGTGGGGTGCCGTACACCGCCCAGATGCTCTTCGCGGACGATCCCGAGGAGCTGATGCGCGGTCAGCGGGCTGTCCTGCAGGCCGATCTGGCGGTCAACAGCGCGGTGACCAAGAGCCGTCGAGCAGAGACGAGGCTGGTCGCGGACGAGGCGAAAGCCGCAGCGGCCTGGCGGGCGCTGAAGCGGCGGAACACCGAACTCGCCGAGATCAAGCAGACGATCCAGCGGAAACTCGAAGAGGCGCAGTGGACGCTCCAGGGACAGGCCGACGCCGCGGTCGCGGCCGGCGCCTGCCGGGGAGCCGTCCAGCTTGACCAGCCGGACGGCGGCTCCAGGAGTGCGTGGGTGGCGCCCGTCGAGTCGTACGAGCTCTCGGCGGGGTACGGCAGCGGTGGTGAACGCTGGGTCGGCAGCCACACCGGGCAGGACTTCGCGGTACCGATCGGCACGCCGGTGCGGGCGGTCGGAGCGGGGCGCGTGGTGAGGGTGTCGTGCGGTGGTGCTTTCGGCATCGAGATCGTCGTCCAGCACGCCGACGGCTACTACACGCAGTACGCGCACCTCGCGGCCGTCGCCGTCGACCAGGGCGACCGGGTGGCCCCGGGGCAGTGGATCGGCCAGTCGGGCACCACCGGCAACTCCACCGGACCGCACCTGCACTTCGAGGTACGGGTGACACCGGAGCTGGGGTCGGCCGTGGACCCCGTGCCGTGGCTGCTGAAGCACGGGGTGAAGTTGTAGCCGGCTACTCCGGCACGGGGCCGGCCGGCGCCGCGGCGGTGTCCGCCGTGGCCGGGGCGGCGGTCCTGGGCTCGGCGGTCGTGGCTACAGCCGTTCCGCCAGCAGGCGCTCGATCACGATCGCCACGCCGTCCTCGTTGTTGGCGACGGTACGACCGGAGGCCGCCGCGAGGACGTCCGGGTGGGCGTTGCCCATGGCGTACGACTGTCCCGCCCAGGTGAGCATCTCGACGTCGTTCGGCATGTCACCGAAGGCGACGACCTCCTCGTGCGAGATCCCGCGCTCGGCGCAGCACAGGGCGAGGGTGCTGGCCTTGGAGACGCCCGGGCCGCTGATCTCCAACAGGGCGCTGGGGCTGGAGCGGGTGATGGTGGCACGGTCGCCGACGGCGATACGGGCGGTGGCGAGGAAGTCGTCGGGGTCGATCGAGGGGTGGTACGCGAGGATCTTCAGCACCGGCTCGTCGTCGGCGACTCCTCCCGGGGCCAGCAGCTTCTCGGCAGGCGCGAGGATGTCGGGGATCTCCATGTGGAGCTTCGGGTACTCGGGCTCCTGGTTGAAGCCGTACGTCTGCTCGACCGCGTACACCGTGCCGGGCGCTGCCTCGCGCAGTAGCCGTACGGCGTCGAGCGCGTTCTCCCGTGCCAGCTCGCGCACCTTGACGAAGCGGTGGGTGCCGGGGCCGCCGTGCAGGTCGACCACGGCGGCGCCGTTTCCGCAGATCGCGAGGCCGTGTCCGTGGACGTGTGCACTGACGACGTCCATCCAGCGGGCCGGGCGGCCGGTGACGAAGAAGACCTCGATGCCGGCCTCCTCGGCGGCCGCGAGGGCGGCGACGGTACGCGGGGAGACCGACTTGTCGTCGCGGAGCAGGGTGCCGTCGAGATCCGTGGCTATCAGCCGGGGCGGGACGGTCGGGGCCGGGGTCTCGGGCTGTCTCGTCGCTGAGGTCACGGGTCCCATTGTCGCGCATATGCGCGCACGGTCGTGCGGGCCCCTGCACAGGTGAGTGATTACCGCCCTCGCACGCTCACTGCCAGCGCTGTCCCGACCCCGGCTGTGACACCACGACGCTCACGCCAGCTGGGTCGGTGCCTCCATGGCGATCCGCTCGAAGACCTTCTCGTCCGCGGCGAAGTCCGAGTCAGGGATCGGCCAGTGGATCACGAGGTCGGTGAAGCCCAGCTCTGCGTGGCGGCCGGCGAAGTCCACGAACGCGTCCAGCGACTCCAGCGGTCGGGTGCGGTCCGGAGTGAACCCGGTGAGCAGGACCTTGTCGAGCCTGGCCGCGTCCCGGCCGAGCTCGGTGGCTGTTTCGGCCAGCCTCGCGACCTGCTCGCGAATGGCTTGAACCGACTGTTCGGGGGTGCCCGTCTCGTAGAGCCTGGGGTCCCCGGTGGTCACCCACGCCTGCCCGTACTGTGCGGCCAGCCGCATCCCGCGCGGCCCGGTCGCGGCCACCGCGAAGGGCAGCCGGGGACGCTGGACGCAGCCGGGGATGTTGCGCGCCTCGTGAGCCGAGTAGTGGTCGCCCTCGTACGAGACGGAGTCCTCGGTCAGCAGCCGGTCGAGCAGGGGGACGAACTCGGCGAAACGATCGGCGCGCTCGCGCGGGGTCCATGGCTCCTGGCCGAGCGCGGTGGCGTCGAAGCCGGTGCCGCCCGCGCCGACGCCGAGGGTGATCCGGCCTCCCGAGATGTCGTCGAGGGAGATCAGTTCCTTGGCGAGGGTCACCGGATGCCGGAAGTTCGGTGAGGTCACCAGCGTGCCGAGGCGCAGTTGGTCGGTGACGGCGGTCGCCGCGGTCAGGGTCGGCACGGCGCCGAACCACGGCCCGTCCCGGAAGGTCCGCCACGACAGGTGGTCGTAGGTGAAGGCGGTGTGGAACCCGAGCTGCTCGGCCCGCTGCCACGTGGCACGACCGCCCTCGTGCCAGCGGAGGTACGGCAGGATCACGGTGCTCAGACGCAGACTCATACATCGAGCGTAAGCGCAGCCATCGGATGGTCCTGACCGGTCCGGACAGGCTGGGGGACGGTCAGGGTCGGGCAGGCCCGGTGGGGGCGGAATCGGTCAGGGCTGAGCGGGACGAGGCCTCGGCGGGCAAGGCTTCGGCGGGCAAGGCTTCGGCCGGTCTCGCTCAGTGCGATTCCGGGAAGCGCAAGTACTGGGGTGGCACCGCCTCGGTCAGCCAGACGCCGTTGTCGCTGACGCGGAAGACATGGCCGTCCCGGTGCATGGCGCCGGCGTCCACAGAGAGCACGACGGGGCGGCCGCGGCGGGCACCGACGCGGGTGGCGGTCTCGCGGTCGGGCGAGAGGTGCACGTCGTGCCGGTTCATGGCGCGCAGACCCTCGGCCCGGATCGCGCTCAGGTAGGCCGCCACGGTCCCGTGGTAGAGGTACGGCGGAGGGGTCGCCGGGGGCAGTCCGAGGTCGACCTCGACGGTGTGGCCCTGACTGGCGCGGATCCGGTCGCCCTCGACGGCGAAGCGCTGCTTGTCGTTGGCCTCGACCACGTGGTCGAGCTCGGCCCGGGTGAAGCGGAAGCCGTGGGCGGCGGCGGCCTCGATGAGCGTGTCGATGCCGACCCAGCCGCCCTCGTCGAGCGTGAGCCCGATCCGCTCCGGTTGGTGTCGAAGGTGTTTCGAGAGGTACTTCGACACCCTCACGGTACGTCGTTCGTTCATCCTGTCAGCGTGCCTGGAGAGACCCGTGTCACGCACTTGGTTTTGATCCGGATGTTTGATCCACAGCCAAGTGGAGTTATCCACAGGGGAATTGAAGATTCTGTGGACAACTCCCTGTGTAGTTCACGGCGATTGATCAACTTTGGGGCTTACGGTCATATTTGCGGTGAGTGTGTCCAAGGTGCGTGACTGTACCTCTCGTTCGGTCGCCGCTGTGATGAAGGCCGACGCCTGCTCAGGCCCAACCAGCTTCTCCACGGCCCGCATCGTCGAAGCCGGTATCCGTACGGAACACGCCTCGTCAGAGGTATCTGTGGGAGCGTGCGCATCAAGGTGTCGACGTAGCTGACGGGATGCGAACAGGCGCATCGCACGCGCGAGTTCGGCGTCCACCGTCTGCTGGGCCAGCGGCCGCAGCCGCCGTACGAGCGTGGCGGCCTCGACCGCCTCGGCGTCTGTCGGTGGCTCGTGCTGCCCCAGGTAGCGGGAGAGCACGTGCTCGGTGGTGAACTCCAGGAATCGTGCGGCGATGGGCTCGACCTGTCCCCGCAACTCCCTCCGATATGCCGCGATCGCGGTCAGGGGGACTCCCGCCTCGTGCAACTCGACTGCCACCGCCAGCTCTTGACGGCTCGGCACGAGGAACAGATCCTCCTCGCCGGGCACCGGCTCCAGTACGCCCAGCTCGACCGCGTCCGCCACCGCGGCCTCGTCCGGGGCACCGCCGAACCGCTCGACCAGTTCGGTACGCGAGATCCGTACGGCCTCCTCGTCGGTCCACGGTCCGTCGACCTCCGTGACCAGGCCGAGCACCCCGCCGAGGCCACGGCCCGTGTCCCAGGCCTCCAGGAGCTCCTTGATGGAAGCCAGGGTGTAGCCGCGGTCGAGGAGGCCGGCGATCTGGCGCAGCCTGGTCAGATGCGCGTCCGAGTACACGTTCGCCCGGCCGCGCCGTTCGGGGCGGGGGAGCAGACCACGGTCCTGGTAGGCCCGGATCGTCCGGACCGTGGCGCCGCTGCGGTGCGCCAGGTCCTCGATGCGGTACGCGGCCCCGGCCGTTTCGTCGTTCACGGTCCTCGTGCCTCCTTCTGCCTTCCTGTGCCGTCCGCCGACGGTTACGCGGACGCCGCCCGTGTGTTCGTGCCCGCCGCGATGCCCGTTGTGCCGCGTGTCGCAGGCGACCTCGCCAGATACTCGACCGCCCCGCGCGGTGAACCCTCCTGAGACAGGTGGTAGGAGCGGCGCAGGTAGCGGGGGACGGCCGCGCCGGGCTCCTTCCACGTGGGCAGCAGTCCCCTTGCGTCCGGCCCTGTTGTGCGCTGCCAGGAAGTAGCACAGGCGTCCGGCGAGCTTCGGGTCGTGCCGTATGAGGTACGCCGCTGCCCCACGACCACATGGAGAGCATCACCGGTGCCGTGACCGCCATGCCCGCCACCCGGCGGGCGTAGCGGGGCCGGCCGCGGCCGCCGCTGTGCTGGAACATGTCGAAGGCGACCGCGCGGTGCTCGACCACCTCCGCGCCATGCCGGCGCAGCAGGTCCAGCATGACCTCGTCCGACCCGGCCCTGTCGAGCCCCTCGACGGTCAGCACCCAGTCGCCGAGGACAGCCGTGAACTGCTCTACCGCCGCGATCACCGACAGCCGGAAACGCGGCCATTCCCGAGGCGGAACCGGCGCTCCCAGAGGTCGCTTGTCGCCGAGCAGCTTCTCGAAGAGGAAGCCGACGTACCGGGTGAAGTCCGCGGTGCCGAGCCGCTGCACCGCGAGAGGGCTCGGCACATGCGTGCTGCACGCTGTGTGGCGCCTCCTGCCGCCCCATGAAACCCCTGACGCCTTGAGCAGTCGGGGCCCCTGACCAGCGGCAGCCCCTCCCTGAAGACCTTGACGAACCACCGCTCCCCCGCCGGCAGCAGGCGGCACATTGATGACGTGGGTGGCGGTGGGCTCGTCGGGGATCCGGTGCAGCGGGGTCTTCTCCCAGTCGAAGGAGACCCGGCGTGGAGCGATCTCGCGGTGCTCGTGGTGCTCGTTCTGCTCGAACCGGGGGCTCACAGCGGCGGCTCCAGCCGGGCGAGCGCGCGCAGCGCTCTCGGGGCGAACCGGGACATGAGGCGGCCGCCGTGGGCCTCCGGGGTGACGGGGACGACGGCCTGGTTGCGGACGATCGCGCGCAGGACGGCGTCGGCGACCTTCTCCGGTGGGTAGTTCCGCAGTGCGTACAGCCGCGCTGTCTTACGCTGCCGACGCTGTTCCTCCTCGGCTTCGACACCGGCGAAGCGCGCGGTCGAGGTGATGTTGGTGTTGACGATGCCGGGGCAGATCGCCGAGACGCCGATGCCCTGTCCGGCCAGCTCCGCGCGCAGGCACTCGCTGAGCATCAGCACCGCTGCCTTGGACGTGCTGTACGCCGGCAGCGACCTGGAGGGCAGATACGCGGCAGCGGAGGCGGTGTTGACGATGTGACCGCCCTGGCCCCGCTCGGCCATCTGCTTCCCGAAGAGCCGGCAGCCGTGGATCACGCCCCACAGATTGACGTCGAGGACCTTCCGCCAGTCCTCCGGCGTGGTGTCGAGGAAGGATCCCGAGAGTCCGACCCCGGCGTTGTTCACCAGCACGTCCACCACGCCGTACTCGGTGGCGACCTTCCCGGCGAGCTTCTCCATGGCCTGCTCGTCCGAGACGTCGACCGCCTCGGCCCAGGCCTCGGGGGCTCCGATCAGCCGGGACAACTCCGCCGTGCGCGACGCTCCTTCGGCGTCCAGGTCGACGGCGATCACCCGCGCGCCGGCCTCGGCGAACGCGAAGGCCGTGGCCCGGCCGATACCACCGCCCGCGCCGGTGACCAGCACCAACTGCCCGCCGAACCGGTCCGCGTACTTCCCGGTGGCTGCCGGTGCGGGCCGTCCGCCCTCGGTGGCAGTGACGAACTCGGTGATCCAGGACGCGAGTTGGTCAGGGCGGGTGCGCGGGATCCAGTGCTTGGCGGGCAGGGTGCGGCGGATCAGCCGCGGGGCCCACGTCTCCAGGTCGTCGTAGAGCTGTTCGGAGAGAAACTGGTCTCCCAGGGGCGTGATCAGCTGCACGGGCGCGTGCGCGTACGCGTCGTCCCGGGGGCGTGCCAGACGCGCTCGCATGTTGTCCCGGTACAGCCACGCCCCGTGCGCGGCGTCCTTGGGCAGCGTCGGGCTGGGGTAGTCGCCCTGGGGCAGTTTCTCGGCCCGCCGGACCAGGCCGGGCCACTGCTTGCCGAGGGGGCCGCGCCAGGCGAGCTCGGGCAGCAGGGGGGTGTGGAGCAGGTAGACGTACCAGGATTTGGCGCCTTGGCCGAGGAGTTGACCGATCCGGCGCGGGGTCGGCCGCCGCACCCGCCGCTTGACCCAGTGCCCCAGGTGGTCCAGGGACGGGCCGGACATCGAGGTGAACGATGCGATACGGCCCTCGGTGCGTTCGACCGTCACGAACTCCCAGCCTTGCACCGAACCCCAGTCGTGCCCCACCAGATGCACAGGCCGGTCGGGACTGACCGCGTCAGCGACCGCCAGGAAGTCGTCCGTCAGCTTCTCCAAGGTGAACCCGCCGCGCAGTGGCTTCGGCGCCGTCGAACCGCCGTGGCCACGCACGTCGTACAGCACCACATGGAAGCGTTCCGCGAGCCGGACCGCGACCTCGGACCACACCTCTTTCGAGTCGGGGTAGCCGTGCACGAGCAACACGGTCGGCTGCCCGGGATCGCCCAGCTCGGCGACGCACAACTCCACTCCGCCCGCGCGCACCCGGCGCATTCGTGCGTTCTCGAGCCCCGTTTCACCCGTCACGTCTCCCCCTTCGCTCATCGGCACTTCTCCTCCGCCCACCGGCGCACGTGCGGCAGGTCGTTGTCGAGCCAGAACGCGCTCTCCTCGGGGTTCCTGGAGTCCGTGACGACCAGGAGCTCCTCGAACTTCGCGCCCGTGCCCCGGAAACCGAGGTGCGGCTCGACCGCCCACAGCCCTGGCTGCGGGGGGTGGTCGGAGAACCGGTACGGCGACCACAGCGGCGACCAGCCGTCGCGGTGCCCACGCAGCGCGTCGGCCGCCAGGCCCTTCAACGCCTGGGTACCAAACCCGAAAACATGCGGTGACCAGCGGCGTTCCTTCACCCGGTCCACCTTGTGCGCGATGACACCGAAGGGGTACGCACGATGCCGGTTGGCGTATCCCTGGCGGACCATGAGCCGGTCCACGTCCTCGTAGATCTCGCGCAGCGACCGGCGCTCGCGCACCTCGCGCAGGATCAGCTCGCGGTGCGCCCGCAGGTCCGCCATCAGCTTGTCGTGCAGCGGATTCGGTCCGAGACAGCCCGAGTAGCCGATGTCCGCCGTGTGGCCCTTGTATATGGGGGCCATGTCGAGGATGAACGGCATGCCCGCCTCGAGCCGGCGGTCGGTGGGGAAGAACTGCAGCGGTATCCGGAAGTTCACGAAAGCCGTGCGGTCTCCGAACCAGGCGAAGGGCAGGTGGAACCAGTCCCGCACGCCGCGCTCGCGCAGCCAGCTGCGCTGCATCCGCGCCGCCTCGCGCTCGGTCACACCCGGCTTCAACTGGGCCGCGACCGCTTCCGCGCACTCGTACGCGAGGGTCTGCACCTGCCTGAACCCCCGCAAATCCGCAGTGAACCCGCCTGTCAACGCCGAGGTCATGTCACTGCCCCACCTGTCTTCATCGACTACGGTCCGTGTTCGCAATGTGACATTGATGAATGTGACAGTGCTTGGAGGCTGCGTCAAGAGAGGTGTGCGGGACTGTGGAAAACCGACGGGCGTCGGCGGAACCGTCGGCACTGTCGGCAGGACTGTCGGCGGAGCCAAGGCAGGTGGGTGGCCGGGCACGAAACGGCGACGCCGGTCGTTCAACCTCATGACAGCCATCGGTGCGGCGGCTCGGGCCCGTCGGTTGTTCGACCTCAGGGTGACCCCTAGGGAGACCGGCGGTTGATGCCCCCTACGGGCCCGTACGACTCGAGAGTGAGGCCGAGACAGCTCTGCGGGGTGACGACCGCGGCGGCCCGCGCCTCTAATGTCTGAATCGTGACTGTGATCGCGACCGAAAGCCTGAGCAAGCGGTTCCCGAGGGTGACCGCTCTTGACCGGCTCTCCGTGGACATCGGACCCGGTGTGACGGGACTTGTCGGTGCCAATGGCGCCGGCAAGTCCACACTGATCAAGATCCTTCTGGGTCTGTCCCCCGCATCGGAGGGCCGTGCCGAGGTGCTCGGCCTCGACGTCGCCACGGAGGGCGGCGCCATCCGCGAGCGCGTGGGGTACATGCCGGAGCACGACTGCCTGCCGCCCGACGTCTCGGCCACCGAGTTCGTCGTGCACATGGCCCGCATGTCAGGGCTCCCGCCGACCGCCGCACGCGAGCGCACCGCGGACACCCTGCGCCACGTAGGCCTGTACGAGGAGCGGTACCGCCCCATAGGCGGCTACTCCACGGGCATGAAGCAGCGGGTGAAACTCGCCCAGGCCCTGGTGCACGACCCGCAGCTTGTCTTCCTGGACGAGCCGACCAACGGCCTGGACCCGGTCGGCCGGGACGAGATGCTCGGCCTGATCCGCCGCATCCACACCGACTTCGGCATCTCCGTCCTGGTCACTTCCCACCTGCTCGGCGAGTTGGAGCGCACCTGCGACCACGTGGTCGTGGTCGACGGCGGCAAGCTCCTGCGCTCCAGCTCCACCAGGGACTTCACCCAGAGCACGGCGACTCTCGCGATCGAGGTCACCGACAGCGACGAGCATCCGGACGGCACCGGCGTGCTGCGCGAGGCGCTCCACGCGCGCGGGGTGACCGTCTCCGACGGCAGCGGTCTGCCGGGCGCCGGGCACATCCTGCTGCTCACCGCCCAGGGTGAGGAGACCTACGACCTGGTCCGCGACCTGGTCGCCGACCTGGGCCTGGGGCTGGTCCGTATGGAGCAGCGCAGGCACCACATCGCCGAGGTCTTCAAGGACGACGACGAACAGACGGGCACCATGAGCGCCCAGGACGCAGGGAAGGAGGCGGTCGGCCATGGCGGTTGAGCAGCACGGTGCACAGGCACCGGCCCTCGCCGGTGGACAGCCCGCGCGCGCGGGCGAACAGAGCCGCATCCACAACATCGGATACCGCTCCTACGACGGCCCTCGCCTGGGCCGTGCCTACGCCCGCCGCTCGCTGTTCTCGCAGTCCCTGCGCGGCGCGTACGGGCTGGGCCGCTCGGCCAAGTCCAAGGTGCTGCCCATGCTGCTCTTCGCGGTGATGTGCGTGCCGGCGGCCATTATGGTGGCGGTCGCGATCGCCACCCAGTCCCAGGGCCTGCCCGTCAAGGACCTGCCCGTCAAGTACACCGAGTACGCGGTCATCATGCAGGCCGTCATCGGCCTGTACGTCGCCTCCCAGGCACCGCAGGCCGTCTCGCGCGACCTGCGCTTCAAGACCGTCCCGCTGTACTTCTCGCGCCCGATCGAGACCGCCGACTACGTCCGCGCGAAGTTCGCGGCGCTGACCTCGGCGCTCTTCATCCTGACCGCGGTGCCCCTGCTCGTGCTCTATGTGGGCGCGTTGCTGGCCGAGTTCGACTTCACCGACCAGACCAAGGGATTGGCACAGGGACTGGTGTCCGTGGCGTTGCTGTCGCTCCTCTTCGCCGGTATCGGCCTGGTGATCTCGGCGGTCACCCCGCGGCGCGGCTTCGGCATCGCGGCCGTCATCGCCGTCCTGACCATCTCCTACGGCGCGGTGTCCGTCGTCCAGGCCATCGCCACCGAGCAGAACAGCTCGGACACGGTGCCCTGGCTCGGCTTCTTCTCGCCCATCACGCTCATCGACGGCGTGCAGACCGCCTTCCTGGGCGCCCCCTCCGCCTTCCCCGGCGGGCACGGGCCCTCCGACGGGCAGGGAGCCCTCTACGTCCTCGTCGTCCTGGGTCTCATCGCCGGCTCCTACGGCCTGCTGATGCGCCGCTACCGAAAGGTCGGGCTGTGACCACGCTCAACATCGACCACGTCTCACGCTGGTTCGGCAACGTGGTGGCGGTCAACGACGTCACGATGACGATCGGCCCCGGCGTCACCGGACTCCTCGGCCCGAACGGCGCAGGCAAGTCCACTCTCATCAACATGATGGGCGGCTTCCTGGCCCCTTCCACGGGCTCCGTCACCCTCGACGGCAAGCCGGTGTGGCGCAACGAGCAGATCTACAAGCACATCGGCATCGTCCCCGAGCGCGAGGCGATGTACGACTTCCTCTCCGGCCGCGAATTCGTCGTCGCGAACGCCGAATTGCACGGACTCGGCGCGAAGGCCGCCCAGCGGGCGCTCGCCACGGTGGAGATGGAGTACGCGCAGGACCGCAAGATCTCGACGTACTCCAAGGGCATGCGCCAGCGCGTGAAGATGGCCTCGGCGCTGGTCCACGAACCGTCGCTGCTCCTGCTGGACGAGCCGTTCAATGGCATGGATCCTCGCCAGCGCATGCAGCTGATGGACCTCCTGCGGCGGATGGGCGACGAGGGACGCACGGTGCTGTTCTCGTCCCACATCCTCGAAGAGGTCGAGCAGTTGGCGGCCCATATCGAAGTGATCGTCGCCGGACGGCACGCGGCGAGCGGCGACTTCCGGCGCATTCGCCGCCTGATGACCGACCGCCCGCACCGCTATCTGGTGCGTTCCAGCGACGACCGGGCCCTGGCCGCCGCGCTGATCGCCGACCCGTCGACCGCCGGGATCGAAGTGGACCTCGCGGAGGGCGCGTTGCGCGTTCAGGCTGTCGACTTCGGCCGGTTCACGGCCCTGTTGCCGAGGGTGGCACGGGACCACGGTATCCGTCTGCTCACGGTCTCGCCGTCGGACGAGTCCCTCGAGTCCGTCTTCTCGTATCTCGTCGCGGCGTAGGAGGCCGAAGATGTACGACCCCACAGTCGCCCGGCTCACCTACCGGGCCCTGCTCGGCCGCCGTCGGGCTCTTATCCTCAGCGCGCTGCCCGCCCTGCTCATCGTGATCTCCGTGGCCGTGCGCGCCCTGAGCGGCGCCGACGACCAGGTGGCCGCGGACCTCCTCGGCGGATTCGCGCTCGCCACGATGGTGCCGATCATCGGCGTCATCGCGGGAACGGGCGCGATCGGGCCGGAGATCGACGACGGCTCCGTGGTGTATCTGCTGGCCAAGCCGGTGAAGCGGCCGACGATCATCTTCACCAAGCTGATCGTGGCGATCGCGGTGACCATGGCCTTCTCGGCCATACCGACACTGCTCGCGGGCATCATCCTGAACGGCAACGGACAGCAGATCGCGGTCGCCTACACCGTGGCGGCGCTGGTCGCCTCGATCGCGTACGCCGCGATGTTCCTGCTCCTCGGGACGGTCACCCGGCACGCGGTCGTCTTCGGGCTCGTGTACGCGCTTGTCTGGGAGACCCTCTTCGGGTCCCTGGTGGACGGGGCGCGCACGCTCAGTGTCCAGCAGTGGGCGCTCGCCGTCGCCCAGAAGGTCACCGACGGCGGCCTCGTGACCTCCGAGGTCGGGCTGCCGACCGCGGTGATCCTGCTGACGGTCGTCACGGCGGGCGCGACCTGGTATGCGGGCCAGAAGCTGCGGACGCTGAAGCTGGCCGGCGAGGAGTGACCGCATCCTCCGGGGCCGCCGTCCCGGAGGACCACCTCTCTGGATCTTGACGGGGGCTTCACGCACGTCCAGGCAGACTGGGCAAGGCGGTATCGGCGGGGCATACGCGGCCAGGAAGGGCGGCCAGGAGGCGGGAGGAACGGGGATGGCAGCGGAGGTGTCGCCCGATGGGGGCGAGGCGCAGGACGGGGTGACCGACAGCGCGGCTGGGACGGGAGCGGGTGCCGCGTTTGGACCAGGTGCCGAAGGCGGAGCCGTAGACGCGGTGGGCGCCGACGGCACCGGAGCGGGCCTCGGGGCTGGCCCGGGCTCCGAGGGCGGCGCGGGCGTCAGGGGTGGATCCGGATCCATACCGGGGCCGACAGCCGGGGCCGAGAGCGCGGATGCCTGGGACGGCATCGTGCTGGACGAGGACTTCATACGGTCCGCCGAGACGGCCGAGCCGTCGGCGCGGGCCCGGATGCTCACGGCGCGCTGGCGGCAGCGGGCCCCCGATCCCCAGCCGTGGCGGTCGGACGAGCCGCCCGCCGGATGGTTCTTCAGCAAGGCGCGACGACGCAGGTGGCGCCCCCGGTGACTGTGTCGCCCGGCGGGCAGCGGTGCGGTGGATATTCGGTGGCGAGCAACTCGGCCGCCGGGCAGAGTGGTTGATGTCCAGGTCGCCGGGTCGAGCCGGCGCCATGTTCTGGGAGAGGAGCCCGGCGATGCTGTCCTTCAGGCGCAGTACGTCGAGTTCCCGGCAGGGCAGCCCACGGCGGGTTCCGGAGTAGTTACCCCTCCGTCGAGTCCGTCCCCCGAGTGGGGGGCTGCCCGGGGCGGCCGCTTCGAGCGCGCGAATCGCTTCGCGTGGGCCGCCCACCCGGAGGATTGGCCGAGTGGTAAGGCACCGGCTTGCTAAGCCGTGGTCGGGTTTGCCCGCGCACGTTCGAATCGTGCATCCTCCGCGTTTTCGCTGTCGCTGTGACCTGGCCGCGCTTCTGGGCTGGGGGTAAGTGCAGGGGGCTCCTGGGCTGTGCTGGGCATTGGGGCCTTGAAGGTGTACGGCGGTTTGTGCCGGCCAGGGGTGGGTTTCGCTTACCGGCGCTCGCAGGGTGCCGCTGCGCCCACCCGTGCCGCCTTAGCGGCACTGCCCGCAGCTAGGGGCGGCGGCGGGGGTGGCGGCCGTGAGGGGCCTCGGCCGACAGCGAATGCCCCGGCCGCGATCGGCCATCACAGCGCGCCGCCCGTCGGTATCGCCAGTCTCTACAGGACGTTGTCCCTCGGGGTCCTCGGGGTCCTCGGGGTCCTCGGGGTCCTCGGGGTCCTCGGGGTCCTCGGGGTCCTCGGAGTCCTTAGCGTGCTGCCCTCAGCATTTCGGCTTGTTTAGCGTGGGCTGTTCCTGGGGGTCCTCGGGTTCTTCGACACGGTGCCTCTCGGTACCACCGGCTCCCACTGCCCCCCCGCACTCAGGCGTCGTCCAGACGTCGTTGGAGTCGTCTGGCCCTGAGGGGCCTGGCCGAGGCTCCAGTCAGTGCCTGGCGAGCCCCGTGTTGAGCAGCCGTTCAAGGACCTCTGCGATGCCGTCGTTCTCGTTGGAGGAGGTCACTTCGTCGGCGATGGCCTTGAGGTCGGCGTGGGCGTTGGCCATGGCTACGCCGTGGGTGGACCAGGTGAACATGGGGATGTCGTTGGGCATGTCGCCGAAGGCGATGGTGTCGGTGCGCTTCGCGCCGAGGCGGCGGGCGGCGAGGGAGAGGCCGGTGGCCTTGGTGAGGCCGAGGGGGAGGAGTTCGACGATGCCCTCGCCGGCCATGGCGACCGTGACGAAGCCGCCGGCGGCCTGACGGGAGGCTTCGGTGAGTTCGTCGGAGTTCAGGGTGGGGTGCTGTATGTAGATCTTGTTCAGCGGGGCCACCCAGAGGTCGGACACGTCGGTGAGTGGGGTGGTGGGGAGCGAGCCGTGGAGGGCGTAGCCGGCGCCGACCAGTATCTCGCCGTCCAGGCCCGCGCGGCTGGCGGCCAGGTGCAGCGGGCCGACCTCCGCCTCGATCTTGGCGAGGGCCACCGCGGCGAGCTGGCGGTCCAGGGTGACGGCCGTGAGGAGACGGTGCTCTCCGGCGTGGTAGACCTGCGCCCCCTGGCCGCAGACGGCCAGTCCCCGGTAGCCGAGGTCGTCGAGGATGTGGCGGGTCCAGGGGACGGCCCGGCCGGTGACGACGATGTGGGCGGCGCCTGCAGCGGTGGCCGCGGCGAGTGCCTCACGCGTGCGCCGGGAGACCGACTCGTCGGAGCGCAGGAGCGTTCCGTCGAGGTCGGTCGCGATCAGCTTGTATGGGAAGCCCGAGGGGGCAGAGGGATCCGAGGGTTCCTTGGACCCCATGGTTTCCTCAGACCCCATGGGGCCCTCGGCGCCCTCGGTGGCAGCCGCTTCGGTCACTTGGCTACCGGCTCCAGCACCTCGCGGCCGCCCAGGTAGGGGCGCAGGATCTCGGGGACGCGGACGGAGCCGTCGGCCTGCTGGTGGTTCTCCAGGATCGCGACGATTGTGCGGGGGACGGCGCAGAGCGTGCCGTTCAGCGTGGCCAGTGGCTTGACCTGCTTGCCGTCACGGACACGGATCTGCAGGCGGCGCGACTGGAACTCCGTGCAGTCGGAGGTCGAGGTCAGCTCGCGGTACTTGCCCTGGGTCGGGATCCAGGCCTCGCAGTCGAACTTGCGGGAGGCCGAGGAGCCGAGGTCGGCGGAGGCGACGTCGATGACCCGGAAGGGCAGTTCGAGCGACGTCAGCCACTGCTTCTCCCAGTCGAGCAGGCGCTGGTGCTCGGCCTGCGAGTCCTCCGGAGCGACGTAGGAGAACATCTCGACCTTGTCGAACTGGTGGACGCGGAAGATGCCCCGGGTGTCCTTGCCGTGGGAGCCGGCCTCGCGGCGGAAGCACGGCGAGAAGCCCGCGTAGCGCAGGGGGAGGCGGTCGGCGTCGAGGATCTCGTCCATGTGGTACGCCGCCAGCGCGACCTCGGACGTGCCGACCAGGTACAGGTCGTCCTTGTCGAGGTGGTAGACGTCCTGGGCGGCCTGGCCCAGGAAGCCCGTGCCGGCCATCGACTGCGGGCGGACCAGCGCCGGGGTCAGCATCGGGGTGAAGCCGGCCGCGGTGGCCTGGGCCATCGCGGCGTTGACCAGGGCGAGTTCCAGGAGGGCGCCGACGCCGGTGAGGAAGTAGAAGCGCGAGCCGGAGACCTTGGCGCCGCGCTCGGTG
The DNA here is from genome assembly GCF_053592095.1 of Streptomyces sp. NPDC002787. Classification (NCBI taxonomy): domain Bacteria; kingdom Bacillati; phylum Actinomycetota; class Actinomycetes; order Kitasatosporales; family Streptomycetaceae; genus Streptomyces; species Streptomyces sp. NPDC002787. The sequence continues at coordinate 231,612 of NZ_JBSFVC010000003.1, read as the reverse complement.
TCGATGGCGCCGAGGATCGTGCCGAGCTCCAGGTGGTCCTTCGGTTCGAAGCCCTCGGCCGTGAAGTCGCGGATCTCGCCGTGCGTCTCCAGCGTGACGAAGTCCTCCTCGCCGCCGACGGGGACGTCGGGGTGGACGAGGTTGCCGAGCTGGAGGAGGAGCTCCTGGGTCTCCGTGTCGGCCGCGTCGCGCTCGGCGTCGGCGGCCTTGACGTCGGCCTTCAGCTGTTCGGCGCGCTTGAGCAGCTCGGCCTTCTCTTCGGCGGAGGCCTTGGGGATCAGCTTGCCGAGCGACTTCTGCTCGGCGCGGAGCTCATCGAAGCGGACGCCGGAGGACCTGCGCCGCTCGTCGGCAGACAGGAGGGAGTCGACGAGCGCGACGTCCTCTCCACGGGCACGCTGCGACGCGCGCACACGGTCGGGGTCCTCACGGAGCAGGCGAAGGTCAATCACCCCACAAGGCTACCGGTGTGTGGTTCCGGCCCACGACTCGAATTCGCTCTACGCCGCTCCTGAGGTGATTTGACCTGAATGTCGATCGCGGTGGTGGGGATCTCGGGCCGGTGAGCGGCGCCCGGTGAAAGTCAATGAATCGGGGGCTGAACCCCTGAAAGGAGGCATGGTTGTGGCACCTGGTTGACTCGACTCCCTTGTGTCGTACGGGACTTGGGGATCGGCTGTCCACAGGAGTCCGCAGTGCGGGAAAGTTATCCACAGGCTGTGCGAAAGATCTGTGGACTGTGCGGGAGATCGTCGGGAAGGGCGGGTGCCGACGTGAGGATTCCCGACTCAAACCGCCCTCACGCCCACGTTCGAGTGGTTTCGCGGGGAAATGGGTCGCCCTAAAGGATTGACCAGAGGAAACGCGTGGACGAAGGGTGACCTACGGGGTTGTGGACGCAGGGGGGCTCACGAAGGGGATTTGTCGACTGGGTGGCGCCGTGTTGTCGACTTGTCCCCAGGTCGAGAAGCCGCCCTGTGGATAACTTCTGTGGACAAAGAAAATAAGCAGGTAGGGTCGGCGGCAGGGCTGCCCCCGCAACGGACGGACCCTGGGAAGCGCCCGGCTTCCGGAACCGCCCCGCTCCAGGAAGCGCCCGGCTTCCGGAACCGCCCGATTCCCGGAACCACCCGATTCCCAGCACGGGTGGCCATGAAAATCGACGGCCCTCGCAGTCCACGACCTCTGGACCGACGGTCCTCGAACCAGCCGACCCTCGAAATCCACGGCCACCTGGAACCCGATGGCCCTCGACCAGCCGGTCCTTGAACCAGCCGGTCCTTGAACCAGCCGGTCCTAGAACCGGCCGTCCTGGCAGCGCGCCACCCAGTCCGATGCCGCCACGAACTCGGCGTCGGAGGTGCCCGGCAGAGTGGGCCGGATCTTCGCCGTGGTGGCATCCGCCCGCGGGTACGAACCGAGGAAGCGCACCTGGAGGCAGACCCGCTTGAGGCCCATCAGGGCCTCGGCCACCCGCCGGTCGGAGATGTGGCCCTCGGCATCGATGGCGAAGCAGTAGTTGCCGATGCCCTCGCCGGTCGGGCGGGACTGCAGCAGCATGAGGTTGACGCCCCGGACCGCGAACTCGCCGAGCAGGTCACGCAGTCCGCCGGGGTGGTCGTCGCGCTGCCAGATGACGACGGAGGTCTTGTCGACGCCGGTCGGGGCGGCGGGCCGGGCGGGACGGCCGACCAGGACGAACCGGGTCTGGGCGTTCTCCGCGTCGTGGATCTCGGTCTCCAGGGCCTCCAGGCCGTACCGCGAGGCCGCGAACTCTCCGGCGAAGGCTGCGTCGTAACGGCCCTCCTGGACGAGGCGGGCTCCGTCGGCGTTCGAGGCGGCGGACTCCCAGACGACGTCGGGCGGGAGGTTGGCCTTCATCCAGTTGCGGACCTGCGGCTGGGCGGCCGGATGCGCGGTGACCGTCTTGATCTCCGAGAGCTTGGTGCCCGGCCGGACCAGCAGCGCGAAGGTGATCGAGAGCAGCACCTCGCGGTAGATCATCAGCGGGGCACCGGCGACCAGCTCGTCGAGGGTGGTTGTGATGCCACCCTCCACGGAGTTCTCGATCGGGACGAACGCGGCCTCGGCCTCGCCGTTGCGGACGGCGTCGAGCGCGGCGGGCACGGACACCATCGGGACGAGCTCGCGGGTCGCGGACTCCGGCAGCGTGCGCAGGGCGACCTCGGTGAAGGTGCCCTCGGGGCCGAGGTACACGTAGCTGGCTGGCATGGACTCACCCTAGTGGGCCTCACGGGACCCCCGCGCACACATCCCACCGTCGGCGGGAACGGCTAGCCCTCCAGCAACGCCTGCCCCACGTACTCCCCCTTCGCCGCGCCCCCCGGTACCGCGAAGAGGCCGCTCGATTCGTGGCGGATGAACTTGGAGAGGGCGTCGCCGCGGTCGAGTTTGCGTTGGACGGTGACGAATCCGCGGAGGGGGTCGGCCTGCCAGCAGACGAACAGGAGGCCCGCGTCGGGGACGCCCTTCGCGTCGATGCCGTCGTGGAAGGAGAACGGGCGGCGGAGCATGGCCGCGCCGCCGTTCTGGTCGGGGCGGGTGATCCGGGCGTGCGCGTTGATCGGCACGAGGAGGTTGCCCTGGGAGTCGGTCTTCTCCAGGTCCATCGCGGTCGTCTCTGTCGCCTTCGGTCCCCCGCTCAGCGGTGCGCCGTCGGACTTACGGCGCCCGATGACGTCCTCCTGCTCCTTGTGCGAGAGCTGTTCCCAGTCGTCGAGGAGCATGCGGATGCGGCGTACGACGGCGTAGGAGCCGTTCGCCATCCACGCCGGGTCGCCGGAGGTGCCGGGTGAGGCGGACGCCGGGACGAAGATCCGCTCGTCGAAGTCGGACTCGGTCGGCTTCGGGTTGCGGGTGCCGTCGATCTGCCCCATGAGGTTGCGTGCCGTCATGGGGTGGGCCGTGGCGCCCGGCGAACGGTTGAAGCCGTTCATCTGCCAGCGCACCCGGGCCACGCCATCCGCGTCCTTCTGGATCGCGCGCAGGGCGTGGAAGGCGACGAGCGCGTCGTCGGCGCCGATCTGCACCCACAGGTCGCCGTTGCTGCGCGTCTTGTCAAGTTGGTCCGAGGAGAAGTCCGGCAGCGGGTCCAGGGAGTCCGGGCGCTGCTTCTCCAGGCCGGTACGGGCGAAGAAGCTGTGCCCGAAGCCGAAGGTCACCGTCAATGACGACGGCCCCGCGTCCCGGGCGATATCCGTGTCGTCCTGGGCTGCGGCCTCGCCCGCCATCAGCCGCCGGGCCGTGTCCGACCAGCGGCGCAGCAGGGCGGCGGCCTCCTTGCGACCCGCACCGGCGGCCAGGTCGAACGCGACGAGGTGGCCGCGGGCCTGGAGGGGGGTGGTGATCCCCGGCTGATGTTTCACGTGAAACATCACCTCCCCCGCGCCGAGGGAGGACAAGGGGGTGACGTTCCCGGCCGAGGACGAGGCGGAGGACGCTGCCGCATAACCGGCGGCGCCGCCGGCCGCCCCCAGTGCGAGGCCGGTGGCACCAGCGGTGCCGAGGAGGCGGCGACGCGAGATCGTTCCACCCGGGGATGCGGCGCCACCGCTTCGCTCCGCCTTCGCGAGGCCGGACGGCGAGTGGGCATCGTCCGTCGCCTCTCGCCCGGTTTTCCGAGCCCCTCCCGGGCCGGCGGAGCCGTCTTCGACGAGGTTGTGGTCAGCCATGGTGTGTTTCAGCCGATCTTCGCGTTCTTGCTGACGGTCACCTGGTCGATGTCAGATGTCCGTACGGTGATCTCGATCTTCCAGTCGCCCGCCATGGGGAGCTGGACGCCGTCCGCCGTCCAGTGGCCGGTGGTGACGCGGTCGGGGACGACGGGCAGGGGGCCGATCTTCTTGGCCTCCAGCGTGAAGGCGACCTGCACCTCGGGGACGTCGAAGGGCTTGCCGTCGGGGCGCTGCACATAGACGTGCATCTCGTTGGCGCCCACGCGCGCGGGGTCGATCTGCAGCCGCGCCACGCCCTGGCCGTTCTTGCCGCCCGTGTCGAACGACATGTCCAGTGCCAGCGCCCCTGCCGTCTCGTCCTCCTGCGTGACGGCCGCGCTGGCCGCCTTGGCCTCCTCCACCGTCCGCCCCGGCTCGGTGGCCGTCAGCACCGTCGTGACGGCGAGCAGTACGACGGCGACGCCCGCCTCCGCCAGCACCGACCGGCGCAGACCCGTACGCCCCGGATCGGCATCCCGCATCCGCCTCTCACGCGCGCTCGTCATCGCCGCCCGCTGCCGGGCGAGCTGGGCGGCCCGCTCGGAACCACCGTCGGAGGCAGATGAGGAACCGTCCTCCGTGGCGCCTTTCCTGCCTCCCTCCGCCGCCCGTTCGGCTCGGCCGCCCGTGGCATGCACGGGCGCGGGCTCCTTCTCCTCCGTCGCTTCCGCAGCCGCCGCGACCGGCGCCTCCGCCAGCTGCGCGGTCCACCGGCGTGAGATCCACGCGATGCCGACGAGTACGGCGACCAGGCCGATCTTCACGAGGAGGAGCTGCCCGTACGAGGTACCGGTCAGTGCGGACCAGGTGCCGACCTGGCGCCAGGACTGGTAGATCCCGGTCGCGGTCAGCACGAGCACGCTGCCGAACGCGACCCGCGAGAACCGTCGTACGGCCGCGGTCTCGATCTGGGCGTCGACGGGTGCCCGGAACAGTGCCACGAGCAGTGTCGCCAGGCCGCCCAGCCAGGCGGCGACCGCCAGCAGGTGCAGGACGTCCAGGGGCATGGAGATGCCCGTCTGGATGCCGGTCGAGGCGTGCTCGGCCATCGCCCAGCTCGCGGCGAGTCCGGCGGAGATCACGCCCCCACCGATGGCGAGCCCGAAGGTGAGGTCCCTGCGGAGGGCGTCGTCCTCGTCGTCCTCGTCGTCCTCGTCGTCCTGGTGGTCCCGGTCGGCCTCGGAGGTCTCGGCGGCCTCTCCGCCGACCTCCACCGGAGCCACGGCCTTGCTCTCCACCACCTCCTCGATCTCCCCGTCGTCCTCGATCTCCTTGCCCCGCCGCGCGTACGCGCCGAACAGCACCGCGATGAACAGTGCCGCGGCGGCGAGCAGCAGCAGGCGGGAGACGAGGGCGGCCCCCGTCTTCGTCTGGAGGACCTGGCCGAGGAGGTCCAGGTCGAAGACGTCGCCGAGTTTCCCGGAGCCGGTGTAGGAGCCGCGCAGGAGCAGCATCGCGAGGGTGGCGGTGGTCAGCGCGAGCCAGCCGGAGACCACGAGCCGCTGCACGGGCCGTACCCCCGCGCCGCGCTGCCAGCAGGCCAGGACGAAGGCGGCGCCGCCGACCAGCAGGATGAACCCGGCGTACGACAGGTAGCGCCCGAACCCGTAGAGACCGCCGACGATTCCGCCGCCGGCCGCCTGCTCGGGGACCGCGACCGTCGTCTTGGAGGGCGCCCCCACGGAGAAGGTGAAGGCGCCGGAGACGGGGTGGCTGTCCGCCGAGACGACCTGGTAGGTGACGGTGAACGTGCCGTCGGGCAGGCCAGAGTGCAGTTCGACGCCGTAGCTGTTGCCGCCCAGGTCGGTGACCTCGCCGGTGTCGGCCTCCTTGCCCTTGGGGTCGTACACGCGCACCGAGCCGTCGGACAACGCGACCTTCTCGGAGAACGTGAGCGACACCTGGGACGGGGCCTCCTGGACCACCGACCCCTGCTGTGGGTCGCTGCCGGTCAACGCGGCGTGCGCGGAGACAGGCCCGGCACCGGCGAGCAGCGCTCCGACGGTGGCGAACAACAGCAACAGCAACGGCCTCAACCGGCTCAACGGAGCTACCTCCTTCAGTGCCCGCTGGTCGGCTGGTACGTCGCCGACTTCACGGGCATCTCGACCGTGATGGCCTTGGACTTGGTGAAGTTCAACCGCAGAGACACCGTCTCGCCTTCCTTCGGCGTGCGCTTCAGGTTCTCGAACATCAGGTGGTTTCCGCCGCTCTTGAGTACGAGTTCACCGTCGGCGGGGACCTCCAGGCCCGCGACCTCCTGCATCGACTGCCCGGTCGTCTCGTGGACGCTGACGTCCTGGGCGAGGTCGCTGGTGACGGAGGTCAGCTCGTCCGCCGTACCGCCGTCGTTCTCGATGACGAGGAAACCGGCGGCCATGGAGTCCGTGACGGGCTGCGGCATGTAGGCGGACTTCACGGAGAGCTTCGCTGCGGAGGAGGAAGAGGCGGAGGAGGAATCGGAGGAACCGCACCCGGCGACGGCGAGGACGAGGGCGAGCGCGGCGGCGGTGGTCAGGACGGGCCCGGCGAGTGGTCTCACGGCTTCTCGCCCTTGAGCAGCTTCGGCAGGTCCTTCTCGTAGTCCTGCACGCTCGCGCCCTCGCCGTACAGCACATAGCCCTCGTCGGTCTTCGGCGAGAAGGCGATGACCTGGGTGCCGTGCTCGGAGACGGTCTTGCCGTTCTTGTCCTTGGTCGGCGGGGCGATGGAGATGCCGAGGGTGCGAGCGCCGGCCTGGATCTCGTCGAAGTCGCCGGTCAGGCCGACGATCTCGGGATCGATGCCCTTGAGCCACTTGCCGAGTTCCGCCGAGGTGTCGCGCTCCGGGTCGGTGGTGACGAAGACGAGGCGGAGGTTCGCCAGCTCCGACTTCGACAGCTTCTTCGACACCTCCTTCTTGGCGACCGCGAGGTTGTTCATGGTCAGCGGGCAGACGTCGGGGCAGTTGGTGTAGCCGAAGTAGATCAGCGTCGGCTTGCCCTCGGTCTCCTTGCGGAGGTCGTACGACTTGCCGTTCGTGTCGGTGAGGACCAGGTCCGGCTTGGTGAACGGCTGGTCGAGGACCGTGGCGGCCTTGCGCGGGCCGGTGTCGGAGACCTCCGCGACCGACGTCGTGGAGCTGTCGCCGGTGCCGCAGGCGGAGAGGGTGAGGACGGCCGCGACGAGCAGGGTGCCGGCCGCGAACGTCTTCTTCTTCGTGTTCGTGCGCATAGAGAAATGTCCCAGATGTTCGAGCCCCGGCGCGCACGGGGGCGTACACCGCCGCGGACAGCCAGCGTGTACGGGCCGCGTGCGCGCCGAGGGGAGAGAAAGGCTAGGAGCCCCGGGCTCAGGCGTTCGTGCGCCGGCGGCCGGCCAGGACGCCGTACGCCACGCCGGCGGCGCCGATGACGATGCCGACGACGCCGAGGACGCGGGCGGTGGTGTCGCTGCTGTCGGCGGGGGCGGCGGTCTCGTTCGATGCCGCCTTGGCGTCCTCGGCGTCCTTGGCGTCTTCCGACTCGTCGGAGGCGGTGGAGGCGCCGGACGAGCCGTGGTGGTCGTCGGACGCGGCGGACAGCGCGAGCACGGGCGCCGGGTAGTCGGGCTCGTCCTGGCCCTCCTGCGGGACCTCGATCCAGCGGACGACCTCCTTGTTGGAGTACGTCTGCAGGGCCTTGAAGACCAGCTCGTCGGTGTTCTCGGGGAGCTGTCCGATGGAGACCGGGAACTTCTGGAAGAAGCCCTCCTCGATGCCCTTGCCGCTGGCGGTCCAGGTGATCTTGGAGACGGCCTCGTCGATCTGCTCGCCGTGCAGTTCGACCGGCTTGTCGAGCTTGGCCTTGGTGACCTCGACCTTCCAGCCGGGGATGGCCTCCGGCTGGGCCGAGGCGAGCGGGTGGTCCGTCGGGAAGTTCACCTCGAGCTTGGTCGTCGTGGCGTCGTCGCGCTCGTTGGGGACCTTGAAGTTGACGGTCGCGTACCCGCCCTTGGCCGCCGTGCCCTCCGCCGCGACGGTGACGTGCGCGAACGCGGGGCCGGACAGGAGGAAGACGGCCGAACCGGCGAGGGCGCCGACGGCGGCGATACGAGAAGCCTTCATGACTGGTGACACTCCACAGTGAGTGAGGGAGAAGAGAGGAAACAGGGGCAGCGCGCGCACGCCGGAGCCGGCAGCCGAGGCCGAGGTCCGGGCCGGAGCCGGGACCCGAGCCGAGAACCGGAACCGAGAACCGGAAACCGGAAACCGAGAACCGAAGCCGGAAACCGGGACCAGAACTGGAACAAGAGGCGGAACCGGAACGGCTGCGCGCGCCTCGTCGCCTTGCGACGGCGTCCTCTCCCAGGGGGCGTGCAGAGGGCATGCAGAGGTCGTGCAGGGGTGTGGATGCGCGTCGTGTCAGGCGGCGAGGCCGAAGGCGGGGGCGGCGGGCGGCGGGCCGCGCCGGATCAGCGTGTGCTGGAGGGCGGCCGTCCGCAGGGTCGCGGGCGCCGCGTACACGGCTCGCTGGGCGCGCGACGCGGTCTCCGGCGCACTCGGCAGCCCGGACCGCAGTGCCCGCGCCAATGCGAGCGCCCCGCGCAGGGACCGTACGAGCGGCTCCTGGGCGGACAGCCGGACGAGGCGCAGCAGCGCCAGGTCGCCGTGGCGGAGCACCCAGCCGGCGGCGACGGCCGCGAGGACATGGCCGAGCAGCATGGGCAGGGACGGGAGCACGGCGGCGGAGGAGCCCGCCGCCGTCGTCATGGCGTCCGCCGGGTGGTGCGTGGCGTGCGCGCCGCCGACCCCGGCCTCGACGAGGATCCGCCGGGCCTGCGCGGGGCTCAGGGCCGCCGCGGTCACGCCGCACACGAAGCCGGCGGCGCGCTCGACGAGCGCCGCGTCCATGGCCTCGGCGGCCCGCGATGTGGCCGCCGTCCCGTGCTGGCCGAGCCCGAACAGGGTGTGCAGCACGGTCTGGCCCACCGCCAGCATCGCCGCGATGCCCGGCAGCGAGCGTTCCCGTCCGGCCAGCGCGGTCGCGACGGCGAAGGCGCCGACGAACCCGACGCCCAGGCTCCACAGCGGGACCGTCGCGCACGAGGCGAGCGCGTGCCCGGCTCCGGCCAGCACGACGCAGACCGCGGCGAAGACCGCGGCCCGCGGAATCCGGAGACCGTCTCCGGCGCGCGACCGGCGCGGGTGGGGGGCTTTCATGGCGGGCTCATCATCGCACCGGGGCGCTCCGCTGGGTTCGGCGGGTTCACAACGGGAGGTACGGGGAGCAGGGGACCGGTGTTCAGGTGGGCGTTCGGGCGTGACAGGGCGTGAGGGGTGTGGTGCGTGAGGCGGGTGCGCGACGGGTGTGGCTTTGTCGCATGGTTCCCCGCGCCCCTGAAACGCGTCCGCATACACCGATTGTGAGGTGGACGCATCCGCCGTATGGGCGGAGAGAAGGCTTCCAGGTGATTGCGTACCGCCCTCGGCGGCAATACGTAACGGTATGTCGAGCCGCGGCCGGGAGGCTGGAGCATGAGCATCTGGTGGTCACTCCATTTGCGGCGTGAGGCTGCGAGCGTTCCGCTCGCCCGGCGGCTGCTGATCGGCACGATGGAGACGGCGGGCGTCGACCCGGACGTCTCCTACGACCTCTCGATCGCCCTCAGCGAGGCCTGTGCGAACGCCGTTGAGCACGGCGGCGCGATCGCGGCGGGCGGCACCTCCGAGGCATACCGGGTCACCGCCTACCTCGACGGCGAGAAGTGCCGTATCGAGGTCGCCGACTCGGGCCCCGGATTCCCCCACCGCCATCCGGTCCGCCCGGCCCACTCCGACGACGAGAACGGCCGCGGCCTCTGCCTCATCCGTGAACTGGCCGACCACGTCCACATCGGCAACAAACCGGGCCGGGGCGGCGCGATCGTCAGCTTCGACAAGATTCTGAAGTGGCGCGAGGACGCACCTTTGGTGGCGGTGTAGCCCCACCGGGGCCCGCCACGGCGTGCCCGGACCCGCCACGCCTCACCCCCGACCTGTCCTGACCCGACCCGCACGCGGTCTGGGCCGGGTGGCCCTCCGGCTGCATACTGGCCGGATGGGGGAGTTGGCGACCAGCACGGGCATCCGCCGGTGAGGGGGATCGAGCCGACGGCCGGCACGATGTCACGAAACACGGCCGTCATGGCCCGTGCGATGCGGCAGGGCGCGGTTCCGCGGAACGCGGCGCCACAGCGTGTGGCTCCACGGCTCGTGATCCGGCAGTGCGTGATTCCACGACGTACGACGCCGTCATGCCGTACGACGACGTCATGCCGTACGACGGAGTCATCTCATACGCCGACGCCGACGCCGACGCCGACGCCGACGCCGACGCCGACGCCGAAGCTCACGCCCACACCCCCGTCATGCCGTACGAGGACGGCGTCCCGTACGGCGACGGCCTGCCCCATGACGGGGCCGTGCCACCGCACACCACCCCGCCCCGAGCCACCGTCGGCCCACGTGCCCTCGGCACTCGTGGGCGTGGCCTCCCCCGGTGTCTCCCACCGAAGCCGAACGCGGTGCGAAGCCCATGCCCGCCGCGGTGGTTGACGACCGGCGGAGGCGGGGATCGGCGGGACACATGGGCGGGACGGGACGACAGGGGATGGCGATGCAAGGAATCGTGCGTACGTCGGACGGGCGGCGGTTGGCGGTCCAGGACAGCGGACCTCAGACCGGCCGACCGGTGTTCCTGCTGCACGGCACTCCCGGCAGCCGCTTCGGTCCCGCGCCGCGTGAGCGGGTGCTCTACCACCTGGGCGTCCGGCTGATCGCCTTCGACCGCCCGGGCTACGGGGACTCGGACCGGTTGCCGGGCCGCACGGTGAGCGCGGTGGCCGCTGACGTGGCGCGCATCGCGGACGCGCTCGGTATCGGCCGCTTCGCGGTGGTCGGCCGCTCGGGCGGCGCCCCACACGCGCTGGCGTGTGCCGCGCTGCTGCCGGAACGTACGACACGGGTGGCCGCGCTGGTCAGCCTCGCTCCGCGGGACGCGCTGGGGCTCGACTGGTTCGAGGGGATGACCGAGTCGAACGTGCGCGAGTACGTCAACGCGTCGATCGGCCGGAACCGAGTCACTGCGACCCTGGGCCTCCGCTCGTTGTCGATCCTCGCCGATCCGGCCCGTTCGGTCGCCGAGATGACCAGCAGCCTGCCCGAGTCCGACCGGTGGATCGTCGCGGACGCCGGGATCCAGGACATGCTCGAGCGCAATTTCATCGAGGGGCTGCGTAGTTCGGCGGACGGCTGGGTGGACGACGTCATGGCGTTAAGCACGGGTTGGGGTTTCGACCTGAGCCGTATCACCACTCCGGTGTTGCTCTGGCACGGCGAGGACGACATCTTCGCCCCCGTGGAGCACACCCGATGGCTGGGCCGGAACATCCCGGGCGCCCGGGTCGAGGTCGAACCGGGCGCCGCGCACTTCGGGGCACTGCGTGTGATGACGCGTGTGCTGAACTGGGGCGTCAGATAGCCGTGGCGGTCAGCAGGGGCTGCGGCCGGCTGAGCGTCACAGCTGCTGCGGTTCCAGGTCCCTGCCCACCCGCCGCCAGGCGCGCACCGACTCGGTGACGGGATGCGCGTCGCCCAGCACCTGGGACAGTTGTGCCTCCGCCTCCTCCTGGAGCCGTATGGCCTCCTGCTGACGTCCCAACTCCCGCAGGGTCATCGCGAGATTCCCGGTGCTGACCAGCACGTCGGGGTGGTCCGTGCCGAACCGTTGGCGCAGGCCCTCCAAGGCCTGTCGCTCCGCCTGCTCGGCCAGGTCGTTCATGCCCAGGTCGCTGTGGGCGTTCGCGAGGTTGAGGCCGGCGCACAGGACGGCCGGGTGGGCATCCCCGAGGTCCGTCGCGAGCGCGTCGCGGGCCCGTTCGCTGAGCTCGGCTGCCTTCTCCGGCTCCCCGAGAGCCCGGTGATAGATGGACAGGTTGTTCATGCAGTACATGACGAACGGATGCTCGGCGCCGAAGGAGTTTTTGTAGCCCTCCAGTATCTCGTTGACCAGGATCACTGCCCGCCCGGCGCCGTTCACGGGATCCGTGGCGAAGTAGTCCGCAGCGAGGTTGAGCCCGCATGCCAAGGCCTCGGGGATGGTGCTGCCGTAGCGGTCGCGGTAGCGCGCGTACGTCTCCCAGGCGCCCTCGGTAAGCCGCAGGGCCTCGGGGAGGTGACCCGCTTTGCGCAGGGAGACGGCAAGACTCTTGTCGACGCGCAACACCTCCGGCACGTCAGGGTTGAGCACCTGCTTGTAGCTCTCGCGCACCTCGCGCAAGATCTCGATCGAGCCCGTGTAGTCGCCCAGTTCGCGCAGGTCGCGGGCGTGGTGTCCCTTGGTGATCAGGGTGTAGGGATGCAGTGGGCCGAGGAGGGCGGCGCGGCGGCGCACGGTGTCCTCGTCGAGCCTGCGGGCGGCCTGGCTGTTGCCGGCCAGCCGGTAGTCGATCGCGAGGTTGTTGGCGGCGGACAGCGTACGTGGGTGATCCTCGCCGAATATCTCGCGGAAGCCCCGGTAGATCCGCTCGTCCAGTTGCAGGGCTTCCTTGAAGCGGCCCAGGGCCCTGAGGTCGGCGGCGAGGCTTCCGGAGGTGATGAGAATGCTGGGGTGGCCCTCACCGAGCAACTGGCGCTGGCTGGCCAGGGTCTTCTCGTCCAGGTCGCGGGCGGACTGGTGCTGGCCCTGCGAGCGGAGCACGTTGGCCAGCTCGAAGCGGAGGTTGAGGATCTGCTCGTCGTTGGCGTCCGGGAACTCGGTGGTCCAGAACTCGTCGAGCTGGGTGGCCAGGGTCCGGGCGGCGTGCAGCTCACCGCGCTTCCACAGGTAGCGGACGCGGTCGACCATGAGCTGCCGTGGCTGCTCCTCCGCGCACTCCCGGATGTTCGAAGGAGTCAGATGTGGCCAGATCACCTCGTACCCGGCCCACTGGGCGGGATCGTCCACGGCGCCCTCGGGCGGCCGGGCCGCGGCGAGGATGCGGTGCACCTCGTGGATCGTGTCCTCGTGCTTCTGCGCGGCCATGCTGTCGCGCACCGCCGCCTGCACCAGTCGGTGCACCTGGATCGAGTTGTCGGTCGAGTCGACCTTGGCCAGCGCGAAGCGGTTCAGCGCCTGGGTGACCCGGCCGAGCATGTAACGGGCGCGGAGGTCCTTGTCGTACGGGAGCAGTGCGCTGATCATCGCGTCGCTTCCGATCAGCCCCATCGAGATCGGTTCTGCCGCGAAGAAGCTGCACAGTTCGAGCAGCCGGGCCGCGGCCGGGGATTCCTCGCGCAAACGCCTGATCGAAATGTTCCAGGTGGCGCCGACGGAAGAGGGGTACTCCACGGCCTCCACCGCTTCCTTCACGGAGAGCACCTGGGTGGACTGCTCGCGCAGCTGCTGGATGTAGTCCTCGACCGGCGTGGCCGTCGCCTCCAGCCAGGCCGCCGCCACCTCGATGGCCAGCGGCAGGTCGCCCACGGCGTCGGCTACTCGGTCAGCGTCCCCGGAATTCTCCTCGTTCAGCCCGGGCACCCGGCGGCACAGGTGCTCGACGCTCTCCTCGCGGGTGAAGACCTCCACCTGCAGTGGCTGGACCCGGGGCGAGGTGGGCCTGGCGCGGGTGGTGACCAGGAGATGGCCGTAGACATTGTCGTCGACAGGCGCGGTCTGCTCCGGGAACAGCTCCAGCGCCTTGTCCAGATCCTCGACGTTGTCGAAGATCAACAGCCAGCGGTCGTACTGTTCCCCGCTCCTGAGGGCTTGGATGGCGGCCTGAGCCGCCTCCCCGACGTCGTCTCCACCGCCGACGCCGAGGTGCTGGGCGAGCGCGGCCAGTTTCGGCGGCACCAGCTCCGGCTGCTCGGCGTCCACCCACCACACCACGTCGTAGTCCGCCATGAAGCGGTGGGCGTATTCGCGGGCGAGCTGCGTCTTGCCCACCCCTCCGAGGCCGTGCAGCACCTGGGGGAGACGCTGTCCTGGGCGACCGCTGGCCAGTTGCTCACGCAACCGGTCCAGGATGGTGGAACGGCCGGTGAACCAGCGATATCGGGTGGGGATGTTGGAGATCCGCCTACCGATGCTGGGAAAGCGCAGGCCGCGAGTGCTCGGGGAAACCGTCGAGACGGCGTCCGCGCGATCGAGGCCGGTCAGCAGCGCGCTGTACGCCTGCGATTCGTCGAGCCCCTTCAGATCGATGACGCCCCGGCTGGCGTACGGAAGGCTGAGCTGCACGTCGTCGACACGGATGGCCACCGGTTGCTGCCGCTTCTCCGATCCGCCCGAGTGCACCGCCGCCTCCCATGCCGCCCGTGCACGCCGGGAATCGACGAAGCTCGGCGAGAGCACGGCGAGCACCCGGTGCGCCTGGCCGGGCACGGCTTCGGCACCGATCTCTGCCGTCAGCATCGACTGCACGTTCTTGGGCACCACCTCGAAACCGGACCCGCGCAGTACCGACTCCAACCAGTCCACCCACATCCGGTCCTCGGACACGTAGTAGAGCGTCAGCTGGGACAGCGGAACAGGCCGCTGCCGGGTGTACGCGCTCTTGTACTGGGCCCGCTTCGCCTCGCTGATCGGCGGCAGCTTGGTGACCCGCTCCTCCGTGATGACCGAGGTGAGCCGCTCGCAGGCGCTCAGCATGGAGTTGGCGGACTTCGGCGGATCGCCGAACGCCGCGAGGATCTCCTCGTAGGCGTAGTACGGCTGGTACAGGATCTCCGTGGATGCCCAGTAGTCGGCCAGCTGTTCGGAGTTCAGGCCGGCCGGCAGTCCGGAGAAGCGTTCTTTGGCGCGTGCGCGACCGGCGTCGAGCTTGTCCTTCTCACCGAGGTCGATCCGCATGGCGACGGGCAGGATACGGATGCCCTTGTCACCGTGCAGTTCCTTGATGTCCTGGGCGACGGAGGCGGCACCCTCGATGCTCTGTTCGCTGAGGGTGTAGCAGACGACCAGGGTGTTGGGCATCTGGACGGTGCAGATGTCCGCGAGGTCGCTGAGACCGGTGCGGCTGTCGATCAGGGTGAAGTCGTAGTAGCGCTGCATGTCGGCGCGCATCGCGTCGAAGAACTGGCCGCCGCCGTAGCTCGCGTAGAAGCGGTCCCAGTCCATGTTGCCCACGATGGGATAGTCCCGGTGCCTCTTCCCGGCGGACAGGAAGTCCAGGCTTCCGCCGTCCGGGAAGGCCCAGTCGAGGGAGAGGGCGTGCGGCCGGACCCTGGCGTAGCTGCGGTGCCAGTCCGACGCCCGGTCGGGCAGATTGCGCAGGGCCTCACGGCGGTAGTCGTCTATGAGGTTGATCAGCCCCGGTGTGCCGCGCAGTAACTGGGCATCCAGAAAGGGATGGAAGAACTTGTGCAGGCCCGGTGCCTCCAGGTCCCAGTCGACGGCCAGCACACGATGGCCGTTCGCGGCCAGGATCCACGCCACATTGGCGAGTGCCATGGTCCGTCCGGTACCACCCTTGTACGAGTAGAACGTGATCACGGTGCCATTGCGGCTTTGTGCCATGTTTCTGCCTTCCGCCCTGTCGGCCTCTTTCGGCCTCGCTCGTCGCGCGCCTTTCGGTGGTCGTGCAAGGTGGTGCTGCCGGGGACCCTCACCCGGGTTCCGCTAGCCCAGGTCGGGCCCCTTCAGCCGTGGAGGCTTGATCGGTGGTCCCTCCGGTGGATAGGTCTCGACGTGTTCCCAGTAGTAGAAGACGGCCGAGGCGACGGCCCGCTGCAACTCATTGCCGAAGGCGTCTAGGTCGCGGATGCTGCCGTTGGCCGCGCAGTGACCGGCGCCGTCCGCCATCCGCGGGATCAGCGTCCGGTACGTGCGCTCTTCGAGCTCCTGCTCCTTCTCGGCGGGCACGATGTCGTTCCGGTGCCGCGGGATCATGACGCTGACCCACGGGCGGTGCTCCCCACACAGCTTGCCCATGAGTTCCTTGCCCTTGGTGGATTCCAGCGCCCACCGGTCGAGCAGCATCAGTCCGGGCGCCTGGGGCTTCTCCTGGCGGAGCATACGGGTGTTGTCGTCGAGGGCTCCGACGTTCACCTTGTAGTCCATGGTGCGCACGAGGTCGGCCGCGTGGTCGCCGAGCGGCAGGGTGGACTCGGGGTGGTAGGGGTTCCAGTCGTGCGGCCGGTCCCCGTAGTAGTCCGGCTTGCGGCCCTGTGGCAGGTCCGACCGGGTGCAGGCGAGCACCGATATGTCGAACTCCGCTGGATGCTCCGCCGATCCGAACGCGGTCGGCAACGACTCGTAGTCCTTGGAGTACCTGCCCTCCTCCAGCGCTGCCTCGTTGGCCACCCGCACGATCTGCTTGGCCAGCCGGTAGACGGCGCGTTCGTACTCGTCACGGAGGTAGCGCAGTTTCGTCAGCCCGTAGAGGCCCTCGTCCGCGTAGTCCTGCCCGAAGGTGGCGTGGTTGAACTGCAGGTCCCTTGCCACCTGGGGCATTTGAGCGGGCTCCACGGGCACCCATAACGCCGGGATGATCGCGCTCTCCCGGGCCACGCCGCCGCGGGCCCGATGGTTCACCTGGCGCTGGGAGAAGGCCCACCACTCCCGGCCGCACTGCGCGCTGCGGAAATAGCGAGGTGAGTACAACGGTACGAACACCTTGCAGCGTGCGAGGTTCACCGACAGTTCGTCGGTCCACCGGGTGCCGACCTGTATCCCCTGGTCCAGAAAACCGACCTTGGCCCCCTTGGGCAGGTCGGTCAGCTCCATGATGTGCTCGCACAGCCCGTCGAACAGCTTCTTCACCCACACGATGGGGTCGGCGCCGCTCGAATCGTGATTCGGCGTGTGCGCGTAGCTGAGGAAGAAGTACGGACTGCTCCCTTCTCTGCCCAGACTGGCTCCTTGCACGTATGCCCCCCGACGCTGCGTGACTGGGCCCCTAGTGTAGGAAGGCACAAGTCCTGTTCGGAACAGGACGAACACACCCGACTCGGCGTCATGTTCGCCCGGTGAGGCCGTACGGTGCCGAACGATCAGCGCTTGGTACGCCGCTCGATGTCCCGTTGAACGGTGACGATCGCGGCGCGCACGACTTCGATCGCGGAGCCCTGCTGACGGCACGGGCCGAGGATCACCTCCGCTGTCTCCTCCGCAGCCAGCTTCCGTGCATAGCCGTCGGGCAGCACGGTTTCCTGATACGCCTCCATGGCGGCCGCAACGATCCCGAAGGGGATGTCGAGGAAGCGCTGCTCGGCCTGCTTGATACGGCTGAGCAACTTGTCCAGTTCGGTTAGGGCGGCCTTCGTCGCCGAGACGGCCGCCAACGCGTCGAGGATGACAACCACGTCGTCCAGCAGGGCGTAATCCGACTCGATCCTGCTTCGAAGCGCGCTCCCAGGAGGCGCCCACTCGACTTAGGTGTCGAGAGGTCTTCCGTGTGCCGGTTGCGTGCAGACCTCAGCCCCCGGGACGGGGGCTGAGGTCTGCACGGCGTCAGCGCATCTGCCAGGCCAATCGGTGCTCCTCAGCCACGCGTCTGGCTTCTCCGAGAGCATCCGCTCCGACGTCGGCTGCCATCGTCCCCCGCACGGTCTCCCGCATCCCCGCCACGAACCGCTCCCCGGCCGGCGTCAACGCACCTGACGCCGCCAGGGTCTCCACCGCATCCGCTGTCTGGTCCCGCCAGCGCGAGAACTGGACCTCGGCGGCGCGGGCGTCGTCGCCGACGGCAGACCGGCGGCGGGCGAACCAGAAGTCGATGACCGCGAGATGCGCGTACGTGCCCTGCAGCAATCCCTCAAGAGGGCGTGGGTCAGGACGCCATGGCGCATAGAACAGTCGCTCGCAGGACGGGTCGTAAAGATCTGTCAGGTCGAGCACAGCCCCGAGCTTGACGTGCTGGAACTCGTGGACGAGCAACAGCGCGAGGGCCTCGGCAGTGGCCGGCCGGGCGATGGCGACCGCCCCGAAGGCGTCTCGGGCGGCCGAGCTGATGTCGGTGCCCTCGGGAGCGGGAGTGAGAGGCGTGACCAAGCGGAGCCCGGCCGCGATTCCGGGGGCATACTGCGGCAGCTCGCGGCGGATCCACGACCACGCAGCGGCCAGGTCGGCCCGCCATGCCTCGGCCTCCCCCTCGGTGAGCCGGGGGTGCGCCGGGTGTCCATGGCAGTCCCGCCAGGGGTCGGTGTCCTCCAGGGCGACGGCCCAGCCGTCCAGCTCGAACCGTCGGGCCCCCTGCCAGGCCGGGTTTTTGGCGCCCTTCCAGGACAGCCTGTACGTCTCCCCGCCCGCGCGGACCGCGAAGCCGTCGTCATCCGTGCGCACCTCGGCCCGCTCACAGGCGTCTCCCACCGTGAGTGCGCCGAGCGTCGGCAGCCGCAGCAACCCGTCGTGCACGGGGACGACGACCGCCTCCTCATGACCGGCGCGCAGCGCCGCTGCCGCGGCGATCTCCGCCATACCGCGCATGGCGGTCTCGGCCGCCTCCGCATCGCCTTGCAGGGATCGCAGAGCCCACGGCCGTACGTAGGGATGGGACAGGACCCGGTCCACGAACTCCGGCGCCGCGCTGTCGAGGACAGTCAGTGTCTCCCAGGCGGCCTCACCCAGAGGGGTGTGTGGTGTCTCGTGCCAGACGAGGCCCAACAGTTCGCGCCCTAGGGCGAGTTGATGGCGAGCCAGCAGGTCCGTGGTGACGGTGGAGCCGAGGCCGACGGCGAGTTCCGCGAGGTGGTGGTCGGCGAGCGCGGGCTGGTCGGACTGGTCGGACATGTGACGGTCCCGGATGTCGGTGATGAGGCGCAGCAGGTCGGAGCAGTACACGGACGGGTTCAGGAACCCGCTGCCGGTCTTGTACCTGTGGGCGTAGAGGCCACCGCCGCAGGAGCGTACGACCGGACAGGCCCTGCACTGCTCGGACAGCCCTTCGAGTCCCTGCTGCCGAGCCACGAGACCTGGATGCGCGGCCACCTCGTCGAGCGAGTTGGCGATGACATCCATGCCGGTGACGGGAGCGCCGTCGTAGGCGGTCTTCAGCGAGTCGGCCTGCTCGAACGTGCCGTCGGTCTCGATCACCGCGAGGTCGGCCGGAGCCAGCCCCAGCGACTCGGTCAGGCTGCTGTCGCCGCGCAGGGTGCGCAGCACTGAGTCGAAGACGCGTACCTCCATGGGGCGGCTGTCCGCGACCCAGCGGTCATGGACCGCCAGCAGCCAGCGCGCGTACGCCGTGCCGGCGGTGTCGTCCGCCGGGCGCGGCGGGGGCTCGTCCCATGTGGCGTGGGGCAGCAGGAAGTCGACGCGAGGCGGAGCGAGTTCGGCGAGCGCGTCGTAGACCGCGACGGGGTCGTTGCGTACGTCGATCGTGCACAGGATGCCCGCGAAGAGGTGGCGGTAGCGCGGTTGATTGAGAAGGGCAATGCCCCGGAGGACACGATCGTGGCTGCTGCGTCCGTTGGCGTAGCGGCGATGCAGGTCGTTCGCGGCTTTGTCGCCGTCCAACGAGACGCCGACCTTGATGTCGAACTCGGCGAACAGGTCCAGGAACCGCTCATCGAGGGTGACGGCATTCGTGTGGATCCGCAGATCCAGGGCGCAGACACCGCTGAGCGCGTTGCTCAGCTCCTCGGCCGCCCTGCGCAGCCGGGCCCGTCCGGCCAGGAGCGGTTCACCACCGTGCAGGACGACATGGACGATGTCCAGGCCATGGGTCGTGGCATGTTCGGCGATACGTTCTGCCGTGGCCCGGAGGACGTCGTTGGACGTCACGATGGGCCGACCGCGCCAACTTTGGTCCGCATGTTCGAACACGTAGCAGTGGTCACATGCCAGATCGCAGCGGCTGTGCATTTTGAGCACGAATTGGCGTAAGGGGTGGGGTGGTCGGCCCATGGGTGTCATGAGGGTGCTGGTGGTCCTAGGGTCAGACGGAGGAGTTGAAGGCCGCGACAGCGACCCTGCCCGGCCCCCGCCGCTCGACACCGTTGGAAACGGCACGAGTAAGCGCGGGCGACAACGCACCGTTACTCTGAGCAGCCAAGCGCACCAGGGAAATCCGCTCCGGGCCGACGGCGGTCGGCTTTCCCGGCTCTTCGGCCGCGATGTCGAGGGATGCGTTCATTCGGACCTCATCTATCTGTCAACCTTCAGCGCCTGTCGGCACGGAAAGTGGCTTAGACCTTGCGGTTTACTGAAGCACTGGTCGGCTGGGGCTGCCTGCTGACGAGCCTGCTGAGTCCGCGGAAACGCTGAAGTGGCCGACACGGCAAGCGGGGCATCAGGCCCAGTCGAGCCACTGATTGCGAGCAGACCATAGCCCCCCTAGCTTGGTCCCCACGCCGTGCCCCACCGGCCCATTGGCAAATAAACGTGAGACAGGTCACGCTGCCGGGTGAGCGATCAGATCTCTCGGCGCTGTCAAAGCCGAGGCCACCGCACTGGACCTCGCTCAACCTCGCGCTTCCCGACGATCCTTGCAGGCGTGACGGGCCAGGAGCTTTTTGCCAAGTATTTACCTAATTCGAGTCGATGTGCCGGCAACTCATACTGCAAATAGCGTAGTTGGGCCTCCCGAGGCAGAGGGAGTGAACCGGGTGAGGGTCGCGCTTCCACGCGCCAAGGCGTGCGCGCCCGCGCATGTGGGTGCTCCCGAAGCCCTGCCTGAACCGGATTCGAGCCCACTTCAACCTGGCTCAGCCACTCGGGGGAAGCCTTCTGGTTTCATGACCGTCCGTAACGCCCGAGTCGGCTGCTTGCGGACAGGGACGCCCCGTCCGCCGCCGTGGTTCCGGCCGCCGGGCGGAGCCGCTTCGGCCTTCTCGGCACTCGCAGCCCCCTCACAGCCGCGCCCCAGCCCCCTGACGGACGGCCTCCCTAACTTCACCGCCGTGACGGGAAACCAGGGGGGTGCGTGCGTTCTGGCGGGTGCGGGTGCGGGTGCGGGTGGTGTGTGGTTGCTCGCGCAGTTCCCCGCGCCCCTGAAAAGCCCGGGGCTGCGCCCTGGGCTTTTCAGGGCCGTACGGCCGTTGTCTTCAGGCCCGCGAACCCTTCAACGAGGCCATCCACAGCTCGACCTCATCGGAGCGGCGCGGCAACCCGGCGCTGAGGTTGCGGTTGCCGTCTGCCGTCACCAGGATGTCGTCCTCGATGCGGACACCGATGCCCCGGTACTCCTCCGGGACGGTGAGGTCGTCGGCCTGGAAGTAGAGGCCGGGCTCCACCGTCAGGACCATCCCCGGCTCCAGCGTCCCGTCGACGTACGACTCGACCCGCGCGGCGGCGCAGTCGTGGACGTCCATGCCGAGCATGTGCCCGGTGCCGTGGAGGGTCCACCGGCGCTGGAGGCCCAGCTCCAGGACCCGCTCCACCGGGCCCTCGACGAGCCCCCACTCGACCAGCCGTTCGGCCAGTACGTGCTGCGCGGCGTCATGGAAGTCGCGGTACTTGCCGCCCGGCCGTACGGCGGCGATACCGGCCTCCTGGGCGTCGTACACGGCGTCGTAGATCTTCTTCTGGATCTCGCTGAACGTGCCGTTGATCGGCAGCGTGCGCGTGACGTCGGCGGTGTAGTACGTGTGCGTCTCCACGCCCGCGTCCAGCAGGAGCAGGTCGCCGGAGCGGACCGGGCCGTCGTTGCGGACCCAGTGCAGCGTGGTCGCGTGCGGGCCGGCGGCGCAGATGGAGCCGTAGCCGACGTCGTTGCCCTCGACCCGGGCCCGAAGGAAGAACGTTCCCTCGATATAGCGCTCCGAGGTGGCCTCGGCCTTGTCCAGCACGCGGACGACGTCCTCGAAGCCGCGCACGGTCGAGTCGACCGCCTTCTGCAACTCGCCGATCTCGAACTCGTCCTTGACCAGCCGCGCCTCGGAGAGGAAGCCTCGCAGCTCCTCGTCGCGCTCGGCGGTGACCTTGTCGGTGAGCGCCGCCTCGATGCCGGCGTCGTACCCGCGTACGACCCGGACCGGGCCGGTGGCCTCGCGCAGCTTGTCGGCGAGTTCGCGCACATCGGCGGCCGGGATGCCGTACAGCTTCTCCGACTCGGTCAGCGAGTGCCGGCGGCCGACCCACAGCTCGCCCTGGCCGGAGAGCCAGAACTCGCCGTTCTCCCGGTCGGAGCGCGGCAGCAGGTAGATCGTCGCGTCGTGGCCCTGGCCCGAGGGCTCCAGGACCAGGACCCCGTCCTCGGTCTGGTTGCCGGTGAGGTACGCGTACTCGACCGATGCCCGGAAGGGGTACTCGGTGTCGTTCGAGCGGGTCTTCAGGTTGCCCGAGGGGATCACCAGGCGCTCGCCCGGGAAGCGCGCGGAGAGCGCGGCGCGGCGGGCGGCGGTCTCGGCGGCCTGGGGGATCGGCTCCAGGCCGTGCAGCTCGGTGTCGGCCCAGCCCGACTTCATGTTCTCGGCCAGCTCGTCGGACACGCCCGGGTACAGGCCGTTCTTGCGCTGCTTGATCGGCTCCTCGGCTTCGGTCGCCTCGGTCTCCGGGATCGCCGGTTCGAGCTCGTCCGCCACGGTCATCCTCCTAGGTACGGCACTGGACCCCGCCCATCGTACGGTCGTGCCCAAGAGCGCCCAGGTGCCGAAGCGCCTTTCACCGCTGGTCACCGAGCCCTTACGGCAAGCAGCCGCGAGGGTTTCCGATCTCCTGACGCGCGGCAGCCGGGAGTTGCCGGGCTCTGGTGCGCGGCAGCCGTGAGGCTCCGCCCTTGGTGTGCGGCAGCCCTGAGTCCGGGGCCCCTGACGTGCGGCGACCGCGTCCCCCCGGCACCCGGCGCCCGGCAGTCGGCAAGCGGCAACCGGCAGTCGGCCACCGGCAGCCGGTATCTACTCGAACCGCGCCGCCAGCAGCACCACGTCCTCCGTGCCGCCGGTCTCGTCGAGGCCGTTCGGCAGGACGGTGCGCAGGATGTGGTCGGCGAGGGCGCCGGGGTCGGTGCGCAGGGCCCGGGGGACGCAGGCCGCGGCCGCGTGGAGGCGGGCGAAGGCGCGGTCGACCGTCTCGCCGGTGCGCTGGAGGAGGCCGTCGGTGTAGAGCAAAACGGTTTCTCCTGGTCCGGCGGTCAGCTCGACACTGGGCGCCTCCCAGCAGGCGAGCATGCCGAGCGGCGCGGACAGGGACGTCTCCACGTACTCCGTGCGCCGCTCGCCGATCACCAGCGGTGGACTGTGCCCGGCCCCGGCCAGGGTGAGCTTGCGCAGCGCGGGCTCGACGTAGGCGAAGAGCGCGGTGGCGGAGCGGGCCGGTTCGGTGAGCCGGAGGAGTAGTTCGAGGTCGGAGAGGACGGCGACGGGGTCCTCGCCCTCCATCACGGCGTACGCCCGCAGGGAGGCTCTCAGCCGGCCCATCGCGGCGACCGCGCTGGGCCCCGACCCGGTGACCGAGCCGACCGCGAGGCCGAGCGCGGCGTCCGGCAGCGGCAGCGCGTCGTACCAGTCGCCGCCGCCGCGCGGTCCGGTGCGGTGCCGGGCGGCGAGCTGGACGCCGGCGACGCGGGGCAGCCGGGAGGG
The DNA here is from genome assembly GCF_053592095.1 of Streptomyces sp. NPDC002787. Lineage (NCBI taxonomy): Bacteria > Bacillati > Actinomycetota > Actinomycetes > Kitasatosporales > Streptomycetaceae > Streptomyces > Streptomyces sp. NPDC002787. Next base: position 208,440 of record NZ_JBSFVC010000003.1, on the reverse strand, counting down.
GAGCAGTTCCTCGGCGATGGTGTTCATGGAGGCGCGGGTGCGCTCGACCTCGACGAGCCGCGTCAGGTGCTCGGCGGCGTACCGCGTGTACAGCCCGACGAGGTGCCGCTGCCGCTCGACCGGCTCCGCGGGCTCGTCGTACAGCCAGACGGCGGCGCCGAGCCGGCCGGCGGCCTCGGTGGACAGGGGAAGCGCGTAGCTCGCCGCGTAGCCGAGGCGGGCGGCGACCTCGCGGTGGCGGGGGTCGAGTCCGTCCTCGGCGAACAGGTCGGGCTGGGCGATCTCGCCGTCACCGCCCGGCAGTCCGTCGAGGATGCGGCCGTACGCCAGGGAGCTGCGCGGCACGGTCTCGATGTGCCCGAGGTCGGCGCGGCCGAGGCCGAGACCGATGGTGGTGTCCGGCCCGAGTCCGTCGCCCGGTTCCAGGACGACGAGACCGCGGCGGGCGCCGACGAGGGAGGCTCCGGCGTGCAGGGCTTCCTGCAGGGCGCTGTCGAGCGAGTCCGTGCGGGCCAGACGTTCGGTGAGTTCGTGCAGCGTCGTGAGGTCCGAGACCCAGCCCGCGAGTCTGTCCTGGAGAACGGCGCCGGGAGCGGCGCCCGGTCCTGTGGCGGGAGTGGCCGATGGGGAGTCGGGGGCGGCGGGCGCGGGCGCGACAGTGTGTGCGGGGGAGGGAACCGTTGAATCGATTCCAGCCACTTTCGGAGGGTGAGGGGCGTTCATGGTGTCCGGCTTTCCGACCGGTGCGTATTGCTCAAAAGCATCGCAAACCCCCATGTCATTCTGCGCCGCTAGCAGTGTCTCCACATGTACACGCACTCGTGAGGGGATGTCCAGCATTGTCCTGCTGGGATATCTGGTGTCCGTGAGGTGCTGTTGGACTCCCGTCCCCTTCTTGTCCAGTCCTTTGGAAAAAGGAAAGTTGGCTTAAAAGTGTTGTGGTGAACGGTGTATTGAGGTCGACTGGCCTTGTTCAACAGAGCGTCACAGCGGTCGTGATGGGTACGTACTCGGTGAAGACCAGGGGCGGCGTGAGCCGCCCGGAACCTGGCGACGGAACCGGGCGTCCTATCCACCGACGACCGAGCCCCATCCTCCCGTGGCGGAGGCGGCGAGCACATGCGTGACAGCAAAACGCCAGGCGCCGCCACCCCTACGCCATGCCCATGCTTTTGACAGACGCAAGTCGACGCAAGCGATGGACGCGGACGTAACCGAGCTCGGCTCTCAAGGGTTCCCCTTGTCCGCGACAGGGGTGTGATGCGCCAGCAGGTACGCACAGTGAAGTGAACGACACATGTTGTGATGTGACCCACGGTGTTGCCATGCGTGCAACGGAAAGGACGAGCGCTCATGCGCGAGATTCCCGGAAGGCGACGCAGGCTCCTGTCCAAGCGCAACGGCGGGAGGCCAGAGCTTCTTGAGCAGGCCCTGACGTTCGCGACGGAATGGCAGTGGCCCGTGCTCCCGGGTGTGGCGCCGGATCCGCAGGGGCGCGCCCGCTGCGGCTGCCCGGACCCGGAGTGCGTGGTTCCCGGCGCTCACCCCTTCGACCCCGGCCTGCTCGCCGCCACGACGGACGAGCGCATGGTCCGCTGGTGGTGGACCAACCGGCCGACCGCGCCGATCGTGCTCGCCACCGGAGGCACCGCTCCCTGTGCGGTGAGCCTGCCGGCGCTCGCCGCCTCGCGTGCCCTCGCCGCGCTCGACCGCACCGGGATGCGCCTCGGCCCCGTGGTCGCGGCACCGCACCGCTGGGCGATCCTCGTCGCGCCGTACTCCATGGAACAGTTGGGCGAGCTGCTCTACGCCAAGGACTTCGTCCCCGGCTCCCTCCGCTTCCACGGCGAGGGCGGCTATCTGGCACTGCCCCCCTCCGAGACCGGTCACGGCTCGATCCGCTGGGAGCGCGCGCCGCTGCCCGGTTCGGCCGCGCCCTGGGTGCCCGACGTCGAGGCGGTCGTGGACGCGGTCGTCGACGCCCTCACTCGTACGGGTGTGAGCGCACCCGAGTTCTGAGCCCGCCCGGCGCGCGTGGGGCCGGGCGCCCCCGGTCGGTCGTTATCTTCCGCACATGCAGCGTCTTCCCGGGGGCCATGGCGCCCCGTCGCCGCGCGGCCGCCACTGCGCTCCCCCGTCCCGGAGCCACCGAGCACCCGAGTCGGCGGGGGGCGGGCCGGATCCACGCCGACTGCGCCTCGCGGGACTGACCGCCGCGGTGGCGGTCGCGCTGGGCCTGCCCCTCGTCGCGTCCGCCGGTCCGCTCGACGACGTACGTACGTCCGAACGCGCCCTCACCTCCGAGTCCGCTCTCACCTCCAGGCCTGCCCTCACCTCTGAGTCCGCTCTCACCTCCGAGCTCGACCGGGCCGCCGGGCGTGTCGGTGATGCCGCCGGACTCGGAGCCGGAAGCGGAAGTGGCACCTCCGGCCGTGGGGATGGCTCCGGTGAGGGCGCCGAGGACTCTTCCGGGCGCCTCGATCCCAAGGCGGGCGGGGCGAACGAGGAGACGGCGGACGGGGGCGGTGATGACGCGGCGGACGTGGGCGGTACCCCGGACGACGCCGAGCGCCCGTCGGGCAGGCCGCTCGGTGTGGGACTCGCCACTGCTGCCCGCTGCGGCCCCGAGCTCACCTCCCCCGACGGCATCGAGGCGCAGACCTGTGTCCTCACGCAGGGTGAGGAAACCTGGGCCCGCACGTACTACCGCAACGCGACCGGGCGGGAGCTGAGTGCGGTCCTCAGCATGATGGCGCCCGGTGGGCGCACCGTACGCATGCACTGCGCCGTGGGCGCGCACGACGAGCCGGGGGTGTGCGAGACGCCGAGGGAGCGTACGCGGGGCGGGGCGGAGGCGTACACGGCCGTGGTGGAGTTCGCGGCACCCGACGGCAGTGGACCGCTGTTGCTGCGCTCAGGGAGCAACTCGGGCCGCTCGTAAGGCAGTTGACGCCGACGCGGGTTCCGTACAGCACGGACGCTCCGGAACGCGGGCATGAAAAGACCCGGTTGCTGGCGACGGGGGATGCACCAGCAACCGGGCTAATGGAACCGTAACAAGAGATCGGCGCTTCGCAAATTCGATCTCGGCTATTCGGACACGAATTTGCCTGTCACGTAGGGGAGTTGTGACAGGAGTCACCACATTTCGAACGCACTCGATCAGCCGACCGTCCGGTCGGCCCGAGAACGTACGTCAGCTGAGCGTGACCTGCCGGTTGGTGAGTCCGCCGCGCGCCCGGCGCTCCTCCGGGGTGAGCGGAGACTCGTCCGTCAGGGCGGCGGCGAGCCGCTCGGCGAACTCGGCCGCCGGCTTCTCGATGTCGTCCGCGCCGACCCCGCTGGGGAGGTCCCAGACCGGCACCGTGAGGCCGTGAGCACGGAAGGATCCCACCAGGCGCGTGCCCTCGCCGAGGCTGGAGCGCCCCGCCGCGTGCAGCCGCGCGAGAGCGTCCAGAAGCCGCTCCTCCGCGTGCGGCATGACCCAGCGCAGGTGGTTCTTCTCGGGGGTCTCGCACCAGTACGCCGAGTCGACGCCCGCGAGCTTCACGGTCGGGATGGCCGCGGAGTTGGCGCGCTCCAGGGAGGCGGTGACCTCCGGAGTCGTGCTCTCCGTGTCCGGTACCCAGAACTCGAAGCCGGAGTGCACAACTGGCTCGAAGTCACCTTCGGGGTCGAGCAGGTCCTGCAGGCGCGGGCCGTCGGCCGGGGCGCGCCGGCCCTGCACCGGAGTGCCCGGCTCGGCGACGAGGGCACGCTGGAGGGTGTCGGCGAGGTCGCGGCTGATGTCGCCGGACGACGTGTCGTTCTGCAGGCCGAGCAGCACCGTGCCGTCGTCGCGACGCAGCGCGGGCCACGCCATCGGCAGGACGGTGGCGAGCGTGACCGAGGGGACGCCCTCGGGCAGCGCGTCCTTCAGCTTCAGCTCGACGGTGGCGGCGGGCACCAGCTCGCGCAGCGCGACCCAGTCGCACTCGCCCGGCAGACCCTCGAAGGGACGGTGCACCAGCTCGGTCACCGCCTGGGCGGCGGCCCGGCCGTGACAGGCCTTGTAGCGGCGGCCGCTGCCGCAGGGGCATTGCTCGCGCGCGCCGACAACCGGGACCTGCCCATCGGCGCCTGCGGCGCCGACTCCGCCGGTGCCCTGCGGGCGCTTGGCCTTCGTGTGGGGTCGCTTCTTGGCCATCGTGGGTGTCTCCCGATCACGGCTCGTCTCGTACTTGCGCGAGCCTAGCCGCTCGTACGACGCCCGACGGGACCCTGTGGGCAACGCACCGAGTCGTCCCGGAACCGGTGGTTCAGGTCAGGTTGTGCACCGCTGATCGCTGACTGCTGATCGCGGACTGATCGCGGACTGATCGCACACTGATGGCCGGCTGTCGGTCGGCTGCCGGTCGGCTTTCGGTCGGCCGGTCAGTCCATGTCCTCGAACGCGTCCGCGAAGTCCAGGTCGGGGAGGGTGGAGACCGACGGGGCGACGACGCGGGTGGCGAAGTCGTCCCTGCGATGGGCGTGCCGGACGTCGTCCTGGACGACCACCCACACCGTGACCTCGCCACGGGCGTCGTCGCGCACGCCCCAGTCGTCGGCCAGTGCCGTGACGATGTTCAGCCCGCGGCCGCCGTGTGCGGTGACCGAGGGCGTGGACGGAACCGGGCGGGTCGGACCACCGCCGTCCGTCACCTCGACCGTGAGCCGCCCCGAGGGGTCCACGCGCCAGGCGCAGCGCACATCGCCGTCACCGGCCAGCGCGTCGCCCAGCGGCCTGCCGTGTTTGCAGGCATTGCTGAGCAGTTCGGAAAGGATCAGTAGGGCGTCGTCGATGACCGATTCCGCCACACCACCGTCGCGCAACTGATCGCGCATCCGGTGCCTCGCTTTCCCCACGCCCGCAGGGCCATGGGGTACGGCCATGCTCGACGACGTGGGCACCTCCTGTGCCACCACCAACGCCACCCCCGAGACCTCCTTCGCCCCACGCCACGGTGTGAATGCCCCATTGGACTGGACTGGAAACCGGCCAACGCACGTGCTCTGACGCACTCGCAACGATCGAATACGGATCGAACGCGCCGGTGCACTCCCCGTAGCTGCCTGGCTGATTTTCGCCCCCGATGTCCTGACTTGTCCGGTGGCGAAGTCCGGCCGACTTGGCGGAATTCTTACCTCCGCCAAGAGCCCTTCGACGGGTGCGGCAGGGCTCGGTGGAACGCTCGCAGGTGTGAAGACGGACGTGTTCGAAGCTGTCGAGAGCGGGTGTGTTCGGAGTTGTCGAAATAGGTGTGTTCGGAGTCGTTGGAGACCGTGTCAGCGGCCGAGTTGGTCCAGGACGGCGCGGGGGCGGTTGGTGATGATGGCGTCGACGCCGAGCTCGACGCAGAGATCGACGTCCTCGGGCTCGTTCACGGTCCACACGTGCACCTGGTGGCCGGCGTTCTTCAGGCGCTCGATGTAGGCGGGGTGGTTGCGCACGATCCGGATGGAGGGGCCCGCGATCCGGACACCGGACGGCAGCCGTCCGTCGCGCAGCCGCGGGGAGACGAACTGCATCAGGTAGACCGTCGGCAGTGTCGGGGACGCGGCCCGGACCCGGTGCAGTGAGCGCGCCGAGAAGCTCATGACCCGTACCGGCGACTCGCCGCCCGGCTCCGGCGCGTCCAGGCCGAACCGCTTCAGCAGGACCAGCAGCCGCTCCTCGACCTGGCCGGCCCAGCGTGTGGGGTGCTTGGTCTCGATGGCCAGCTCCACCGGGCGTCCAGCGTCGGCGACGAGTTCGAGCAGGCGTTCAAGGGTGAGGACGGAGGTGTCCGCCCGGTCCTCGGGGGTGACCTCCCAGTCGGGGGCCTCGTCACCGTTGTGCCAGGAGCCGAAGTCCAGGGCCGCCAGGTCGGCGAGCTCCAGGGCGGAGACCGCGCCGCGGCCGTTCGACGTACGGTTGACGCGTCGGTCGTGGACGCAGACGAGGTGGCCGTCCGCCGTCAGCCGGACATCGCATTCGAGGGCGTCCGCACCGTCCTCGATCGCCTTCTTGTACGCGGCCAGGGTGTGCTCGGGGGCCGCCTCGGAGGCCCCCCGGTGGGCGACGACCTGAATCGGGAGCTGTCGTGCGTGGGTCACCGCGTCATGGTGCCACCGTGACGGGGTACGCGTGGGGGCGTGACGGTGGATGACCGGGGGACGACCGGGTTCACACGGGCGATACAGGTCATTCGTCCGACAGATCCTATATAAAGAATGGTCCCGGACCCACAGTCACCGCTTATGGTGCCCTGACGGCTCGTGGGAAAAGCTGACCGCATACAAGAGTCACGCACAGCCTCATGTGCGACCAAGAACAGTCGACCGCCGACAAGGTGAAGCCGTGGATCGAGGAGAAAAGCTGTGAGCACCGAGAACGAGGGCACCGCGGTACCCCCGGCCCCGTCCGCACCTCCCGTGCCGGTGGAAACTCCCGCTGCCTCCGCGCCGGCCCCGGCGCACGAGCCGAGCGCGGCACCGGCGGACCCCACCGCCCAGGTGGCCCCGGCCGGAACCACCGCCGAGAACGCGCCGACGGCCCAGCTGCCGCCGGTCCCGCCGACCGCCCCGGAGCCGGGCGCGACCGCGGGCCAGCCGCCTGTGCCGCAGGCGGAGCAGCCGACAGCTCAGCAGTCGACGGCTCACCACCCGCAGCCACAGTCGCAGCCGGAGCTTGTGTCGGCCGGGGCGCCCGGTTACGCGGCGGCCTCGGGGCACGGGCAGGGGTATGACAGGGGACAGGCGGCCGGTGGTGGCGGCTACGGACCACCCCCCGGCGGGCCGGGTGGCGCAGGCGGGCCCGGTGGGTCCTCCGCACCCGACGCAGCCTGGCCGCCCCCGGCGCCGCACGCCGTCCCGTCGTACGCGGACAACGGTGGCGGCGCGTACGCGGACGCGGGCGGCGCGTACGGAAACGCGGGCGCGCCCGGAGGCGCCGGTGGCCCCGGTGGCGGTGGCGGTGGCGGTGGCTGGGGCTCCTCGTGGCAGCAGACGCAGCAGCCCGCCCCCAAGCCGGCGGGCAACAAGCGGGGCGGTCTGATCGCCGCGATCCTCATCGCCGCGCTGGTCGCGGGCGGCGTCGGCGGCGGCATCGGCTACACGCTGGCCGACCGCAACGACGACTCCACGGGCTCCACGACCGTCTCGGCCTCGCAGAACGGCGGGGACGTCAAGCGCGCGGCCGGTACGGTCGCCGCGGTGGCCTCCGCGGCGCTGCCGAGCACGGTCACCATCGAGGCGTCGGGCAGCGACGGCGAGGGCGGCACGGGCACGGGCTTCGTGTTCGACAAGGAAGGCCACATCGTCACCAACAACCACGTGGTGGCGGAGGCCGTCGACGGCGGAAAGGTGTCGGCCACCTTCCCGAACGGCAAAAAGTACAACGCCGAGGTCGTCGGCCACGCACAGGGCTACGACGTGGCGGTCATCAAGCTGAAGAACGCCCCGTCGGACCTGCAGCCGCTGACGCTCGGCGACTCCGACAAGGTGGCGGTGGGCGACTCGACGATCGCGATCGGCGCACCCTTCGGCCTCTCCAACACGGTCACGACGGGCATCATCAGCGCCAAGAACCGTCCGGTGGCCTCCAGCGACGGCTCCTCCGGCAGCAAGGCCTCCTACATGAGCGCCCTGCAGACCGACGCGTCGATCAACCCGGGCAACTCCGGTGGCCCCCTCCTCGACGCCCAGGGCAACGTCATCGGCATCAACTCGGCCATCCAGTCCGCCAGCAACGGCAGCTTCGGCTCCGGCCAGGCGGGCTCCATCGGCCTCGGCTTCGCCATCCCGATCAACCAGGCCAAGAACGTGGCCCAGCAGTTGATCAAGACGGGCAAGCCGGTGTACCCGGTGATCGGCGCCTCGGTCTCCCTGGAGGAGGGCACGGGCGGCGCGAAGATCACCGAGGGGGGCGCGGACTCCATCACGCCGGGCGGCCCCGCCGACAAGGCCGGCCTCCAGCCCGGTGACGTCATCACCAAGCTCGACGACCACGTCATCGACAGCGGCCCCACCCTCATCGGCGAGATCTGGACGCACCTCCCCGGCGACAGGGTCACCCTCACGTACACCCGTGACGGCAAGACCCGTACGGCGGAAGTGACCCTCGGCGAACGCGAGGGCGACAGCTGACGCCGTCCCCATCTCGTCGCCACCGCGCCGCAGCAACCCAGCATCACGGGTGCTGCGGCGCGGTGCTGTCCTGTCCTGCCCGGTGCTGTGCTGTGCTGTGGGCAGTGGGTGCCTGACGGTCAACTCCTGGGCCTGGGTGGGGAACCACGATCGAGCGGCGAAAACGGGCCGCAGCGATCGTGAAGGCGGGCCGCAGCGATCGTGAAGTAAGTCGCATAGGCGGGATTCAGGTTGCGGCCAGGGGTGGTGCACATGTTCGGATGAATCGATGCGCACCCCCCACCGCATCGATCCGCAGGCCCACTCCCACCGCATTGATCCCCACGCCCACTCCCAGCCCCACCCCCACGACCACTCCGAAGCGCTCGACGGCCGTTCCGACGTACCTCACGTTCGTTCCGGAGCCCGCCGCAACCCCTACGAGGAACTCGCCGACCTCGACGACGGCCCTCTGGAGGACACCTCTCTGGAGGAGTTTCTGGGCGGCGGTACGGGCGAGCCGGGGGCCGAGCCGGAGAGGGAGCCCGAGGAGGAGCCGGAGTGGACTCCGCCCGTCCACCGCCGCGGCGGCCGGCGCAGGCGTGGCCGTGGCCGTTTCGCCGGGCTGCCCCTCGCTCTGAAGGCGGTGGTGGGCCTGGTGGTCCTCGCCGCCTTCGTCGCCCTCACCGACCGCTGGGCACTGCTGTACGCCGAGCACAGGACCGCGGACACCCTCAAGGACCGGCTGGACCTGGCCGCGGCGCCCGAGGTGGAGATCGGCGGTTTCCCCTTCCTCACCCAACTCGTGGACAAACGGCTGGAGTCGGTGCGGCTGACCGTGCCGGACGTGGCGGCCGACCGGGTCTCACTGGCGAAGGTGTCGGCCACGGCCCACGACATACGGCTGGACGCCGACGGCCTCACCTCGGTGCGCGGCGCCCGCGTCCCCCGCCTCGACGGCGACGTCCTGCTGTCCTTCGCCGACCTCAACCGCGAACTCGGCGCGTCCCAGGTGACGTTCACGGGTGACGGCCCGGATCGGGTCCGGGCCCGCGGCACCCTGCCGGTCGCCGGGCACGACCTCCGGCTGCGCGCCGAGGCCACGATCCAGCGGCAGGGCGAGCGGGGCATCGCCACGGAGATCGGCGGTATGCGCCTGGACATCGGGGACCTGGCCACCTACCGGCCCGGCACCCGCTCCTCGGAAGGCCTGCACCTGACGCCGAAGGCGTCCGCCGACCTCGCCCGGGAGACCCGTAAGGCGAAGGCGCTGCTGTCGGTCCCGGCGATCGTGCGGCGCATGGGGGTGCCCGAGGCGACCGTACGCGAGGCCCTGGGCGACGACGGAAAGCTCGCCGAGCTGACCGGCTCCCCGCGCTTCGCCCGCCAGGCCCAGAGCCTCAACCTCATCGATCTGGCCCTGGAGAACCCCGAGTTGCTCCGGGATCTGGGCCTCGACCCGGGTCTCCTCGACGCCCTGTCCCAGCTCACCCGACCGGTCCTCGCCGACCGGCTGTCCCTGTCCTTCGAACTGCCCGAGCCGAAGCGGGGGAATGTGCGGCTGCGGGACGTCCGCGTGGAGGAGGACGGCATCCGGGTGCGGCTGACGGGGTCGGGGCTGGCAGTGGGCGGTTCGTGAGCCGCGCTCATGAGCTGCGCTGGAGCTGGGTTCATGAGCCGCGTTGGGTATGGGCCGGGGCGTCGGCGTCGGTCGGAGCCGGGCTGCCGGATCCGCCTGGACGGCCGGGGCAGCCAGGTGAGCCGGCGGCGGCGGGGACGGCCATCGTCGTACCGCCGACCCTCGGCGGTCGGCGTGGGGGCTCGCGTCGGACACACCGGCCGCTCCCGTCGCGTCGGTCACGCCGTAAGGACCCAGCCAAGTGAGCCGCGTTGGTGAGCTGCGTTCATGAGCGACGTTCATGGGCGACGTTCATGGCCTGCGTTCGTGATCGCCCGTTCCCTTACTGCGATCTTGATGAAATTTGGTGTGCAGATGTGTTGACCTCTGTTTGAGATGCCTTCTAGTTTGCGGAAGCCACAGAGCCGCCGACCCGCAGGTGAGATCTCGCGAACGCACCTGCCCAGAAAGGGATGCCGTGCCACGAAAGAACCACCGCCGGACAGCGTGCCTGGGAGCGTTCCTGGCCGGCGCCACGGCAGTCAGCGGGGCGCTCGCCTCCCCCGCCTCCGCAGGCGCCTCCCGCCACGCCTCGCCGCCGCCCGTCAGCGACTTCCAGGGGGTCAACTGGGCCGACCCGCGCGACAACTACGCCGACGACGCGGTCGTGCCCTCGGGCCTGTCCACCTCCGACAGCTACGCCACGACCTACGCCAAGTCCAAGGCGATCATCGGCGGCTTCTCCAAGCTCGGCGCCAACACGGTCCGCCTCCCGGTCAACCCGACCTCCGTGAACGGCGCCTTCTGGAAGTCGTACCGGGGCGCGATCGACGCGGCCACCGCCAAGGGCTTCAAGGTCATCCTGGGCTACTGGGAGGCCGACAACGCCAAGGACGGCAAGATCGACGACCAGGCTTCCTGGGACCGGATGTGGGCGCGGATCACCTCCGCCTACGCGGGCAATTCCAAGGTGTACTTCGAGCCGATGAACGAGCCGTTCGGCTACACCTCCCAGGAGTGGCGCGACGTGGCCGCCCGCTGGCTGAAGACGCACCGCTTCGTGCCGCGCGACCGGGTCCTCGTCGGCGGCATCAAGTACAGCGAGGACGTCAAGCCCGTGTGCGCCGACAGCCGGCTCGACGGCACGCGGATCGCGCTGCACAACTACGGCTTCTGGCACACCGACTGGACCAGCGTCGACCAGTGGAAGGCGGACTTCAAGGAGCGCATCGGCGACTGCGCCTCGCGCACGATCCTCGACGAGTTCGGCGCCTCCATGACCACCGGCCTGGACTACAACGGTCCGGTCAGCGGCTCCAACGAGGTCGCCTACATCCAGGCCGCGACCGACACCATCCGGGAGATGGGCCTCGGCTCGGTCTACTGGCCCGGCCTGCGCAACGGCGACACCTACTCCCTCACCACCCTCCAGGGCACGGGCACCCGCCTCACCCTGAAGCTGAACAACCAGAGCGGCCTCGACCGCCTCCACTGGGCCTGGAAGCAGTAACACACCGGGGGCGCGGACCCCGCATGGACCGCGCCCCCGCCAACCGCTCGGTGCCGGTACGCTGTACCCGCTCCGACTCCGACCCAGGTGGTCCGGGGCAAAGGTGGGTTGCCCGAGCGGCCTAAGGGAACGGTCTTGAAAACCGTCGTGGCAGCGATGTCACCGTGGGTTCAAATCCCACACCCACCGCAGCAGGCGAGTGTGACTTGCTGGCCAGAAGGTCAGAAGGTCGGAAGGTCGGAAGGGGTGTCTCTCCGGGAGGCGCCCCTTCTGCGTTGTCTTTTCTCGTTTCGGGGCGTTTGGCTACCGTTTCCGGTCAGCCTGTGCGGACGGCTCGTGGGCCTGCTCGGGATCAGGTCGGCGGTCCGTAGCCCCTGTTCGCCTGCCCACCCGGCTTGCGCGTGGTGAGTCGCTGCCTTGCGATGTGATAGGCCCAGGCGTGGGTCGCGACTTTCTTCTCCACGCCGAAGTGTTTTCCTGTTGCCGCGTCCAAGACTCGGTGGTACTCCTCGGTGAGGTCCCAAGAGGCATGGGAGAAGTCGTCTTCGGACCAGCCGTAGAGATGCTTCAGCTCAAATTTCACGTCGGCGAGGAATTCGAGATCCTCGCGGGACTGCATCTCTGTTCTGACACCCTGGTTTTGCAGCCAATCCTTCAGGTCTTCGGGAGCCCTTGACCACTTGCTGCCGGAATCTCTCAGCTCCGCATAGTCGACCCATGCCCAGAAAGCCTCGGCATCGGCGATGTCCGGTGCCTGTTTATGGTGTTGGCTGCACAGGAGAGCGAAGTTCCGAACGTCCATGGAGCCGCCGAGTGAGGTCGGTACCACGTGTGCACGCTCGGCCGGTACGCCCCAGCACACCAGGCAGGATGCTTCCTCGCCCATGCCCAGGTAGTCCGCTATCGCCTGCCGTGAGGGAGGTGTCTTCCGGCTCTCGGGAGCTGTTTCGCGCGCCCGCAGGGGGAGCAGGTCGGTGTCGTACCAGAAGCCTTTGTTTCCTGGGGGATAGGAGATGTGCAGTTCGTCAGGTATGACGTTGTTCTGCTTCCTCGGGTTTCGCACCTCATACAGGGGCGTGATCAGTTCCGTCAGGTGGGGGAGGATGATATCCGGGAGGAAGTGTCGGATCATCTCCCAGGAGTCGTGATCGTAACCGCCTTCGCTGTTTCTGTGGCCCTGAACCCGGAAGAGGAGGCGTCTGGGGGCTCCAGGGCTCTTTTTCTGCGCCGATTGAAGGACCTGGAGAACTCTCTGAGTGCATCGCTCGAAATTCTCGTACACGGCCATGTCGTGGTAAAGCAGAACCCCCTTGGGGGCCGGCGTACGTCGCGTCTGCTTCTTGCGGGGCTTCTGCTTCTTCTTCGGCACGTTTCTCCTGGGATGGGACGTCGAAGGTCAGCGGGAAGGATGCCATCCGCTACTGACAATCCGGTGCCGGGCAGAAGGGGGAAGGGGTGTCCCGGTTGCGGGGCGCCCCTTCGGTGTGCGTACGAGATGCGACCTGTGGGAGGGGCGCTGATTCTGGAGGGGATGGCAAACGGCGGAAGGAGTCGCGATGTCTGTGATGGACAAGCTCAAGCAGATGCTGAAGGGCCATGAGGAGCAGGCCGGCAAGGGTGTCGACAGGGCTGGCGACCGGGTCGACGAGCGGACGCAGGGGAAGTACAGCGGCCAGGTCGACACGGCTCAGGAGCGGCTCAGGCAGCAGTTCGGCTCGGAGCAGACAGGGCAGACCGACACCGGCCGCGAGGAACCGCCGCGGTGACTTCACAGCGGGCACGGCGGACGTCTCGGTGACTTCCTGACAGGGGCCAGTGGCGCAGCCTCGGCTTCACGGCCGGTGTCCGCGACGTCCGCATCACACGCCCCGCCCCGACATCCGCGCAGCGGACGCCACCGTCGACCTCGCCTCCCGTTCCGTGAGGCCCGTGCGTACGGCCGCCTCGATCAGCGCGTTCGTCAGGTCGGGGCCGAGACCGTTCTCGTAGGCGCGGCAGGCCGCCCAGAAGAGGCGGGTGTTGCGCTGGCCCTCCTGGGCGGTGAGGACGAAGTGGATCAGGCCGTGGCCGTGGCCGTCGGCCGTCCGGGACGGGGTGGCCGTGCGCGGTGGGGGCAGGAGGAGGCGGAGCAGGGCCGGTGGGCAGGGGGCCGGGGGCAGGTGGGACGTGCCGGGGGCCGTGCCGTAGACGCCGTGGTCGGTGCGGGAGCCGGGGCCGACGAGGTAGCCGCCGGCGCCGCGGATGTCGATGCCGGGGGCGAGGCGGCTCGCGGAGTTGGGGACGACGACGTCGGGCGGGCCGGTGAGCCAGAGGTGGCGGCCGCCGCTGGGGGTCAGCACGACGACCGTCTCGGGGATCGTGAAGAGGTGGCGCAGAGCCAGTTCACGCAGGGCCGTCGAGGAGTCCGTGCCGGATTTCGTGTCGAGGTCGATGCCGATCAGGTGGTGGGGGTGGACACCGCAGGCGATGCCGTAGCCGGTGGCCCAGGGGGCGGCGGCGAAGAGTTCGCGGATGCGTTGGGCGTCGGTGGAGGCGTCGTACACGCCGTGGCCGAAGCGGCCGCATTCGCCGTGGCAGGGGGAGGGGACGGGGTCGTCCCGGTGGGGGGAACGCAGGGCCGGGAGTTTCGAGCGGGACAGGGGGATCACCGCCAGTCCGCGTTCGGCGGCGGATAGGGCGTGCGCCAGGGCCAGGGTGGTGGCCTGCCGGTCCGTGGTGGCCATGCTTCTATGTTCGTACGGGTGTTCGATAAAGGGAAGGGGTTCGAGGGGGTCTTTCGGTCGTGGAAGGTCTGTTCGAGGGTTGGCCGGAAGGGTGAGGGAACGCTTCACCCCTTGCCCGGCTTGATTTTGCTTCCGCCGTGTCGGCTTATTGGGTCTGAGCTGGGAGTTTCTTGATCTAAAGGGGTTTGTTCGACTTCTCGCAACGGCTCCTTCGCGGACAACGGATCGAACGCGGGTGTGGCGAACCTCGTCGGCAGCGGCGCCGGCCACGACAACAACGGCACCAGTCCGACCCTCGGGCGACGTAGGACATGTGGGACATGTTCGTGGGGTGTGGCACGCCTGTGCGGCGGTGCTTCGGCATCGCCGCACAGACGTTTCTACGCCCTCGCGGCTCGCAGGCGCGCCCTCGCGACCTTGACAGTTCCGGCGCCAGTTCCTTCAATCTGACGGACAGTCAGAAATCTTCGGAGGGGGAACGGTGGCGGCAACCGAGGACCTGTCCGTACGGCTCAAGGCCTATGAGGGGTGCGCGGCCGTCCTCGGCGGCCGTGGCAAGGATCCCGTCAACCCGCCCATGATCCGGCACTGGTGCGAGGCCATGGGTGACGCCAACCCCGCGTACACCGGGCCGGACGCCGTCGCCCCGCCGACCATGCTCCAGGTGTGGACGATGGGCGGGCTGAGCGGCCACGAGACCCGCGCGCCGGCGTACGACGAACTCCTCGCGCTCCTCGACCGCGCCGGCTGCACCTCCGTCGTCGCCACCGACTGCGAGCAGGAGTACCTGCGGGCGCTGCGGCCGGGGGACGAGATCACCTTCGACTCGGTCATCGAGTCGGTGTCGAACCGGAAGACCACCAAGCTCGGCACCGGGTACTTCGTCACGACCCGCATGGACGTGCGGGTCGGCGACGAACTCGTCGGCACCCATCGCTTCCGGATCCTCAAGTACGCGCCGAGTACGCGGACGACGAAGGCCAAGCCCCAACCCCGCGCACAACAACCCCGCGAACAAGAGCCTCGCGAACAACAACTCCGCGAGTCCCACCCCCGCGAACAACCACCCCGCCGCCCCCGCCCCGTCGTCAACCGCGACAACGCCGGCTTCTGGGAAGGCGTCTCGCGTCACCAACTCCTCATCCAGCGCTGCGCCGACTGCGCCACCCTCCGCCTCCCCTGGCTGCCCGGGTGCAACGCCTGCGGCTCGCCCGAGTGGGACACGGTCGAGGCCGGCGGCGACGGGGTCGTGTACTCGTACGTCGTCATGCACCACCCGCCCTTCCCGGCCTTCGATCCGCCGTACGCCGTCGGGCTGATCGAGCTGGCGGAAGGGGTGCGGATCGTCAGCGGCGTCACCGGGGTGCCGTACGACAAGGTGCGGATCGGGATGCCCGTACGGCTCGAGTTCATGCGCTGCGACGAGGAGTTGGAGCTGCCGGTGTTCCGCGTGGAGGAGGAGGTGGCCCGGACATGAGGGCCGAGGCGGGGGACGTACTGCCGTCGTTGGAGATCGAGATCACCCGCACGCTCGTCGTCGCGGGGGCGATCGCCTCGCGCGACTACCAGGACGTGCACCACGATCCGGAGCTGGCGCGGCGGCGCGGGTCGCCGGACGTCTTCATGAACATCCTGACGACGAACGGGCTGGTGGGGCGGTACGTCACCGACCACTTCGGGCCGGCCGCGGTCCTGCGCAAGGTGGCCATCCGGCTCGGTGCCCCCAACTACCCGGGCGACACGATGGTGCTGACCGGCACGGTCGAGGCGACCGACGGTCGTACGGCCACGGTCAAGGTCGTCGGCGACAACGGCATCGGCCGACACGTCACCGGAACGGTCACCGTCACGGTCCCGCCCCCGGTCCCGTCCCCGGTCCCGCCCCAGGACCCGCCCCCGGCCGAGGCGGAGGGCGCCGCATGAGCGTACGGACCAAGGACCGGCTCGGCGGACGGGCGGCCGTCGTCGGGATCGGGGCGACCGACTTCTCCAAGGATTCGGGGCGCAGTGAGCTGCGGCTGGCCGTCGAAGCGGTGCGGGCGGCGCTCGACGACGCGGGGCTGGCACCGGCCGACGTGGACGGAATGGTGACGTTCACCATGGACACCAGCCCGGAGATCACGGTCGCGCAGGCGGCCGGCATCGGCGAGCTGTCCTTCTTCTCGCGTGTCCACTACGGCGGCGGCGCCGCGTGCGCGACCGTGCAGCAGGCGGCGCTCGCGGTCGCGACAGGCGTGGCGGAGGTCGTGGTCTGCTACCGGGCGTTCAACGAACGCTCGGGGCGGCGGTTCGGCTCGGGCGTACGGCACCGGGAGCCGTCGGCGGAGGGTGTGGCGCTGGGCTGGACGCTGCCGTTCGGGCTGCTCACGCCCGCGTCCTGGGTGGCGATGGCGGCCCAGCGGTACCTGTACGCGTACGGGCTGACCCCCGAGGTGTTCGGGCACGTGGCCGTGGTGGACCGCAAGTACGCGGCGACGAACCCGGCGGCGTACTTCCACGGCCGCCCCATCACCCTCGACGAGCACGCGGCCTCCCGCTGGATCGTGGAGCCGTTGCGGCTGCTGGACTGCTGCCAGGAGACGGACGGCGGCCAGGCGCTCGTCGTGACCTCCGTGGAGCGGGCCCGCGATCTGCCCCGGCCGCCGGCCGTGGTGGTGGCGGCCGCCCAGGGCGCGGGCCGGGCGCAGCAGCAGATGACCGGCTTCTACGACGGTGATCTCACCGGGCTGCCGGAGATGGGCGTCGTCGCCCGCCGGCTCCGGCAGACCTCGGGGCTCGTCCCGAGCGACATCGACGTCGGCATCCTGTACGACCACTTCACGCCGTTCGTGCTGATGCAGCTGGAGGAGTTCGGGTTCTGCGGGCCGGGGGAGGCGGCGGACTTCGTCGCGGCGGAGCGACTGCCGCTCAACACCCACGGCGGGCAGCTCGGCGAGGCGTATCTGCACGGGATGAACGGCATCGCGGAGGCGGTACGGCAGCTGCGGGGCACCGCCGTGAACCAGGTGCGCGGCGCGGAACGGGTGCTGGTCACGGCGGGGACGGGGGTGCCGACCTCGGGGTTGGTGCTGGGGACGGACGGGTGAGTGGTCCTGGTGTGGCGGCTGAGGGAGGCTTCGGGCACCCTGGGGGCCGGTGGGACGCGGTCCGTACAACCTGGGCAGTGCTTCTCAGGGGTACACCCTCAGTACCTGGGGGCTGTTCATCCACCTCCAGTAGGTGGGGCCCGCCCCACTCCTACAACCTGAGGGGGATTCGTCTTCGGGACCTGCGGCCGATCCGCCGGGCGGGGCCCGCTCCTAGCGTGGAGCCATGACCACACCCGTCTGCACCAGCGCTTCGAAGGCCGCTGCACCCGTGACGCGGACCCTGCCGACCTCGGCCCGCTCGGCCTCGACCCGCTCGACTTCGGCCCGCTCGGCCTCGACCCGGCCGAACCTGTCGAGCCTGACGAACCTGTCGTACCCGTCGTTCTCGGCGTACGTGAAGGCCCGCCAGCCGGTGCTGCTGCGGACCGCCCGGTCGCTGACCGCGAACCCGTGCGACGCCGAGGACCTGTTGCAGACCGCGCTCGCCAAGACGTACGTCGCCTGGGAGCGCATCGAGGACCACCGGGCCCTCGACGGCTATGTGCGCCGGGCGCTGCTGAACACGCGCACGTCCCAGTGGCGCAAGCGCAAGGTGGACGAGTTCGCGTGCGACGAACTGCCGGAGCCGGAGGGGGTCCAGTCCGCCGACCCGGCCGAGCAGCAGGGCCTGCACGACGCGATGTGGCGGGCGATCATGAAGCTGCCGGCGCGTCAGCGGGCGATGGTCGTCCTCAGGTACTACGAGGACCTGAGCGAGGTCCAGACGGCCGAGGTCCTCGGGGTCTCGGTCGGCACGGTGAAGTCGGCGGTCTCCCGCGCGCTGGGCAAGCTGCGTGAGGACCCCGAGCTGGAACCCGTGCGGTAGCTCGCTCGTTGGCCTGGCATGCGGCTGCCATCCGGCTCCCCGGGATTCACTCTGATCGATCATCCCGCACCTAGTGACATACCAAGCGGTATGTGAGCAGAATCAGCGCAACCGTTACCACCGCGTAGGCAGAGCCGCCCCGGGAGGACGCCGTGCTGAGCACCATGCAGGACGTACCGCTGTTGATCTCCAGGATCCTGACCCATGGGTCGAGCATCCACGGGACGTCGCAGGTGATCACCTGGACCGGTGAGGGTGAGCCCCACCGCCGTTCCTACGCCGAGATCGGCGCCCGCGCCGCACAGTTGGCCCACGCTCTGCGCGAGGACCTCGGAGTCGACGGCGACGAACGCGTCGCGACTCTCATGTGGAACAACTCGGAACATGTCGAGGCGTACTTCGCGATCCCCTCCATGGGCGCCGTCCTCCATACCCTCAATCTGCGGCTGCCTCCTGAGCAGCTCGCATGGATCGTCAACCACGCCGCCGACCGGGTGATCATCGCCAACGGTTCGCTGCTCCCCCTCCTCGCGCCGCTCCTCCCGCACCTCAAGCCGGTGGAGCACGTCGTCGTCTCCGGGCCCGGCGACCGGTCGCTGCTCGCCGGAGCGGGCGTCCAGGTGCACGAGTACGAGGACCTGATCGCCGGCAAGCCGACCACGTACGACTGGCCCGAGCTGGACGAACGCACGGCCGCGGCCATGTGTTACACCTCCGGCACCACCGGCGACCCCAAGGGCGTCGTGTACTCCCACCGTTCGATCTATCTGCACTCCATGCAGATCAACATGGCCCAGTCCATGGGTCTGACGGACGCGGACCTCTCCCTCGTCGTCGTCCCGCAGTTCCACGTCAACGCCTGGGGCGTGCCGCACGCGACCTTCATGACCGGCGTCAACCTGCTGATGCCGGACCGGTTCCTGCAGCCCGGCCCGCTCGCCGAGATGATCGAGACGCAGAAGCCGACGCACGCCGCCGCCGTCCCCACCATCTGGCAGGGCCTGCTCGCCGAGCTGGCCGCCCGCCCGCGCGAGGTGGGCTCGCTCACCCAGGTCACCATCGGCGGCTCGGCCTGCCCGCCCGCCCTTATGGAGGCCTTCGACAAGCTGGGCATGCGCGTCTGCCACGCCTGGGGCATGACGGAGACCTCCCCGCTGGGCACGATCGCCCGGCCGCCGGCCCACATCGAGGCCGGCTCGGAGGAGGAGTTCGCGTACCGCCTCACCCAGGGCCGCTTCCCCGCATCCGTCGAGGCCCGCCTCACGGGCCCCGGCGGCGAACGCCTGCCCTGGGACGGCGAGTCCGCCGGTGAGCTGGAGGTCCGCGGCCCCTGGATCGCGGGCGCGTACTTCGGCGGTCAGGGCGCCGAACCCGTCCGCCCCGACGACAAGTTCAGCGAGGACGGCTGGCTGAAGACGGGCGACGTCGGCACGATCAGCCCCGACGGCTTCCTCACTCTCACCGACCGTGCCAAGGACGTCATCAAGTCCGGCGGCGAGTGGATCTCCTCGGTCGAGCTGGAGAACGCCCTCATGGCCCACCCGGATGTCGCCGAGGCCGCCGTCGTGGCCGTACCGGACGAGAAGTGGGGCGAGCGCCCCCTCGCCACGGTCGTGCTGAAGGAGGGCTCGACCACCGATTTCGAGGCCCTCCGCTCCTTCCTCGCCGACGACGGCCACATCGCCAAGTGGCAGCTGCCCGAGCGCTGGACGATCATCGAGTCGGTGCCGAAGACGAGCGTGGGCAAGTTCGACAAGAAGGTACTGCGGAGGCAGTACGCGGAGGGCGCGCTGGACGTGACGCAGATCTAGGACGCGTCTCGGTGAGGTGATGTGGGGCGGTGTTTCACGTGAAACACCGCCCCACATCCGTTCGTAACGGGCTCAGTTCGTACCGACTCGTGCCAACAGGTCGACGATCCGGGTCTGTACCTCGGGGCTCGTCGAGCGCTCCGCGAGGAAGAGGACCGTCTCGCCCGAGGCCAGGCGGGGGAGTTCGGACGGGTCGACGGCGGCGGTGTAGACGACGAGCGGGGTGCGGTTCAGCTGGCCGTTCGTCCGCAGCCAGTCGATGATCCCGGCCTGGCGGCGGTGCACCTGCAGCAGGTCCATCACCACGAGGTTCGGCCGCATCTGCGCGGCCAGGGTGACGGCGTCCGCGTCGGACGCGGCCCGTGCGACCTGCATGCCACGCCGTTCCAGCGTCGCGGTCAGGGCGAGCGCGATCTCCGCGTGCTCCTCGATGAGCAGGACGCGCGGCGGGTGCTGCTCGGAGTCGCGCGGCGCGAGCGCCTTCAGCAGGATGGCCGGGTCGGCGCCGTACGCCGCCTCCCGCGTCGCCTGGCCGAGCCCCGCCGTCACCAGGACGGGGACCTCGGCGGCCACGGCGGCCTGGCGCAGGGACTGGAGTGCCGTGCGCGTGATGGGCCCGGTCAGCGGGTCGACGAACAGGGCGGCCGGGTAGGCGGCGATCTGGGCGTCCACGTCCTCGCGGGAGTTCACGATGACGGGCCGGTAGCCGCGGTCGCTCAGCGCCTGGTGCGTCGTCACGTCCGGCGCGGGCCACACCAGCAGCCGGCGCGGGTTGTCCAGCGGCTCCGGCGGCAACTCGTCGTCCATCGGCTGCGGATGCGGCTGGTCGGGCACCTCCACGGCGCCCCCGGGGCCGTCCAGCGGTTCGGGACCTTCGGCCGCGTTCTCGTCGGGTGCCCCTATGGCGTACGAGCGCCCGGCCCCCTCCGTACGGCCCGTCAGCCGCGACTGCCCGGCGAGGGACGGCTGTGGCGGGAGCGGAACCTGCCCGGTCGGCGAGGGCTGCGGCGGCAGCGGGACCTGCCCGGTCGGCGAGGGCTGCGCCCCCTGTGCCGGTGACTGCTGCGGCTGGGCCGCCTGAGCGGGGAGCGGGGTCTGGCCGGTGCCGCCCGCGGGTGTGGACTGCGGGTGCGGGCGCGCGCCCGTCTCCGGGCGGTCGGTGCTCGCCTGGGGCGGCGTACCGAGCTTGCGGCGCCTGCCGGAACCACCGGGCTGGTTCGGCGCGGGCGTGGCTCCGGTCTGGGGTTGCGCCTGGGGGCCGCCCTGGCGGGCGAACGGGACGCCCTGCCCGAGCGTCCGCACGCTGATCGCCCGTCCCTGGGTCGAGTTGATGTCGACGGCAGCGGGAGCCGAGGGGGTGGCAGCGGGGGCCTGAGTCGTCGGCACGGCCTGGCCTTGTGCCCGGGCTTGGGCCGGGGCCGCGGCTTCGGCGGGCAACGGCTGCGCGGCACGCGGCTGCACGGCGACCTCAGGCGGCAGCGGGGTGCCGGAGGAGGGGGTGGACTGCGGGGGCAGCGCCGTCTGAGGGGCGGCTACGGGGATGCCTGCGCCGGAGGCCTCCTGGTGAGGGTCCGGCCAGGACTGGGGCTGCGGTTGTGCCTGCTGCCGGGGCGTGGCGGGGGCCGCGCCCTGAGCGGTGACGGGCTGCGGGGCACCGGGCGCACCTTGGGCGGGCACGGGCTGGGCGGCCCCTTGAACCGCCTGCACACCGTGAGCTCCCTGCACCCCGTGTACGACATGGACTCCCACGACGGTCACGGGCTGGCCGGTGGCTCCGGCCTGCGCGGGCACCAGCTGCTGGTCACCGGGGGTGCCTTGGGGCGGTACGGCGCCTTGCGCGGCGGCGACGGGTTGCCCGGGGGCGGCCTGTGCGGCCATGGCCTGCCCGGCGGCAGCCTGGGCTGCGCCGGCCTGTGCGGCTGCCTGCCCGGCTGCGGCCTGAGCGGCCAGGACGTGCCCGGCAGCCCCCTGCTGAGCGACGGGCTGCGCGGCCGCGACCGCACCCGGGACGGGCTGGCCGGGAGCTGCGACTGCGGCCTGCGGCGGCACGGGCCGGCCGGGAGTGGCGGCGGCGCCTTGTGCGGGCACGGGCTGCGGGCCGCCTGGAGCGCCCTGCGCGGCAACGGGCTGCGGGCCACCCGGAACGCCCTGTGCGGGCACGGGCTGGGCGGCGCCGACCGGCACAGCCTGCGCGGTCACCGGCTGACCCGGCCCTACCTGCGGAGGAACCCCCTGGGAGGGAGCGCCCTGGACCGGCCCCCCTTGCCCAGGCACCACCGTGGCGGCGCCCTCACCCTGCTGGGCAGCGGGCTGCTGCCGTACCGCCCGGCGGCGGCCGGTCGGGGTCGGCACCGGATGCGGCTGCGGCGGTGTGTGGTCGTCGGCCGGGTTGTGCGGAGCGGCGTCATGGCGACCGTCGTCGACACCCCCGGCCGGAGCCCCGGACACCTGCCCAGCGGTCACTTGGCCCGCACCACCCGCACCAGGGACCTGACCGGCACCCGGTGCCTGAACCGCGCCGACCACATGACCCGCCCCTGCTGCCTGACCCGCATCCGGCCCGGCGACGCCACCCGGCGCCCCCGTGCCACCCTGAGCGACCTGCTGCGCACCGCCGGCGGCCTGCTGCCCAACCCCGTTGGCGGGCACGGGCCCTCCGGCAAGCATGTCGCCACCCGCGGGCACCGCTCCCCCGACAGGCACGGGCCCACCAGCGTGAACCGGCCCACCGGCGGCGGGAAGCATCCCGCCGGGCGCGGCGCTCGCACCCTGGCCGCCCTCACCCTCGTACCCCTCCCCGCCCTGCGCGGGCGCGGTGGGGACAGTGGTCCCGGCGGGCAGCGGCATGGGCATGGGCGCACCCGGCATTCCCTGCGCACCCGGCGCACCCGGCCCCGCAGGGACCGGCACGGGCCCGAGCCCGGCGGCCTGGCCGTAGTCGGGTCCCCGGTCGGCCTCGGCCGGCGGCAGCGCGAAGACCGCTCGCGCGCCCGGCTCGGGAGCGGCGGCGGCGCGCTGCTCCGCCTGGGCGAGCGCGCGACGACGGCGCCCGGTGGGCTGCTGTGCGCCGCCCGCCTCGCCGGACGCGGCGTCGGCCGCGGTCGCCCCGGTGACCGGACTCGGCCCCGCGGGCAGCGCCGGCGGCAGCGCGTTCTGTGCGGGCTCTCGGCGCGCGCGCCGCCCGCCGGGCGTGGGCACGCCCTGCGGCGGCACCGTCCCGCCCAGTCCGTTGGCGGCGGCAGCGGCACCCGCCGCGTGCTCGGCCGCCGTGACGACCGCACCCTCGGCGGCCACGGGCTCACCGCCGGCCTCGCCCGAGGCCGCACGTCCACGCCGGCGCCCGGTACCCCCGGCGCCCTCGCCGTCGGCACCCTGCGCCGACCCGGAACCCTCCCCGGCCCCGCCCGCCGCGTCCTCGGCCCGCCGCCTGCGCCGCCCGGTGGGAGCGACGGCGGCCTCCGCCTCGCCACCCTCCGGCGCGTCCTCACTCTCCAGGAACGCGTCCACCGACGACCGCCGCGCCCGCCGCCGCCCGCCACCACCGGCGGCCTGCTCGTGCAGGGAGACCTCGGCGCCTGTGGCCACGGCCCCCGACCCGGAGTCGGCCTCGGCCTCGACGACCGCGGCGGGGAGCGCCTGGGCGGGCACCGCCCCGGCACCGCCACCCAGCGGAACCTCCAGCACATACGCGCTGCCGCTCATCCCGGGCACCTCGACCGTCTGGAGCACACCGCCGTGCGCCCGCACGATCCCCTGGACGATCGGCTGGTGCACCGGGTCTCCCCCGGCGTACGGCCCGCGCACCTCGATGCGTACGACCTCACCGCGCTGGGCGGCCGCCACGACGACCGTGTTGTCCATGTAGCCGCCGACGGACATGGGCGCGTTGCCCGTCGCGTCGACACCGGCCACGTCCGCGACGAGGTGGGCGAGCGCGGTCGCGAGCCGCGTCTGGTCCACCTCGGCCTCGATGGGCGGCGCGTGCACGGCGAACTGCACCCGCCCCGGCCCGACCAGTTCCACGGCCCCGTCGACCCCGGCCGCCACGACCGCGTCGAGCATGACGGCCGTACGGACGAGATCGTCCTCGCCCGCGTCGATCCGCTGGTAGCCGAGCACGTTGTCGATGAGGGTCGTGATCCGCGAGTACCCGGCGGTCAGGTGGTGCAGGACCTGGTTGGCCTCGGGCCACAGCTGTCCGGCGTCGTCGGCGGCGAGCGTGCCCAGTTCCCCGCGGAGTTGGTCGAGCGGTCCGCGCAGCGAGGTGCCCAGCACGGCGAGCAGCTGCTCGTGCCGCGCGGCCAACGCCTCGTACCGGTCCTTCTCCCGCTCGCCGAGCGCCGCGTACCGCTCGTCCCCGGCGGCGAGTTCCTCGGCGTGCTGCTCGCTCAGCTCGGCCAGCTCGGCGGCGTGCTTCTCCCGCACGCTCTCCAGCTCTTCGGCGTGCTCCTTGCCGAGCCGCTCCAGCTCCTCCGCGTGCGCCTCCGCCTCGGCGTCCTTCTCCTCGGCGAGTTTGTCGTACGGCCGCCGGTCGGTGAACGTCATCACCGCACCGACGAGCTGGTCCCCGTCGCGCACCGGCGCGGTTGTCAGATCGACCGACACCTTCTCGCCGTTCTTCGCCCACAACACCTGCCCGCGCACCCGGTGCTTGCGCCCGGACCGCAGGGTGTCCGCGAGCGGCGACTCGGTGTACGGGAAGGGGGAGCCGTCCTCGCGCGAGTGCAGCACGAGCGTGTGCAGCTCACGCCCTCCCAGGTCACTGGCCCGATAACCCAGTATCTGAGCGGCGGCCGGATTGACGAGGACGATCCGTCCGTCCGTGTCGGTCCCGACCACGCCCTCGGACGCGGCCCGCAGAATCATCTCGGTCTGCCGTTGCGAACGCGCGAGTTCGGCCTCGGTGTCGACAGTGCCCGAAAGATCCCGTACGACCAGCATGAGCAGCTCGTCATTGGCGTAGCCGTAACCGTCGTACGCCTGCTGGCCGTTCTCCAGATTCGCGCTTGTGACTTCGACCGGGAAGTCGCTGCCGTCGGTCCGGCGGGCGGTCATACGGGTCGGCTTGGTCCGCCCCGTCGGGTCCATGGTGTCGGGCCGGCGCATGGATCCCGGGATGAGCCGTGAGTCGAACTCCGGCAGCAGATCGAGCAACCCGCGCCCGACCAACGCGGTCCCGGGGGCCTCGAAGGCCTCCAGCGCGATCGTGTTGGCGTTGACGACGGTCCCGTTGGCGTTGACCAGGAGCAACGCGTCGGGCAGCGCGTCCAGTATGGCTGCGAGGCGAGCAGCGCCTCGGGATGGCCTGCTGCTCACGAGACGCTTCCTCCCTGTTACCGCACCTTGCCGACCGCTGGGGCCATGGCCATCTTGCCAACCGGCCCGCGACGTGTCACGCGAGGGAGTCTACGGGCAGAGGTTGCGCTCGCGACGCCGGATGAGAGGGAGGTCGCACACCGAATATCCGGAGATGCCGTGACGGTGCGGACGGGGGTGCCGTGACCGTGTGTTTTGCCGGACGGCATTGCCGACGGCACATATGTACGGCCTGTGCGCGGCGCCCGGGGGTGCTTGTCGTCACGCTCGCCGCGTGGCTCGATTCCGCCCCTCCCCTGCCCTCCTGTTCCCCTCTTCTACTGTCGGGTCGGCGGTCGTCGCCTCCACGCGGCGCCTACACGCGGAGGTCGGGCAGTACGGGCACCAGCGCGTCCCAGCGGGCGATCTCGCAGCCGTTCCCGCGGTCGAAGCGGGCGTCGACGCGGCGCCCGGCCCAGGTCCCGGTGACATACGCGGTGGCCGGGCCGCCGTACTGCATCGTGCAGACGGTGCCGGGGCGCACCGGCGCGAACGGGTCCGTGCCCCACGTGGTCCGCCGGTCGAGCCTCCCGCACGCCTCCCGCACGGCCGGGTGGCTGCCCCCTTGCGGATGGCACCGCAGCTCGAACGTCCCGTCCGCTCCGCCACCCGCCTCCCGGACCGTGACGGTCAGCCGGTCGCCGGGGACGGCGGCGGGCAAGGGCGGCGACGGCCGCGACACCGCCTCGGCGGCGTACGCGTCCGGTGCGACCGGCGCGAGCGTGCCGGCGGCCGCCGTGGCGAGCGAGGCGGCGGCACCGAGGAACAGCCGGCTCAGCGCGGCCGGACTCCTCTCCGGCGTGACGGCCTGACGGGGCGAGGCGGGGGCATGGGCGGAAGGGCTCTGCGACATGACCTGACTAACGTCACGCCCGCCCCACGGTTGCGGCGCCCCCGCTCCCCGGGCACGTGTCCGCCTTGCCCCGACGTCGCCCCGCTCCCCGTGGGCACGTGTCCGCCCCGCCCCGACGTCGCCCCCGCCGCGGCCCCCGACCCCCCTCGGGCGACCTCCCTCGCACCGCTCCCGACGTGCCATACGGCTTTGCCCTGCGGCCTCTGCGCCTAGTACCGTGGGAGGCGATTGGTGACAGCCCACTCGGCTGTGTCATCATCTGCACGCACCACTCGCGCTCGCGCGGGGGGTTGTGCTGGAGGCGTCGCCTAGTCCGGTCTATGGCGCCGCACTGCTAATGCGGTTTGGGACTTCAATCCCATCGAGGGTTCAAATCCCTCCGCCTCCGCGCTTGATCACCGAAGCCCCGGTCCAGCGGACCGGGGCTTCGTCGTTCCCGCGCCCCCGCACCCCCTCGCCAAGGTGTTTCCGCAGGTCACAAGGGCTATGGCAAACGGATTTCACATGGCGACGGCAGTCATGTAATGTTCTTCCTGTCGCCGCGAGCGGGCCGAAAGGGCCAGGAGCGGCAGAGAACAGAACAAGCACTCGTAGCTTAACGGATAGAGCATCTGACTACGGATCAGAAGGTTGCAGGTTCGAATCCTGCCGAGTGCACCCACAGATCGAGGGCCCCGGAGAGATCCGGGGCCCTCGGCGTTGGCCCATACTGGACTCAATGACAAAGTCCAGTGCACCTAAGCGCTATCTGCCCACCAGTCCCTTCAAGGCTCCCGTCGCACCACCTCTCAAAGAGTTCGCCGTGGGTGACCAGGTCACCCATGACATGTACGGCCTCGGCCGGGTGATCGGTATCGAGGACGGCATCGCGGTGCTCGTCGACTTCGGTTCCGCGCGACAGCGGATCCTGAGTCCGTACACGAAGATGAGCAAGCTGTAGGACCGCCGTGCCCGGTCCCGGCACGCCAGGCGCCTCGACGGCCCTGTACCGAATGGGAGACCTCTCATCGAATCGACTTCGCTGTTCTCCGCCCCGGAAGGGGCGACCCGTCATGCCGTCGCGGTGTCGCCACCGCCGACGACGACCCCCTTCCAGGCCCCGGACTTCGGGGAGAGCGACCTCTTCCTGATCGAGAACGACCTCTTCCTGGACGAGGGCGAGCAGGCGTCCGCCCCGGGGGTGGGCGCGGCTCGCCGCAGGGCCGGCTAGCCCCGGTCCCCCTGGCGTCGGCCCCGTTCACCCGTCCGTAGCCCGAGCTCGCGGTCCAGCCCGCGGCTCGCCCCGCGTTCGCGCTGGTCGAGGCCGTTGTCAGTGGTGCCCTCTAAGGTCGTGAGGGATGGCACGCGTGTGGAGATGTACGGGGCTGCGGTGGGGCGGGGACGGGCCACTGCTGGGCTGGGAGGGCGGGCGGGGGAGCGCTCTGCCTCGGGGGAAGGTGGTGGCGTTCGGTGTGGTGAGTGCGGGGCGGCGGATCTGCGTCGGAGCCCGGGGGAATGCCTGTCCGGTGCGGGCGGGGGTGCCCGGCCGGAGTACCGGGGCTCGGTGTGAGGAGTGTGCGCGGCTCGACCGGGCCCACTCCGTGGCCGCCGACACGATCGCCGATGACCCGCGGCCGTATCACGTGTATCTCGCCTGGTTCGGGCCCGGGATGGTGAAGGTCGGGATCACGGCGGTCGAGCGCGGGCCGACGCGGCTGCTGGAGCAGGGGGCGGTCTGCTTCGCGTGGCTCGGGCGGGGGCCGCTGATGGCCGCTCGGCGGGCGGAGGAGGTGCTGCGGGCCGCGCTCAAGGTGCCGGACCGGATTCCGTACGCCGAGAAGAGAGGCGTGCGGGCCGGCCTGCCGGACATCGAGGAGCGCGTCGGGGAGCTCGCGGTGCTGCATGGGCGTGCCCTCGCGCTCCACGGATGGCCCGAGTCGTTGGAGCCCTTGCCGTTCCAGGCCGTCGATCATGTCGAGGTGTTCGGGCTCGATGGGTTGCCGGCCGCCGACGGTGTGGTGAGTGAGCTGGTCCCAGGTGGGGCCGTGGGCGGTGCGGTGCTTGCCGTCGCCGGGCCCGATCTGCATCTGGCCACCGGGCAGGGCGTCGTCGTCCTCGATACGCGGCTCATGACCGGGTGGGAGCTGACCGCCCCGGACGGGGAGGCCGCTCGTGACGTGGTCACCGTGCCCGTACGGGAGTTGCCGGGCCGAGGGAGCGGGAGCGTGCAGGACGGGCTGTTCTGAGGCACGGCTGCGTGAGGGCAGAGGGCAGAGGGCAGAGGGCGAAGCATGACGGCGCTTGCATAAAGGTGGGGTCAGAGCGGGGCCGTACCGCCTGGTTCCGGTGGCCGTGAAGCTGTGGCTTCTCGGTGTGGCGGCCTGGGGAATGCCGTGGGCACGATCAGAAAGGTGCTGGTCGTCGGGGGTGGTGTCCGAGAAGTCGGGGATCTTCCCAAGGGCTGCCTGAGAGGCGCCTGTGCGTTTCTCAGAAAAATCACAGGTTCCGGAAAGGGTGTTCTCAGGGGGCCTCGACAAGGTGTCCAGCATGACCACGACCTCGCCCCAGGGGCGCACCGAACTGCTGAGGCCGGACGGGAGCCCCGTCCGAGTGCTTGTGGTGGACGACGAGCTGTCGATCACCGAACTGCTGTCCATGGCCCTGCGCTATGAGGGATGGCAGATCCGGAGTGCGGGTGATGGCACGGGTGCCATCCAGACCGCCCGGGACTTCCGGCCCGACGCCGTCGTCCTCGACATGATGCTGCCCGACATGGACGGGCTGACCGTCCTCGGGCGGCTGCGGCGTGAGCTGCCGGACGTGCCGGTGCTGTTCCTCACCGCGAAGGACGCGGTCGAGGACCGGATCGCCGGGCTCACCGCCGGCGGTGACGACTACGTCACCAAGCCGTTCAGCCTCGAAGAGGTCGTGGCCCGGCTGCGCGGGCTCATCCGCCGCTCCGGCGCCGCCGACCGCCGCTCCGACTCCGTGCTCGTCGTCGGTGACCTCATGCTCGACGAGGACAGCCACGAGGTGTCGCGCGGCGGGGCGAACATCCACCTCACCGCCACCGAGTTCGAACTGCTGCGCTTCCTCATGCGGAACCCACGGCGGGTGCTCAGCAAGGCGCAGATCCTCGACCGCGTGTGGTCGTACGACTTCGGCGGGCAGGCCAACGTGGTCGAGCTCTACATCTCCTATCTGCGGCGGAAGATCGACGCCGGACGCGAGCCGATGATCCACACCCGGCGTGGGGCCGGCTATCTGATCAAGCCCGCCGCGTCATGAGCGGGCGACGACGAACGCGTACGCAGAGGCAGCAGAAGCCGAGGCTGGGGCGAGGACAGCCGCGCACGCTGCGTACGCGGCTCGTCGTCTCCGCGGTGGCGTTGATCGCGGTGGTGTGTGCCGTCATCGGGACGGTGACCACGGTCGCGTTGAGCGAGCATCTCAACGACCAGCTGGATGAATCGCTCAGCGAGGTGGTCGGACGGGTGGCGGGCGGTCCCAAGCCAGGGGAGGACATCCAGCGCAAGCCCGAGGGCATTCCGGAGAAGGAGGCCAAGAAGCCCAACCTCTCGGAGACCGTCACCCGAGGGCCTCAGCAGGTGATCGGCACCATCGCCGCCAAGGTCGAGGGCAACGCCGTCACCGACGCCATGTACAGCAAGCCCTCGACGGACGACAACGGAGCCACGGACGCCATCGCGGTCGAGCTGACCGCGACGCAGATGGCCGAGCTGAACGCCGTCGCCAAGGACAGCAAGGCGCACACCGTGACCATCACGGGCCTCGGTGAGTACCGCGTGGAATTCCGGACCGGCAACAACGGCTCCTACTACGTGGCCCTGCCGACCACCGAGGTCTCCGACACCCTCAACACCCTCATCCTGGTCGAGGTCAGCGTCACCGCCGCCGGTCTCATCGCCGCCGGTATCGCCGGGTCCGTTCTCGTCGGCGTGGCCCTGCGCCCCCTGCGGAAGGTGGCCTCCACGGCGACCCGTGTCTCCGAACTGCCGCTGCACACCGGTGAGGTGACCCTCAACGAGCGGGTGCCGGCGGCCGAGACCGATCCGCACACCGAGGTCGGCCAGGTCGGTGCCGCGCTCAACAGAATGCTCGACCACATCCACGGCGCGCTGCACTCGCGGCAGGAGAGCGAGACGCGCGTACGGCAGTTCGTGGCGGACGCCAGTCATGAGCTGCGGACGCCCCTCGCGTCCATTCGCGGTTACGCCGAGCTGACCAGGCGCGGCAGAGAGGAGATCGGGCCCGACACGCGACACGCGCTGGGCCGGATCGAGTCCGAGTCCGGGCGTATGACCATGCTCGTCGAGGACTTGCTGCTGCTCGCGCGGCTTGACGCCGGGCGGCCGTTGCAGTTCGAGCAGACCGATCTCATCCCCCTCGTCGTGGACACCGTCAGCGACGCGCGGGTCGCGGGGCGGAGCCACAACTGGCGGCTGGACCTGCCGGACGTTCCGGCGCTCGTGTCGGCCGACGCGGCGCGGCTGCAGCAGGTGCTCGTCAATCTGCTCGCGAACGCGCGTACCCACACGCCACCCGGCACCACCGTCACCGCGCGCGTGCAGCGGCGTGGGCCGTGGATGTGCGTCGACGTCGAGGACGACGGGCAGGGCATCCCGGAGGAGCTGCTGCCGCATGTGTTCGAGCGGTTCGCGCGAGGGGACTCGTCGCGTTCCCGGGCCTCCGGATCGACCGGGCTCGGCCTCGCCATCGTGCAGGCCGTGGCCGACGCGCACGGCGGTGCCGTGACGGTCGACAGCGTGCCCGGCAGGACCGTGTTCACGGTGCATCTGCCCGCCCTGGGACGGGATGTGCCGCTGTACGATGACGCGGCGAACTGGCAGCTCGACGACGTGCACTACGACGGCGACCTCGACGTGACCGACGCAACAAACCGGCAATCGGACTCACAGGCACACCACAGTGTGAGCACACGGGCATAACAGAGCGGCTCGCGAACGTAGTTGTCATGCGAACCGACTCTTCTCCCGGCACCCTGCCGGCGCGGGAGCACCTCCCGGCCGGAAACGCCGGTACGCCTGTCCTGGACGTAGTGATCCCCGTCTACAACGAGGAGAAGGACCTCCAGCCGTGCGTCCTCAGACTGCACGAGCACCTCGCGCGCACGTTCCCGTACGCCTTCCGCATCACGATCGCGGACAACGCGTCCACGGACACCACCCCGCGGGTGGCCGCGCGGCTGGACGCGGAACTCCCCGAGGTCAGGTCCTTCCGACTGGAGCAGAAGGGGCGCGGGCGGGCGCTGCGGACCGTGTGGTCCGAGTCCGACGCGCCGGTCCTCGCCTACATGGACGTGGACCTGTCGACGGACCTCAACGCCCTGCTCCCGCTCGTCGCCCCGCTGATCTCCGGTCACTCGGACCTCGCGATCGGCTCCCGGCTCGCCCGCTCCTCGCGGGTGGTGCGCGGCCCCAAGCGGGAGTTCGTCAGCCGCGCGTACAACCTGATCCTGCGCGGCTCGCTGCAGGCCCGCTTCTCGGACGCGCAGTGCGGGTTCAAGGCGATACGCCGGGACGTGGCCCAGGTGCTGCTGCCGCTCGTCGAGGACACCGGGTGGTTCTTCGACACCGAGATGCTGGTGCTCGCCGAGCGGGCCGGGCTCAGGATTCACGAAGTGCCGGTGGACTGGGTCGACGACCCGGACTCGACCGTCCACATCGTGAAGACCGCCACCGACGACCTCAAGGGTGTCTGGCGGGTGGGGAAGGCGCTGGCCACGGGGTCCCTCGCACTGGACCGGCTCGCCCGGCCGTTCGGGGACGACCCGCGCGACCGCGAGATCCAGGACGTACCGCGCGGCCTCGCCCGCCAGCTCCTCGGCTTCTGCGTCGTGGGCGGCCTGTCCACCCTCTTCTACCTGCTCCTGTACAGCGGCTTCCGGACCTTCTCCGGATCGCAGATCGCCAACGCGCTCGCCCTGCTGGTCTCGGCGATCGCCAACACGGCCGCCAACCGGCGCCTGACCTTCGGCGTCCGCGGCCGGAGCGGTGTCGTCAAGCACCAGGCCCAGGGCCTGGTGGTGTTCGGCATCGGTCTGGCCCTCACCAGTGGCTCGCTGGTCGCCCTCAACGCGGCGACCACCGACCCCGCGCACTCCACGGAACTGGCCGTGCTCATCGCCGCCAACCTCGCGGCGACGGTCCTGCGGTTCCTGCTCTTCCGGGCGTGGGTCTTCCCCGACCGGCGCGACGGCTCCCCCACCGAGGGTTCGACCGTCGTCGCCTCGCACCACCGCGCCCCGCACGCGGCCGTCTCGCCCGTCCACCCGGCCGCGGCGACGGTACGTCCGGGCCGGCCGGGCCCGTATGGACACCAGGACCGGTTCCAGCCGATGTACACCCCGTCCACGCCCCCGTCCACGACCACGACCCCGTCCACCACCCCGTTCCGCGCCGGAGAAGCCGCGGACCGCACCTGGGGAGAGCCGACCATGCGGATGCGGCCGGTGCGCCCGCACGATCAGGATTCGAGGAACGCACGATGACCACGCAGTTCGAGACGACGAGCCGGCCGGGAGGTCCGGGCCCCGACCGGGGGCAGGACCCGGCGAGAACAGCCGTGCGGGAACCGGTGATCGAAGAAACCGCCGACACGCCCACGGCTCCCGGCTCCGGTGAGCCCGAGCAACCCCTCGGCCGGCGGCTGTGGCGGGGCCGCCCCGAGGACAACCGCTGGACACGCCTCGGCTTCCTCCTCACCCTCCTCCTAATCGGCGGCCTCTACACCTGGAACCTCACGGCCTCCGGCTACGCCAACTCCTTCTACTCGGCGGCCGTCCAGGCGGGCAGCCAGTCCTGGAAGGCCTTCTTCTTCGGCTCGCTGGACTCCGCCAACGCCATCACGGTCGACAAGCCCCCGGCCTCGCTGTGGCCGATGGCGCTGTCGGTCAGGCTGTTCGGCCTCAACTCCTTCGCGATCCTGTTCCCGCAGGTCCTGATGGCCGTCGCCACCGCCGGGGTGCTGTGGGCGGCCGTACGCCGTCGCTTCAACGCCACGGCCGGCTTCATCACCATGGCGGTGTTCGCGCTCACGCCCGTCGCCGCGCTGATGTTCCGCTTCAACAACCCGGACGCGGCCCTCGCGCTGCTGATGGCCGCCGCGGTCTACTGCACCCAGCGGGCGCTGGAGAAGGCGCGGACGAAGTGGCTGGTCTGGGCCGGTGTCGCCATCGGCCTCGCCTTCCTCGTCAAGACCCTGCAGGCCTTCCTGATCCTGCCGGTCCTCGTGATCGTGTACATCGTCTTCGCCCCGGCCCCGGTGAAGAAGCGGGTCGGCCAGGTGCTGCTCGCCGGGCTCGCGATGGTCGTCTCCGGTGGCTGGTGGGTCGCGATCGTCGAGCTGTGGCCCGCGTCGTCGCGCCCGTACATCGGCGGCTCGCAGAACGACTCCTTCCTTGAACTGACCTTCGGCTACAACGGACTCGGCCGCCTCAACGGCGAGGAGACCGGCAGCGTCGGCGGTGGCGGAGGCGGTGGCGGCAACTGGGGCGAGACCGGCTGGGACCGGATGTTCAGCTCCTCCATCGGCGGCCAGATCTCCTGGCTGATCCCGGCCGCGCTGATCCTGCTCGGCGCCGCGGTCTGGGCGACCCGGAAGCTCAAGCGCACGGACACCATCCGCGCGGCCTTCCTCCTCTGGGGCGGCTCGCTGCTGATCACCATGGTGGTCTTCAGCTTCATGCAGGGCATCTTCCACGAGTACTACACCGTGGCCCTCGCCCCCTACATCGCGCCGCTGACCGGTATGGGCGCGGCTCTGCTCTGGGACCAGCGGACCAGGTTCTGGGCGTCGCTCACCATGGCGGCGGCCATGACGGCCACGGCCGTCTGGGGTTACGTCCTCCTCAACCGCTCCTCCGACTACCTGCCCTGGCTGAAGTGGGTCGTGCTCGTCGGCGGTCTGGTCGCCGCGCTCGGCCTGGTCTTCGTCGGCAAGCCGGGGCGTCGACTGGCCCTGGCGGTCGTGGGCCTGAGCTTCGTCACGGCACTCGCCGGCCCGACGGCGTACACGCTCACCACCCTGGGCGAGGGCCACACCGGCTCGATCGTCACGGCCGGTCCGTCCGTCCAGGGCGGCCGGGGCGGCGGTCCCGGCGGCGGTGGCGGCGGCATGGGCGGTGGCCCCGGTGGCGGCGGCATGCCGGGCCAGAACCAGCAGGGCGGCCAGCAGGGCCGGCAGAACGGCCAGGGCCAGATGGGCCGGCCCCCGACCGGTGGCTTCGGCGGAGGCCAGGACAACCAGCAGGGCCAGGGCCAGCAGAACGGCAACGGCTCCACCCAGAACCAGCAGCAGAACCAACAGCAGGGCCAGGGCAACGGCCAGACCCAGAACGGTGACGGCGGTCGCACGGGTGGCGGCGGTGGCGGCATGGGCGGTCTGCTCAACGGCGCCTCCGTCAGCGACGAGGCCAAGGACCTGCTGGAGAAGAACGCGTCGGACTACACCTGGGCCGCCGCCGCCATCGGCGCCCAGAACGCGGCGAGCTACCAGCTCTCCACCGGCGACCCGGTCATGGCGATCGGTGGCTTCAACGGCACCGACCCGTCCCCGACCCTCGCGGAGTTCAA
This sequence comes from Streptomyces sp. NPDC002787, assembly GCF_053592095.1. NCBI lineage: Bacteria > Bacillati > Actinomycetota > Actinomycetes > Kitasatosporales > Streptomycetaceae > Streptomyces > Streptomyces sp. NPDC002787. The sequence goes on along the minus strand of NZ_JBSFVC010000003.1, from coordinate 173,895 downwards.
GCAGTACGTGGAGGACGGCAGGGTCCACTACTTCATCTCCAGCGGCTCCGGCGGCGGTATGGGCGGCAGCAGCGACGGCACCTCCTCGCAGATCAGCTCCTGGGTCCAGGAGAACTTCGAGTCGGTGACGGTCGACGGCACGACGTTCTACGACCTGACGCAGCCGAAGTGACGAAGGCCGCGGCTTGAACGGGGCGGTGGCCCGGGGCGAGGACGAACCCCTGGGCCACCGCCCTTTTCGTACGCCACCACCCCCGCCACTGCCACCACCACCGCTTTGTACGCCGTACAGGAACTGTTCTACGGTGTACGGCATGTCGACCCCCACCGGCCAAGGCCACCCCCAGCGCTGGCTGATCCTCGGTGTCATCTGTCTCGCGCAGCTGACCGTGCTGCTGGACAACACCGTGCTGAACGTGGCGATCCCCTCCCTCACGGAGGAGTTGGGGGCGGCCACCTCGGACATCCAGTGGATGATCAACGCGTACTCGCTGGTGCAGTCCGGTCTGCTGCTCACGGCCGGCAGCGCGGCCGACCGTTACGGCCGCAGGAAGATGCTGATCGCGGGCCTGGTGCTGTTCGGCATCGGCTCGCTGGTGGCCGGACTCGCCCAGTCCACGGGGCAGTTGATCGCCGCGCGGGCCGGGATGGGCGTCGGCGCCGCGCTGTTGCTCACCACGACCCTCGCCGTCGCCATGCAGATCTTCGCGCCCGAGGAGCAGCCGAGGGCGATCGGTATCTGGGCCGCGGTCAACGCGCTCGGCTTCGCGGCCGGCCCCCTCATCGGCGGGTTCATGCTCGGCCACTTCTGGTGGGGCGCCATCTTCCTGATCAATCTGCCGGTCACCGCGCTGGGCGTGGTGGCCGCGATCGCCCTGGTCCCCGAGTCGAAGAACCCGCAGGGCGACCGGCCCGATTTGCTGGGCGCGCTGCTGTCGACCGTCGGCATGACGGCCCTCGTCTACGCGATCATCTCGGGTCCCGAGCACGGCTGGACGTCCGGGCAGGTGCTCGCCACGGCCGCCGTCGCCGCGCTCGTCCTCGCGGCCTTCGCGTACTGGGAGAGCCGTATCCCGTACCCCATGCTCGACCTGCACTTCTTCCGCGACCGCCGCTTCACCGGGGCCGTCGCCGGCGCGGTCCTCATCACCTTCGGCATGGGCGGCGCGCTCTTCCTGCTCACCCAGCATCTGCAGTTCGTGCTCGGATACGACGCGCTGGAGGCGGGGCTGCGGACCGCGCCGCTCGCCCTGGTCGTCGTGGCGCTCAACTTCTCCGGGCTGTCGGCGAAGTGGACGGCGAAGCTGGGGATGCCGGTCTCGATCGCGCTGGGCATGGTGCTGATGTCCGCCGGGCTGGTCTCCATCGCGACGATGGCCTCCGGCGGTTACGCCGGGACACTGCTCGGGCTGGTGCTGATCGGGGTGGGGTGTGCGATAGCCAACCCCGCGATGGCGCACGCGATCATGAGTGCGATTCCGCCGGCGAAGGCGGGGGTGGGGGCCGGGATCAACGGCACGCTGGCGGAGTTCGGGACGGGATTGGGGGTGGCCGTGTTGGGGGCGGTGCTCAACTCCCGGTTCGCCGCGTTGGTTTCGGTGGCGGCGGCGTCGTTGCCTGCGGCGTTGGCGGCGGCGGGGTCTTCCCGGGAGAAGCGGGAGATCATGGACGCGTTCTCCTCCGGGCTGGAGACGAGTCTGCTGGTGGGGGCCTTGGCTGTGCTGCTCGGGGGGCTGGTGGCGGCGGGGCTGCTGCGCAGGGCGGAGAAGGGGGATGCGGAGTTGGTGGGCGCCCACTAACTCGGGGGGATCGGTGGTGGGGCGGGTGCGGGTGCGTCGTGGTTGTTCGCGCGGTTCCCCGCGCCCCTGAAAGGTGCGCTGCGCGCGCCTAGCATCGTCATCGGCGGAGAAATGTGACTCGGAAGGTGCGTCATGGGCAAGGCAGCCGGTCCGGCTGATGGGGTCCCTCGGGCCAGTGTCTGGCTGGAGGGGAAGGAAGGGGCCCGACGCGGTGGGCAGCCGTCGGGGCTGGACCGGGAGCGGATCACCGCGACGGCCGTACGGCTGCTGGACGCGGAGGGGCTGGCCAAGTTCTCGATGCGGCGGCTGGCCGCCGAGCTGAACGTGACGGCGATGTCGGTCTACTGGTACGTGGACACCAAGGACGACCTGCTGGAACTGGCGCTCGACCAGGCCTTCGACGAGATGCGGCTGCCCCCGGCCGACTCCGACGAGGACTGGCGGGACCAGCTGCGCACGCTGGCCGGGCAGTACCGGGCGGTGCTGGTCCGCCACCCCTGGGTGTCGCCGCTCGCCGGCACCTTCCTCAACATCGGCCCGCGCTCGCTCGACTTCTCCCTCGCCGTGCAGCGCGTGATCGGCCGCACCGGGCTGCCCCCGCGCGGCCAGGCCGGTGCCATCGCGGCGGTCTTCCAGTTCGTGTACGGCTTCGGCACCATCGAGGGCCACTTCGTGCAGCGCTGCGCCACCGCGGGGATGACGCAGGAGGAGTACTTCCGCCACGCCATGAGCGCGGTGTCCGACACCCTCGAACCCCGTGAGGTCATCCAGCAGTCCGCGGACCTCATGGAGGCCCGCGGCGGCGACACCGTCGAGGAGATGCGCGAACGGGACTTCGACTACGCCCTGGAGACCCTCATCGCCGGCATCGAGGTGATGGCGGGCCGGGGCTGACTACTCCCCGGACACCAGACGGGCCGGGAAGCCGCCCGTCGCCACGGGGCTCCACCGCTGGGGTGTGACCCGGATGATCGACTTCCCCTGCTTGACCATCGCCTCGCGGTACTCGTCCCAGTCCGGGTGCTCGCCGGAGATGTTGCGGAAGTACTCCACCAGCGGCTCGACGGAGTCCGGCGAGTCGATGACCTCGGCCGTACCGTCGATCTGGACCCAGGGGCCGTCCCAGTCGTCGCTCAGCACGACGACGCTCACGCGCTCGTCCCGCTTGGCGTTCCGCGTCTTGGCCCGTTCGGGATACGTGGACATGACGATCCGGCCCGAGTCGTCGACCCCGCAGGTCAGCGGGGAGGCCTGGGGGCCGCCGTCGGCCCGCCGGGTGATCAGGAGCGCGCGGTGCCGGGGCCGTACGAAGTCGAGCAGCGCTTCTAGGGAGACGGTGGTGTTGGTCGCGATGTTCCGTGGCATGGCGGTCAGCGTAGGCCCTCACCCGGCCCGCGAGCCTGCCCCTGTCATGCGTACCCAGGGTTCCTACGCCTGCGGCACGGCTTCTCCCTGCACCGCCTGCACATCCAGCTCCACCTTCAGCGTCGTACCGATCGCCGCGATGCCCGCCTGCACGACCTGGTTGTAGTTCAAGGCGAAGTTCTCGCGGTGGAGTTCGGCCGTGGCCCGGAAGGCGGCCCGGGTGCCGCCCCAGGGGTCCGCGCCCGTGCCCAGGTAGGCCAGGTCCAGGTCGACCGGGCGTACGACGCCGTGCAGGCCCAGCTCGCCGTGGACGGTCCAGCGGTCGGGGCCGGCGGGGGTGAGGCCCGTCGAGACGTAGGTGATCTCGGGGTGCCGTTCGACGTCCAGGAAGTCCGGGGAGCGCAGATGCTGGTCCCGCGTCGCGTTGCCCGTGTCGATCGAGGCCGCCCGGATCACCGCCTCCACCCGGGACTTGGTGCCCTCGTCCGGGGCCGGGGCGATCTCGATCGAGGCCGAGAAGTCGGTGAAGCGGCCGTGGACGCTGGAGATGCCGAGGTGCCGGGCCACGGCGGCGACGGACGAATGGGCGGGGTCGACGGTCCAGGGGCCGGGCGGCGGCAGTTCGGTACCGCCCTGCCGGGCCAGGACCACGGTGCCGACCTCCGCGCGCCCGCTCGCCGTCACCAGGGCGCTGGAGGCCGTCGGCGTGTAGCCGACCGCCGTGACGATCACCGTGTACGCGCCGGGCGCGAGCGGCGTGGGGTCGTGCACGCCCCCTTCGGCGTCCGCCTCGGCCCGCAGCACCTGCGTACCGGTCATGTCGGTCACCGTGACGACCGCGTGCGACACGGCCCATCCGTCCCGGGTGCGGATCCTCGCGGTCAGTCCGGTCCGTTCGGTCAGCCCCATGTTCGTCCACTCCTCAGCATGCGACCGGCCGGTGGAGCGGGGGGAGGCTCCACCGGCCGGTGGTTCAACTGTCAACTGCTCGACTACTCGCCAGGGTGGGCGAGTTCGATGTCGTGGCCGTCGACGCCGGGGCCGGCGACCGTCAGTGCCGTGGCCACGGGCGGGTACCCGGTGGCGATGACCGTGTACTCCCCGCCGTCCAGGTCGGCGAAGGCGTATGTCCCGTCCGCGCCGGTGGTGGCCGTGCCGACCACGTTGCCCGCCGCGTCGAGGAGGGTCACGCGGGCGTCGGCCAACGGCCCGCCCGGCGCCCGTACGGTCCCCTGGAGCCGGGCCCCGGCCTCCAGGTCGATCTCGATCCGGGTGACGCCGGTGCCGCCGACCTCGACGGGCAGGGCGCGCGGACGGTACCCGGCGGCGTTCACCGCGACGGTCACCGCGCCCGGCACCAGCTCGCCGAAGCCGAACTCGCCCTGCTCACCGGTGATCCCGCTGGCCAGCACGTCCCCGCGCACATCGGTCACCACGACCATGGCGTCCTTCACCGGCTGCCCGTCCCCGACGGCGCGCACGACACCGCTCAGCCCGCTGGTCCCGCTCAGCAGGATGTCGTACGCCACCGGCTCGCCGTTCACGACCACCGTGGACGCCTGCGGCTGGAACCCGTCGGCGGCCGCGATCAGGACGTACGATCCGGCGCCGGGCGCGTCCACCGCGTAGGCACCCTCGGCCCCCGCGACCGAACGGCCGAGCTGCCGCCCGCCGAGCGAGATGAGGGTGACGGCGGCCCGGGGCACGGGCACGCCCTCGGCCCCGCGCACCTGCCCCCGTACGGGTATCCCGCTGCCTCCGCCGACCGCGGGGGCCGGAGCCTCAGCCGCGGCGGAAGCGGTGGTCACCGGAGCCCGGGACTCGGCGGAAGCGGCCGCCACCGAAGCCATGACCGGAGTCGGCGACGGGTCCGGCACGTCCGTCTCCCCGCCGGTCCCCGTGGCCTTGGCCTCCGCGGCCTGGGCGAGCGCCCCGGTGGTCTTCAGCGGGACCTCCCTGATGAAGAAGGAGAAGACGAGCGCGAGGGCGGCGAAGGGGGCGGCGTAGAGGAAGACGTCCCCGATGCCGTGGCCGTAGGCGCTCTCGATGACGGTGCGGATCGGCGCGGGCAGCGCGTCCAGGTCGGGGATCTCGCCGTGGCCCGTGGAGGAACCGGACGCGCCGAGCTTGGCGAGGCCCTCCTCGGCGTAGTGCGTGATCCGGTGGCTCAGGACGGCGCCCAGCGCGGAGACGCCGATCGCGCCGCCGAGGGAGCGGAAGAAGGTGACGGTCGAGCTGGCGGCGCCCAGGTCACCCGGGGCCACCTGGTTCTGGGTGCACAGCACCAGGTTCTGCATCATCATGCCGACGCCGAGGCCGAGCAGCGCCATGAACATCGCCACGTGCCAGTACTCGGTGTCGTACCGGAGGGTGCCCAGCAGCCCGAGGCCCGAGGTCACCAGCACACCGCCGGCGAGCAGCCAGGCCTTCCAGCGGCCGGTGCGGGTGATGACCTGGCCGGAGACCGTCGAGGAGACGAACAGGCCGGCGATCATGGGGATGGTGAGGACCCCGGACATGGTCGGCGACTTGTCGCGGGCCAGCTGGAAGTACTGGCTGAAGAAGATGGTGCCCGCGAACATCGCGACACCGACGAAGAGCGAGGCCAGCGAGGCCAGCGCGATCGTCCGGTTACGGAACAGCCGCAGCGGGATGATCGGCTCGCTCGCCCTGGACTCGACGAGGAGGAAGAGGCCGAGCAAAGCCACCGTGCCGCCGACCATCGCGTACGTCTGCCACGACACCCAGTCGTACTTGTCACCGGCGAAGGTCACCCAGACCAGCAGCAGACAGACCGCGGCGGTGATGAGGAACGCGCCCGCCCAGTCGACCTTGACCTTGCGCTTGACGACCGGCAGATGCAGGGTCCGCTGGAGCACGATCAGGGCGACGACCGCGAAGGGCACGCCGACGTAGAAGCACCAGCGCCAGCCCAGCCAGTCGGTGTCGGTGATGACGCCGCCGACCAGCGGGCCGCCGACCATCGCGGTCGCGAAGGTGGCGCCGAGGTAGCCGTTGTACCGGCCGCGCTCGCGCGGGGAGATCATCGCGGCGAGGATGATCTGCGCCAGCGAGGAGAGTCCGCCCATGCCGATGCCCTGGACGGCGCGGAAGGCGATCAGCATCCCGGCGTTCTGGGACAGTCCGGCCGCGGCCGACCCGAGCACGAAGACCACGAGGGCCAGCTGGATCAGCAGCTTCTTGGAGAACAGGTCGGCGAGCTTGCCCCACAGGGGAGTGGACGCGGTCATCGCCAGCAGCGACGCGGTCACGACCCAGGTGTACGCGCTCTGCCCGCCGCCCAGGTCCTTGATGATGTCCGGGAGCGCGTTCGACACGATCGTCGACGACAGGATCGCCACGAACATGCCGAGCAGCAGCCCGGTCAGCGCTTCCATGATCTGCCGGTGCGTCATCGGGGCGTGGTCGCCACCGTGGGAGGCCCCCTTGGGGGCGCCTCCGCCGTGCTTGGCGTGAGCCCGCACACCGGCTGGTGTGGTCGTTGCCATGGGCTTCCTTTTCCTGTGTGCTCTTTGCGGGTGTGCTCGTCGCGGGGTGTACGGGTTGCTGATCTGCCGCTCGCTATGCGGGTGTTCGGGATGGTGGGGCGGCGTCGAAGCTCTCGCGCAGCCGGCCCAGGAGGCGGGCGAGCTGTCCGACCTCGTCGTCGGACCAGGCGCTCAGCCGGTCGGCCATCAGCCGGCTGGTGCGCCGGTCCAGCTCGGCGATCACGGCCCGGCCCTCGGGGGTCAGGCGCAGGATGCGTGAGCGTTTGTCCGCCGGGTCGGGGAGGCGTTCGATCCAGCCCCGCGCGGCGACGTGGGCGACATGACGGCTGGTCACGGACATGTCTACGGAGAGCAGTTCGGCGAGCCTGCTCATCCGCATGTCGCCGTGCCGGCCGAGCAGGGTCAGGACTCCCGCCGATCCGCCGGGGCAGTCGTGCGGCAGTATCCGTGCGAGCTCCCGCTTCACGGCCCCGATGGCGCTGAGCTGACGGGTCAGCTCCTCGTAGTGCGCTTGCCCGGCCATGGAGCCCCTCCCTCGTTTGTTGCTTAGGGCAACCATAAGAGTGGATGGTTGCTGCAGGCAAATGAAATCGGGCGTTCGCGGCTCAAGTCTTGGCAAAGGAGAACGGTTCGGCCTGGGGCGGGCGGAGAACCCCGCTTGGGCGCGTCCTCCCCGATTCGCTAAGGTCTCGGGCCATGGCTGACAACCAGGGCCCTCAGGGCAACTACGACCCCGCGGGCAGCACGCAGATGTTCCGCGCCTTCGTCGACGAGACGCCGGCGGGGGGGCGACGGCCCGCTGCCGCGGCTTCCTCCGGGCCGCGGGTCGGGGTGATCGTCGGCGTGGTCGCCGCGGTGGTGGTTGTGGCCGCGGTGGTGTGGCTCGCGCTGATGTGATGGGTGCGGTGGGCTGTTGCGTGCCTACTCGACTGCCGGGCTGATGTGATGTTTGCGGCTGCGGGTGGTTCGTGGTCGCTCGCGCAGTCCCCCGCGCCCCTGAAAAGCCAGGCCCTGCAGGCCTGAAAGCCGAGGTCCTGCGGGCCTGGAGACCGACGGTCCTTCGGGCCGGAAAGCACGGGGCGCAGCCCCTGCTTTTCAGGGGCGCGGGGAACTGCGCGACCAGCCCCCACTCACCCGCACCCGCCAACGCTCCCGTGCCCACCGGTACATACGTCCACCGCCGGGGCGCCCTCGCGGCACCCCGGCGGTCACGTGTCAACGTGTGGCTCAGTCGGAGATCAGGCCCTCGCGGAGCTGGGCCAGGGTCCGGGTGAGGAGGCGGGAGACGTGCATCTGGGAGATGCCGACCTCCTCGCCGATCTGGGACTGCGTCATGTTCGCGAAGAAGCGGAGCATGATGATCCGGCGCTCGCGGGGCGGCAGCTTGGCCAGTAGCGGCTTCAGCGACTCGCGGTACTCCACGCCCTCCAGCGCCGTGTCCTCGTAGCCGAGGCGGTCCGCGAGGGAGCCCTCGCCACCGTCGTCCTCGGGGGCGGGGGAGTCCAGCGACGACGCCGTGTAGGCGTTGCCCACCGCGAGGCCGTCGACGACGTCCTCCTCCGACACGCCCAGGACGGCGGCGAGTTCGGTGACCGTCGGGGAGCGGTCGAGCTTCTGGGACAGCTCGTCGCTGGCCTTGGTGAGGGCCAGGCGCAGCTCCTGCAACCGCCTCGGCACCCGGACCGACCACGAGGTGTCGCGGAAGAACCGCTTGATCTCGCCCACGACCGTCGGCATCGCGAACGTCGGGAACTCCACGCCCCGTTCGCAGTCGAAGCGGTCGATCGCCTTGATCAGGCCGATCGTTCCGACCTGGACGATGTCCTCCATCGGTTCGTTGCGCGACCGGAAACGGGCGGCGGCGTAACGCACCAGGGGGAGGTTGAGCTCGATGAGAGTGTCCCGGACGTAGGCACGCTCGGGGCTGTTCTCGTCCAGTGCGGCCAGCCGCAGGAACAGGGAGCGGGACAGGGTGCGGGTGTCGATGTTCGCCGAGGCCGACACGGCCGGAAGGTCAGTCACCGGAGGAGCCTGGGGACCGGGAAGGTCCTCAAGCGCCTGAAGGTCCTGAGGGGCCTGGATAGCGTCGGGCGCGGTCTCGCTCTTGTCGAGCGTGAGCACCTTCGAGCTGCCCTGGTCTGCGGACATGCCACCCCCTTTGGGTCGCGGACGGTCGCGGCGGACGCTCCGTCGTAAGGAACGCAGCCTCCACCTGAATACCGGCGGCGAGGCCACGGCAAACGCGCTGGGGGAAGAATGTCACACGTCGGCAACGCGATGTAGTGACATGTCGACATGGAGAGGGTGAATTGGCCCCGGAATAAGGCGGTCTGATGCCCTTTCGGCCTAGAACGACGGGAAAGAAGAGCGGTGGGCGATTCGCTCTCACCGGTGATCACCCGACAGCGCATTCGGTCACGCCCATGGCCTGCGCACGCGTGCCGCTGGCCGATTCTGTGCGCCCCGCCTGCCTTCGTGCGCCCCGTGTGCCCCATGGTCCATCCGAGACGCCGCGAGGGTCCGGCGGTTACCGGCGGTCACCACTTTCCGAAGCCGGGGCCGACGCCCCGAAGGGGTGCGGGGAACTGCGCGACCAGCCACGAACCGGCCCGCAGCCGCAAGACCCGGGAACCCGGCAGACGAGTGGGCGCCCGGCACCCAGGCGGAGCGCTCACGCCTCGATGCGGTTGGCCGACCGCAGCCGCGCGAAGCTCCGCGCCAGCAGCCGCGAGACATGCATCTGGGAGACGCCCAGCTCCGCGCTGATCTGCGACTGCGTGAGGTTGCTGTAGTAGCGGAGCAGCAGGATCCGCTGTTCGCGCTCGGGGAGTTGGACGAGGAGGTGCCGTACGAGGTCGCGGTGTTCGACGCCGTCGAGCTCGGGGTCCTCGTAGCCGAGCCGGTCGAGCAGTCCCGGCATCCCGTCGCCCTCCTGGGCGGCCTCCAGTGAGGTCGCGTGGTACGAGCGGCCCGCCTCGATGCAGGACAGGACCTCCTCCTCGGTGATGCGCAGCCGCTCGGCGATCTCGGCGGTGGAGGGCGTGCGGCCGAAGGCGGTGGTGAGGTCCTCGGTCGCGCTGTTCACCTGCACCCACAGCTCGTGCAGCCGGCGCGGGACGTGGACCGTGCGGACGTTGTCGCGGAAGTACCGCTTGATCTCGCCGACGACGGTGGGCATCGCGAAGGTCGGGAACTGTACGCCCCGGTCCGGGTCGAACCGGTCGATGGCGTTGATCAGCCCGATGGTCCCGACCTGGACGACGTCCTCCATGGGCTCGTTGCGGGAGCGGAAGCGGGCGGCCGCGTAGCGCACTAGGGGGAGGTTCGCCTCGATGAGCGCGCCGCGCACGCGGTTGTGCTCCGGGGTGCCCGGCACCAGGTGCTTCAGCTCGCCGAAGAGCACCTGGGTGAGGGCCCGGGTGTCGGCGCCGCGGCGCTTCTCCGGGACGGGGGCCGTGACCTGGGCCGGCGCGGGATCGGGAGCCGGGACGTCTTCCTGGGGAGGCGCAGTACTGGCCGACACGGTCAACGCCACCTCTTCATCCATCAACTCAACCGTCAAAAGCGGTCATAGCATCACAAGACATGTGCACTGTGATCAAGCACCGCATAACGCCGTGTTGGACGAGAGTTGACCGTGCGAGGCGCAATTGGGTGTAAAAGCGCCCCGCACTGCTGGAGTGCGGGGCGTGAGGTGTGGCCGTACGGCTCAGAACTCGTAGTCGGCGATGATCCAGGTGGCGAACTCGTGCCACAGCGCGACGCCCGCCTGGTGGGCCGGGTGTTCGACGTACGTACGGAGCGCGTCGGCGTCGTCGAACGCGGAGTTGATCGCGAAGTCGTAGGCGATGGGGCGGTCGCTGAGGTTCCAGCCCAGCTCCCAGAAGCGGATCTCCTCGATGGTGCCGTCGAGCGCGCGGAAGGCTTCGACGCCCTTCACGACCCGTGGGTCGTCGCGCTCGACGCCCTCGTTGAGCTTGAAGAGGACCAGGTGGCGGATCATGGGTGCTCCGGGGAGGTCGTACGGCGTGGTGGTGCTGGGCGCTGCCGCTACTCGCCGCCGTTGGCGATCCAGGTCATGAAGTCACCGACGGACTGGGCGGCGTTCGAGACGCCCTCGAACCCTATCTGGACGTAGTCGGCGGCCTTGGCCGGGTCCGTGATGATCACGTAGAGCACGAAGACCACGAGCACATACAGCGCGATCTTCTTCCCCTGCACCGCCACCGTGGCCTCCCCCGCCTCTTGTGCCCCGTGGGCCCCCATGGGTCCTCTTTGTCGGCGGCGAGTGTAACCCGATCATGCGTTCGCAGGAGAGACGGCGGAGCCCGGAAACGCAGGAAGGGCCCCGCTTGACGGCGGAGCCCTTCTTCAGCGGTAGCGGAGGGATTTGAACCCTCGGTGACTTGCGCCACACTCGCTTTCGAGGTCTGTTCGTGCTGGTCAGACCATGATCCGGAGCCGTTCAGCCTCGTTCATTCCCGTACGCGCGCCCGTGGCGTGAACCGCTGTGGACGACGACGGACGGGGATGAATGAGACGGAAACTGAGACGGAGCGCTACCGGCTGACCAGCGCGTTAGCGCCTCTGAAGCGGTACCCCGACGGGCGCGGCCACGTCCCCGTGCTGCCCCTGGCGGAGACCGACGGGCAAGAGGTCGTCGGGCATGGAGACTTCACCTGCCGGTCGCTGCGCGAGCCACCCTGAGCGCCTGTGTGACGGGGCCTCAGTGCGGACGTGCTGAAAGCCCAACCGCTCGTAGTAGGCGTGCAACCCCGTGTTCGTGCGCCACGTGTCGATGCGCACCCAGCTTCGCCCTTCCAGCGCTGCAAGACGGGACATCCAGTCGATGACCCGTGTGCCGAGATGACGCCCGGACGCTTCACGCGCGACGATCAGCTTGTAGAGGTACAGCGCTGTTTCCGGGCGGTCGGAGTCCTTCCAGAAGTCTCGGTCGACGGGGCCCCGGCTCACGGTCGCGAGTACTTCGCCCTGCTCGCCGACCACGACCCATGCGCGCCCCTCATCTATGCTGGCGCGCCATTTCGCGATGGCGCGTTCACCGGTCTCCGCGTCGCTCCACTGATCCGTGCCTTTGGTGCGTAGCCACCCCTCGGCCTCTGTTCGGAGAGTCAAGAGGGCTGGTACATCCTCCGCCGCTGCGGGGCGAAGGTACTCAGTCGGTGCTGACTTCATAGAGGATCTTGTGCCTGTCTCCGGGGAGGATGGTGACCATGCAGCGGAGGGGACGGCCGTCCGCGTCATAGCCGGTTCGGGTGTGCTCTGCGATCGGTGTTGCCGCAGGGAGTGCAAGTAGTGCGGCCTCCTGTCGAGTCGGCATACGGACTGAAATCTCGTCCCTGTACTTCGCTTGCACAAGTCCCACGGAAGCCAGAACGCCACCGGGCGCCGAGACGTCGCGGGGTTCCATCAAGGGCGTGCCGGTGACGAGTTCCTGAGGGAAGTACGAGTCGGCGAGAGCGTAGGGCCGGTTGTCTATGTACCGGACGCGCTTGCGAGCCACGGCCAGACCGTCTGCGGGCAGTTCGAGGCATTCGCGCACGTGGGCGGGCGGCTCAACGATCGACACCGTGATGTCTTGGCGGGGGGCGTTCCCGTTCTCCGCAATCGCGCTGGCCCACTGGTCACCGGCGGTTCGCCCCTCGACCGCAGTGGCGTGGCGGCTCCGACTCTCCAGAGTGGTCCAGTTCCAAACGACGGGCGGGTAGTCCTCGCGGACGTACTTCCCTTGTCCCTGCCCCGTGACGACTAGGCCCTCTTCGACCAGGAGGCGGACGCCGGCGCGGATGGTCTCGCGGCTGTAGCCGTACTGGCTCATCATCTTCGATTCGCTGGGGAGCGCTGCGCCCCCCGCCAACTGCCCGGACTCGATCTGTTCGCGCAGGTCATAGGCGACTTCCTGCGCCTTCGTCATGCCGCGTCGCACCGGTAATGCGCCTCCTCTGCTCCGACTCCTCCATACAAGTTAGACCAGGGGGCTTGACTCTCCAAGCGCGACTCGTGCAGTCTCTTGCTCAGCGGCACTCCTCCAGACAAGTTAGACGGGGTGTCACGTACAGCACTGCGGTACAGGTGCGCCCGGAGGAAAGCCCGCAGGGGTGAGTACGAAGGAAGCGTTCGTTGGTTGAGAACTCAACAGAGTGTCGAAGTAAGACCATCGCCCCCGCTCGCAGCGGTGGGCGAGCGCGTACGGGTCCGTCCTGTACGCGGTACAGCACGACCGACACCCGCAGCGTTTTCTGCGGGCCGGTTGCCTCCGCTGCACGTCTCGTACGTGCAGCGCTGAGGGGAGCCGGATGTTCCGACTTCAACGGCGCGCGGCTCCGGTGCGGGAACACCGGAGCCGCTGTTCGGGCCGTTCCTGTGTGAGAGGACTGCGACCCTATGAGCACCATCGTCACTGTTCAGGACGCTGTTACCGCGTTCGCCGACTTCATGGAGCCGACGAACGCCGAGCTGGACGCGATCGAGCAGGAGATGCCCGCGATCCTGGCGGACGTCGAGCTGATCGACGCGCAGATCATCGCGCTCAACCACACGCCGAACGAGGTGGACGCCAAGCGTCTGCGCCGGGCGTTCGGCAAGGTGCTGGAGGAGCGGCGGGCGCTGGCCAACCGCACCGCCGCCGACCGCACGGCGGGCGGTGCCGCGTGAGTGCCGCCGACCAGAACCTGACCGCCGCGCACGCTGAGGTGAAGGCGGAGATCGCGCGGACGGACACGAAGACTGGTCTGCTGCTCGCGTTCATCGGCGCGGTGCTGGCCGGTGCGTGGACGGTCGCCAAGGACATGCCGCTCAACCCCGCCGCCTACGCGGTGGGCGGGTTCGGCATGGTGCTGCTGGCCGTGGCGGCCGGTCTGCTGCTGCGGTCGGTACGGCCGAACCTGCGGGGGCGGCACGGTTTCCCTCTGTGGGCCACGCTCACCGCCGAGGAGATCACGGCCACGCTCGCGGAGATCGACCGCAGCGCGGACATCGCGGGTCTGTCCCGGCTCGCGGTCGCCAAGTTCACCGGTTTGCGCCGCGCCATCGACCTGACGTGCGCCGGCGGCGCCTTGCTCGTCCTCGCCGTCGTGATCGCTGTGGTGGGGGGTGCGCGATGAACCTCAACCGCAAAGGCAAGGCGGCGCTGGTCCTGGCGCTGGTCGCGGTGGTCGGCATGGCGTTCCGGGTGTCCTGGAACGCGCTGCGGGACGTGGCGAGCGCGATCGGCGCGGACGCCACGGCCGCGACGCTGTACCCGTTCGTGGTCGACGGTCTGATGGCGCTCGCGCTGGTCGCGGCACTGGTACTGGTCGACGACGACCGTAAGTTCGCGCTGCGGGTGCTGGGCACCTACACCCTCGCCTCGCTGGTCCTCAACTACGTGCACGGGCTCGTGCCGGAACTGCACGGCGCATCGGTCGACTGGGGCCGTCTGGCCGACTGGAACCCGGCGAACTACGCGCTGGTGCTGCTGGCCACGTCGCTTCCGGTCGGGTCGATCTACTTCGGTTCCGACCTGGTCGCCAAGGTGCTGCACCACCGCCCCGCCCCGATTCCCGCCCCAACCACGAATGCGGAGGAATCTACCGAGACCATGAGGAAACGGTCTATGGCTGACCTGCCGGAATCGACCCCGGAGCCGATCACGGCGACGGTGGTGCGGGTGCCCGATCCGGTGGCGGTCGACTTCACGAAGTCGACGCTCCCGCTCAAGCCCGTACCCGTCGCACCGGTCGTCGCCCCGGTGGTCGACCGGTCTCCGGTCGCCTCGATCGAGAAGCGGGCGGTGGCGGCTGAGTCGACCCCGACCCGCCGCGCGACCGGTCGGGTTCCAGAATCGGCCCGTCCGGCCCGGTCGCGCCGAAGTGCGGCTGAACTCCTGCACGAGGCACGGACGGTGACGGTCGGTTGGCCGGACGCCAAGGTGACCGCCGAGGGCATCCGCCGAGAGATCCGCACGTCCCCGGCGAACGCGCGGACGCTACGGGACACGCTGCTCGCCGAGCGTGCCACGCGGAAGCGGTCGGCGGCGTGAGCGGGCTGAGGATCGGTTCGCTCTGCACCGGTTACGGCGGTCTGGACATGGCCGTCCAAGCCGTGTTCGGCGGGGAGCCGGCGTGGGTCGCGGACGTCGACCCCGGCGCCTCGCACATCCTCGCCCACCACTACCCGCAGGTTCCCAACCTGGGGGACATCACGACCCTGGACTGGCGGGATGTCGGCCCGGTCGACGTCTTGACCGGCGGGTACCCCTGCCAGCCCTTCAGCATCGCCGGACGGCGGAAAGGAACCGCTGATGAGCGGCACATCTGGCCGTACATCGCGCATGCCCTTGGCGTTCTACGACCCCGCTACGCGATCCTGGAAAACGTCGCAAACCACCTTCGACTTGGGTTTGCCGACGTCCTCGCCGACCTTGCCCGTCTCGGGTTCGATGCGGAGTGGTGCGTTGTACGCGCGGACCAGGTCGGTGCTCCGCACGAGCGCCGCCGGCTCTTCGTCCTGGCCGCTGCTGCCGACGCCCCGGACCTCGGACACCAACGGGGCGGGCGAGCACGGAACGGGTGGCCCGGACCTGCGTACGGCCGTCTCGCTGTTGCCGACGCCGACGGCGCGGGACTGGAAGGGCGAGGGGTACGAGGGGCAGTTGCCGAACACGGTGACCCGGCTCCCGCGCCCCGAGACGCCGACTGGGGCCGTTTCGCCCCCGCCGTCGCGCGGTGGGAAGCGGTCACCGGGCATCGTGCCCCCTGGGCAGTTGACCATCGGGGACGTCTGAGTCCCGCGTTCGTCGAATGGCTGATGGGCCTGGACCCCGGACACGTCACCGCCGTACCCGGCCTGTCCCGCAACGCCCAGCTCAAAGCCCTGGGCAACGGCGTGGTCCCGCAGCAGGCCGCCCACGCCCTCTCCGTCCTGCACGGTCGCCTCGCCGACCGCCCCGCACAGCGCTTCACGCACGCTGCCTGAGCTGCACCGACCACCCGTTCCGACCGAAGGGTTGACCATGGGCAACGCCGACATCCGCCGCCTCGACCGCGAGATCCAGCGGACCGTGAAGAAGCTGGAAGCGGTCCGCCGGGGTGAGTGGTGGCCGCTGACCAGCCGTGAACGCCTCTCGATGACCCGCGCCATGGCCAGCGGCGCCCGCAGCGTCCACAAGGGCCGCAGCACGACCGGTGCCGAGAACCGCATGGACTCCGTCGGCACCGCCGCCGAGACGCGGCTGAACGCGGAGCTGATGGCCCTGCACGGTGAGCGTCAGCGCCTGATCACCGAGGCCGCGCGCGCCAAGGCCGCCAAGAAGAAGTCCGGTTGGTTCTGATCAGCCGACCCCTCAACGCCGGGGTGGTCGCTCTTTCCACGGACCCGACCACCCCGGCACTCCCTCACTCCCGCCCCCGAAGGGGCAGTCAGGAGCAGTTCCAGCATGTCTGAGAACGTCGTTCACCTCCACAAGCCCACCGACCCGGCCACCGTCGACGACACGGCGCCGACCGTGCTCACCGTCGTGCCGGACGCCCCGTCGGTCCGGCCGGTGCCGCTGTGGGTGCGCTCCGGCCGCGCAGTGAAGCGTGTGGTCACGCACGAGCGAACCGGGGCGACGGTGCGGGCGGTGGCCCGGCACAGCCTCTACACGTTCAACGGCGGGCGGATCGTGGCCCGCCGCACCTGGGACGGGAAGACCGGGTCCCGTTACGAGCGGATGATCCGCGCGGCGGAAGCCGCGGGGAACCTGGAAGCGGCGGAGGAGTGGGAGGAGCGGTTGCAGCGCTTCCGGGCCGCCCGTCACCACCGCCGTATGGACCTGTTGCACTCCCCGGTGGAGGCCGCCAAGGGTGTGGCCGTCGGTACCGGCATGGGGATCGGTGTCCTGGTCGCGCTCGGGGTGGTGATGGCCATCAACAACGGCGACGTCGGCGACGTCATCACCCCGCTGTCGGCGACCATCGATTTCATCGCCCTGCTCATCCGGATCGTTCAGGTCGTGTGGGGTCCGGCGCTCACGATCGGCCCGTTCCTCGCCCTGCTCGCCCTGTGGGCCGTCGGCAGCAAGCAGCAGGCCGCACCCCAGTGGGCGCTTCCCGCCAACGTCCGCTCGGGCGAGGGTGAGCCGATCACCCCGTCCATCGTGGTCAAGGCGCTGCGGGACCTGGGGGTTCCGGCGCTGCGCAACGCCATCAAGGAGATGGGGGACGCCGGCGCGTCCATGCTCGGTCCGATCCGGATCGCCGGATGCGGCATCGAGGTCGACGTCACCCTGCCGTCGGGGGTGTCGACGAACGAGGTGCAGAACCGGCGCCGCAAGCTCGCTGAGAACCTGACCCGGCACGAGCACGAAGTGTTCATCACCATCCCGACCGCCGCCCGTACGGTGCGGCTGTGGGTGGCCGACTCGGGTGCGTTGGACGAGCCGATCGGTCCGTCCCCGCTGGTCACGGACGAGACGATGACCGCCGACTACACCAAGGGCAAGGCGCCGTGGGGGCAGGACCTGCGTGGCGACGCCGCGAGCCTGAGCCTGTACCAGCGCCACCTGCTCATCACCGGTCTGTCGAACCAGGGCAAGACCGTGGCCCTGCGCTCCCTGGCCCTGTGGCTCTCGCTGGACAAGTCGGTGCAGTTCCTCATGGGCGACCTCAAGGGCGTGGGCGACTGGGCCATGTTCGACGGGCTCGCCACCACCCTGATCCAGGGTCCGACGGACGAGCACGTGATCCAGGTGACCGAGATGGTCGAGGGCGCGGTGGACGAGATGAACCGCCGTATCCAGGCCCCGCCCGGCACCGTGTTCCCGCCGCTGATCGTGCTGGTCGACGAGGCACAGGTGGCGTTCATGTGCCCGGCCAAGGACGAGGACAAGCGCCCCTACGGCGGGTCCAAGGCCAACTCGCGGTACTTCATGGCGGTCCGGAAGATCCACAACCAGGGCCGTGCGGTGAACGTGCTGATGTGGCAGGGCACCCAGGACCCGACCAACGAGAACCTGCCCAAGCTGGTCCGCGAGGGCGCCCACACCCGCGCGTCCCTCGCCCTGGGCACCGAATCGCAGGCCCGCATGGCACTCGGGGACAAGGCCGTCGACGGCGGCGCCGCACCGAACCTGCTGCGTCCGGGCCTGGACCGGGGAACCTTGGTCGTCGCCTCCGACGGCATCACCGTCCCGGCCGGACAGTCCTCCATCACGGTGCGCACGCACTACATCGACGACGACGGCGCCGAAGCCATCACCGACCGCGCCAAGGCGCTGCGCGACGGCGTCACCACCCTGCACGCCATCGAGCGGGGCGAGGACCGCGACCCCCTCGCCGACATCGCCACCGTCGTCGGCGACGCCTCCCGCGTTCTGACTCAGGACGTCCTCAAGCGGCTCGCCACGTTGAACGCGGACGCCTACGGCGGCTGGTCGTTCATCGACCTCAAGCGCGTCCTGGACGGCACCGGCGCGGAGCCGTACAAGTCCGACGGCCGCATGGTTGTCGGCCGCGACCGCCTCGCCCGCGCCCTCGCCAACCACGACGAGACGGGTTCCGCTTCCGCCGCCGAATGACAGGGAGCGCACCCCGGTCGGGTCAGGGAGGCAGGGAGAACTCCCTGACTCCCTCCCTGACCCGCCTCCCTGCACTTGACCTGCACGAATGATCAGTCAGGGAGGCAGGGAGGGCCGCAGGTCAGCACCGCCTGAACCCCCTCCAGGAGCCTCCCCCAAGGGGGTGTCTCCGCCTCCCTGGCCTACTGCCGGAAGGGATTCCGCATGTACCCCGAGAACGGCCACCACCCGCCTACCGGGCGGGCCGTGGAAGTCCACCACCCCACCCCCATCACCCCCGCCACTGTCACGCCGGCGCCGGTGGTGCCCGTCCAGCCGGGCACCATCCCGACCGTGGCGAGCATCGTCCTGCCCGACGGCCGGATCATCACCGGCTACGCCATCGAGCCCGCCAAGCCCGAACCGGTCACGGCCAAGCCAGCCGTCTCCCGCGCGGCCGTGAACGTCGCGCTCGGGGGCGTCGGGTTCCTCGCCGTGTGCGGCGGACTGCTCCTCCTCACCACGTTCATCACTGCCCTGACCGCTCTGGTCACCCAGCTCGTCATCCTTGCCGCCGTCGTCTTCGGCGGCTGGATCGCCGTCCAGGTGTTCAGCGCGAGCGGCGACAAAAGCGGGACCACGGTCAACATCCGCAAGGCCGTCATCAAGCGCAACAAGTTCTACGGCTGACAGGAGCCAACACCCGTGATCCGACTGCGTATCCAGCGCACCGCGCTGCCCCGCAACGCGCTCATCCTCACCGACACGCCCCGCCCGGACTGCCGCGACTGTGACGGCGTGGGCGGCATCCCGCACGACTACGGCAACCACTACGACGGCGAGTACGAGGGCACCGAGTGGGAGCCCTGCCCCTGCTGGACCGAGTGGCGCATGGTCCTGCTCCCCCTTCCGCACCGGCCCCGGTGGCTGCACCGGCGCCACAACGGGCGTGACCCGTGGGGCCCCGGCGGATACAGCGACGAACCGCCCTTCTAGCTACGCCAAGGGCGGCCCCCATCTCGCCAAAGAACCGGGGCCGCCCTTGTCACCCAGCACGCTCATACGAACTGGAGGACATCCAGCATGACTCACGACCCCCGGTCCGCGCTGCTCCGCGCGGCCCTGGACGCTGCCGAGCGCGGTTGGCACGTGTTCCCGCTGCGCCCCGGCACCAAGCGCCCCGCCCTGCACGGGGAGGCTTCGTGCCCCGGCACCGGCCCGTGCGCGGCCGGCCACCGGAAGTGGGAGCAGCGCGCAACCACCGACCCCGCCCTGATCCGCGCCACCTGGTCGCGGGGCCCGTACAACGTCGGTATCGCCACCGGCCCGTCCGGGCTGGTCGTCGTCGACCTCGACATGCCCAAAGACAACAAGGGCAGGGCGGACGCGCCATGCGGCGCGACGACCTTCGCAGCGCTCTGTGAGCGCGCCGGCCACCCCGTCCCCACCACCTACCGGACGCGGACCGCGAGCGGCGGACAGCACCTGTACTTCACCGCCCCCACCGGGGTGCGGCTGACCAACACGGCTGGCACCATCGGCGCGTTGGTCGACACCCGCGCGAGGGGCGGCTACGTCGTCGCGGCGGGCAGCACCACCCCCGCCGGAACGTACGAACTCCTGTACGGCCCCGTGGCGGCCCCTCTGCCTCTTTGGCTGCTGAGCATCCTGCGACCGGCCCCCAAGCCCGTACAGGCCCCCTCAGGGCCCGTAGCGGCGCAATCCAGTCGATATGCGGATGTAGCACTCGACAGCGAGACGCGGAACGTCGCCGGGGCCCAAGTCGGCGAGCGGGAAGCGAAGTTGTTCCGTGCGGCGCGCGCCCTCGGGCGTTTCGTCGCGTGGGGCGACCTCCCCCGGCAGGGGGTTGAGCAGGCTCTTCAGGAGGCAGGCGAGCGGGCCGGACTCACCGCCGCCGAGTGCCGCTCCACCCTGCGCAGCGCTCTGGACTGGTCCATCGCCCGCAACCAGCGCGGACGGAACGCCGCATGACCGCCCGCCCCCGCCCCCCTCTGAAGAGCCTCACCCCCACCACGACCGGCCCGCGTGCCGCCGAACCAGCCGCGCCGCAGACGGCCGTGGGCGAGCCGAAAGGCGCCGCCCGCAAGGGCGCCCCTTCTGCCCTTCGCCCTGACCCGCAGGCCGGAGACGGCCGGTACCCCGTCGCATGGCTGCACATCGTCACACCACGTGGCGCCACGCCCACCGCCACCTCGAAGTGCTTGTGCGGGTGGGACCGCAGCGCCGTCGGCCACCGCCGCGTGCTCGCCCTGATCACCGACCACACCGCCCACCGCGACACCTGCCCGCTCCGCAACCCCCAGGAAGGGAGGACCGCAGCATGACGGACACCATCGACGGCGCGGCCCTGCTCAACGAGGTCGAAGCCTTCCACCGTCGGTTCAACGTCTTCCCCACCGAGGCCGCCTACGTCGCGGTCGCGCTGTGGGACGCGCACGCCCACCTGATCGACTGCTTTGACTCCACCCCGCGTCTGGCGTTCCTGTCCCCCGAGCCGGGGTCCGGTAAGTCCCGCGCGCTGGAAGTCGTCGAAACGCTCGTGCCGCGCCCCATGGTCGCCGTCAACGCGTCCGCCGCCGCGCTCTTCCGGTCGGTGTCGGGCAACGAGGGACGGCCTACGATCCTCTTCGACGAGATCGACACCGTCTTCGGCCCCAAGGCGGGGGACAACGAGGAACTGCGCGGGTTCCTCAACGCCGGCCACCGCCGCAAGGGCGTCACCTACCGGTGCGTGGGCGACCAGCAGACCGTCACCCCGTTCCCCTCCTACGCCGGCGTCGCGGTCGCCGGACTCGGCTCGCTGCCCGACACGATCCTGACCCGCTCGGTCATCATCCGTATGCGCCGCCGCGCCAGGAACGAGCACGTCGAACCGTTCCGCGCAGGGCTGCACGAGCCGGAGGGCAACGAGCTGCGCGACCGCCTCGCGCAGTGGGCCGAACACGCAAGCGGGTTCGTCATGGGGGTGTGGCCGGAGATGCCCGACGGGGTCACCGACCGCCCGGCGGACGTGTGGGAACCCCTGCTCGCCGTCGCCGACGTCGTCGGGGGCGACTGGCCGCGCCGCGCGCGGGAAGCCTGCGTGACCCTGGTCAAAGCCTCGCAGGCCAACGACAAAGGCAGCATCGGTATCCGCCTGCTGACCGATCTGCGCGACCACGTCCTCATTGGCATCGACCGCTTGCCGACCGTCGCCATCCTCGACCGGCTCAACGCCCTTGACGACGCTCCGTGGGCCGACCTGGGCGGCCGGCCGCTCGACAACCGGCGCCTGTCCAAGATGCTCAGCGAGTACATGACGGCGGACAACGAACCCATCGCCTCCCGCAACATCCGAACCAGCGGCGGCATCCTCAAGGGCTTCTACGCCGACGACCTCACCGACGCGTGGGCTCGCTACTGCCCGCCCCCGCCCCGCCCCTGAGAAGCGCTACATCCGCTACAGCCGCTACACCCCAGGTCAAAGCACCTGAACCCGTAGCGGCAAACCCCCGATGTAGCGGCTACGGCCCCGCACCCGCCTGCCTGCCGTAGCCGCTACATCGCTGCCATCCGCTACACCAAACACCCCCGCTGACCTGCGATGTAGCGGATGTAGCGGATGTAGCGGACTCCTGAGAAGGGGGCCAAGCCCCCGCCGTCATGTGACGAAGGAGAGCCACCGCATGGACACGGCCCGACTCGCCGAAGCCATCGACCCCACCCTCGTACTGCTGACCGTCGAAGAGGCTGCCCGCCGCCTCCAGATCGGCCGGACCACATGCTTCGCGCTCGTGCGCTCCGGAGAGCTGGAGTCCATCACCGTCGGCCACCTCCGCAGGGTCCCCGCCGACGCCGTTCCGGAGTTCGTCACCCGCCGCCGGAAGCGGCAGCACCACACCGCCACCATCACCGCCGTCCAGGCCGCCTGAGGAGTACGCATGGCAGAAGAGAAGAAGCGCACCCGCCAGCCCAACGGCCGATCCTCCATCTACCTGGGCACCGACGGGAAATGGCACGGACGAGTGACCGTCGGTGTACGCGACGACGGTCGCCCCGACCGGCGCCACGTCGAACGCAAGACGCGCGCCGAAGTGACGGCGGCCGTCCGTGAGCTGGAGAAGCAGCGCGAGGCCAAGACCCTCGCCAAGCCGGGCAAGCCGTGGACGGTCAAGACGTGGCTGACCCACTGGGTCGACACCATCGCGCCGCTCGCGGTGAATGAGAACACCATGGTCGGCTACGGCGTCGCCGTCCGGAAGCACCTGATTCCCGCGCTCGGTTCTCACCGGCTGGACAAGCTCCGGCCGGAGCACATCGAGCGCTTCTACGGGAACATGTTGGTCGACGGTCGTAAGGCCGGAACGATCCATCAGATTCACCGCACCTTCCGCACCGCGCTGAACGAAGCGGTACGCCGTGGCCACCTGGGGCGGAACCCCGTCCAACTGGCCAAGGCCCCCCGCGTCCGGGAAGAGGAAGTCGAGCCCTACACCGTCGAAGAGGTTCAGCGGCTGTTGCGCGCGGCTGACGACCGTCGGAACTCCGCACGGTGGGCCGTGGCGCTCGCCCTCGGGCTCCGCCAGGGTGAAGCACTCGGGCTCAAGTGGTCGGACGTGGACCTTGACCGAGGGGTCCTCATGGTTCGGCGGAGCCGCCGTCGGCCGCGCTACGCCCACGGGTGCGGGGACACCTGCGGCAGGAAGGCTGGCTACTGCCCGCAGCGTCAGCGGACCAACCCGGAGACAGCCGATACGAAGTCCCGTGCCGGACGGCGAGCCGTGGGATTGCCCTCCCAGCTCGTAGACCTCCTGCGCACCCACCAGGCAAAGCAGCAGGCCGAACGCGCGGCGGCTGGCGCCGAATGGACGGACGAAGGGTGGCTCTTCGCTACGCCGATCGGGCGGGGCACATCACCCCGGACGGACTACGACGACTGGAAGGAGTTGCTTGACGGCGCCAAGGTCCGAGACGGCCGGCTGCATGACGCTCGGCACACCGCCGCCACGGTCCTGCTGATCCTCGGAGTCTCCGAACGGGCCGTCATGGGGCTCATGGGCTGGTCCACCACGGCCATGGCCGCGCGGTACCAACACATGGTCGACTCCGTCCGCAGCGACGTTGCACGACAGGTCGACGGATTGATCTGGAAGTATGACGGGGGACCGGCGGATCGGGACGCTAGCGCTTAGGTGCTAGCACTCATGGAACGGTAGATTTCACCGTGCACTAGGGCCCCTCCTGTGTCTACGGGAGGGGCCCTAGGGTGGGCTGTTTGTGCCATGCCGAAAGTCAGAGGCTTTGCGACTGCGCTCCGGCAGTCTGGGCAGATCGTGCCCGCCATGCGGCCTCAACCTCGTGTCGCTTCTCAAGCAGCGCGCCGCGCCAGGCCTCGCGCGCAGTCTCCTTCTCGGCCGTGGTGCCATGCGCAAGAGCAGCGGCGAGATCATCTTCGGCCTCACGCAGCTTGATTTCCGCCTTGACCAGGCTCTCGGGCAACATCCGCCGCCTCCTCTCGATTCTCCTCTAGTGGGTTCAACAGCTCCGTGCCGTGCCCTATGCCCCACCGAAGGATCACTATTCGAATGCCCAGTCGTTGGTTCTGTCAACCGTCGTGAGGGCGCCGTCACTGCTTGTATCTACAATGATCCAGGAGGATACGCCCCAGGTGCCGCCCTGGAGTGCTCTTTCTACCTCCGCGATATCGGCAGCGGCGGATTCTATGACTCCTTCTGGAACGCTACGTCCGGTCTCGATGGCGCGCTGCTTCATGCGCTGGATAGCGACCGATGCTGTGCAGCGTGCGACCAGTATGTGGACCGTCCAACCGGATGCAGACCAATCCTTCACGTAGTCAGACATGTGAACTGGGCGGCCGATGCCATCGATCACGACATCTGCTGTGCCATTCATAGCGCGAGGATGGTCACTCTCGTAAGTGATGTCGCATGCCTCCTGGTGAACCACCATTGAGCCCAGACCCTCGGCATACTCGGGCAACCGGACGCGTACCTCGTCGGCACACAGGACCACAAGGTCTTCCCCCGAAGTTCCGTATGTGTCCTTGTATCTGACGGCGAGTGGGATAAGGCGGGATGTCTTTCCGGCTCCAGGGATTCCAGACAGTATAAAGACGCTTCGAGGCGTCTTCCGGTCTTTGGGAGCGGGAATGAAAGTTGAAGCTGATGCTTGCTCACCAAGCCTGTCCGAGTGCCAGGTTCCATCTCGCTTGTAAACGTGTTTCGTCTCGACAGGGGGACTTTGAGCGGCGATTGCTAGGAGTTCGGCGCGGAGGTCTGGAATGATGTCGCACATCCTTTGCGTGCGGGCGTCTTCATCCCACCAGCCTTGCTCGTACGCGGCGATTTCCCGCTCGCGATTCAGATAGAGCAGCTCCTCTTCCTCGGTCATGCTGCTCTCCCGCCTTGATGGACATCCTTCCTGTACTTGTCAATCGTCACGCGATTGCGTCACGGTTGCCACTCGACCGCTCATGGGTCACAGGACGTAACCGGACCCGGTGGAGGCCAGGTTGCAACTGATGGTGGACTTAACAGGGGTGGGCGTGGCTGGACGGTCTCACTGCGTGGCGACAAGCCGGACAACCAGCGAGGGCCCGTGATCGGTGGGAGGGGCGGCATGCAGGGATGCTCTCCTGCTCGGCGCAACTGAGACGGAAACTGAGACGGAGCAGCACGAAGGGCCCGGTCCACAGGACCGGGCCCTTCGTCTACCTGCGGTAGCGGAGGGATTTGAACCCTCGGTGACTTGCGCCACACTCGCTTTCGAGGCGAGCTCCTTCGGCCGCTCGGACACGCTACCGAGGGAGACCTTACAGCAAGGTGGGGCGTGCTTTGAAATCGGTATTGCCGGGGTCTCAACGGGTGCGGAAGAAGTCGGTGAGGAGCCTCGCGCAGTCGTCGGCGAGGACGCCCTCGACGACTTCGGGGCGGTGGTTGAGGCGGCGGTCGCGTACGACGTCCCAGAGGGAGCCGGTGGCGCCGGCCTTCTCGTCGCGGGCGCCGTAGACGACCCGGTCGACCCGGGACTGCACGAGTGCGCCCGCGCACATCGTGCAGGGTTCGAGGGTGACGACCAGGGTGCAGCCGGTCAGCCGCCACGCGCCGAGTGCGGCGGCGGCCCGGCGGACGGCGAGCACCTCCGCGTGGGCGGTCGGGTCGCCGGTCGCCTCGCGTTCGTTGTGCCCGGTGGCCAGTACGGTCGTGCCGTCCGGGGACAGGACGACCGCGCCGACCGGGACGTCACCGCCCTCGGCGGCCCGCCCGGCCTCGGCCAGGGCGAGCCGCATCGCGGGCCGCCAGCGGTCGCGTACCGGATCGGGGCCCGGTGCCTCTGCGTCGGTTGCTTCGGTCACCCGGGGAACGTAGCCGATGGTTCCACGGTCAGCGGACCGTCTCCAGGACCTCCGAGGCTCCGAGGGCCTCGGCGATCGAGCTGAGGGCGTCGTCGGCGTCGAGGGCGCGCAGCTCCTTCTCGCTCACGCCCAGGTCGTCGAGGATCTCGGTGTCGCCGACCGGGCTGTGCGGCACGGCTTCGGCGGCCGTGTCGTCATCCTCGTCGTCCGGCTCACCGTCCTCCGTGCCGTCGAGGTCGAGGGCGTCCAGGTCGGGGTCGTCGTCGCCGGGCTCCCTTCCGAGCAGCTCGTCGGTGAGCAGGATCTCGCCGTAGCTGCTGCGGGCAGCGGCGGCGGCGTCCGAGACGTAGATACGAGGGTCGTCCTCGCCATCGATACGGACGACGCCGAACCACGCGTCCTCCTGCTCGATGAGCACCAGCACCGTGTCGTCGTCGGGCGAGGCTTCACGGGCCAGGTCGGCCAGATCCGACAGGGTTTCCACATCGTCGAGCTCTGTGTCGCTCGCTTCCCACCCGTCTTCGGTGCGCGCGAGCAGTGCGGCGAAGTACACCGTGACTCTCCCACTGGTCATAGGTGTGCCGGTTGGGGGTCCCCCCGGCGGAGGTTGCGGGTGGGGAGGTTTGCGGTCCGAGCCCCACCCACTCGGAATCGTGGCAGAAACAGAGCGCCCAGGGGATGTCTTCGGCTCCCTGTGTCCGGCTCTTTTGATCGCCGGTGGGGCCGCCGTTCACCTGCACACCTGTTGCCGCCACCAGCGGATCGTACGCGGAGATCCTGGCCGCATATGCACGGCCACCCCGTGAATGCCCGACGCGTACCCCGAGAGCACGGCAAGAGAGGTCCAGGGGAGGGGGCGGGGGAGGTGGTGGGACGGGGAAGTACCGGGGCGGTAAAAGGGGGGAGGGGGATCTGCGCTGGGCAGGTGCGGTTTGAGCCGGGGGCGGGACCGGGCCCCCCGAAATCACCAGCGGAACGTGCGCATGCGCATGGCGTGGCGCAGGCGGGCGGCCTTGGCGCGGCGTGGCTGGACCCGGTCACGCAACTCCCGCGCCTCCGTCCGCTCCCGCAGGAACTGAGCCCGCCGTCGCCGACGCGCCGCGTCGCTCTCCTCGGCCTCCGGCCCCGGCGCCTCGCCGGTCGCCTGCGCGGCTGCACCGGCGTTCGGTGTTGCCCGGCCGTCGGCTGTCTGGGCGGCCCTACCGGCGCTCGGTGTGGCCCCGCCGGCGTCCGTCTGCGCTGCGCGACCGTCTGCTCGTGTCGCCTTGCCGGCGTCTGTCTGCGTTGCGCGGCTGCGGGTTCGTGTGGCCTCGGTGCCGTCCGTTTGCGTTGCGCGGCTGCGGGTTCGTGTGGCCTCGGTGCCGTCCGTTTGCGTTGCGCGGCTGCGGGTTCGTGTCGCCTCGGTGCCGTCCGTCTGCGCTGCGCGACCGTCTGCTCGTGCCGCCTCGTCGGCGCTCCGCTCCGCTCGGACAGTCGCCTGTGTCGCCCTGCCGGGTGTTCGGGCCGTCCGGCCCGCCGTCTGCTCTGGCCCGTCTGCCCGCCGTGCTGGCCTGTCGGTGGCCCGTGCGGTCCCGCCGGTCGGCTGCCGCGCCCCGTCTGTCGTCCGTGCTGGCCTGTCGGCGGTCCTTGCGGTCCCGCCGGTCGGCTGCCGCGCACCGTCAGTCGTTCGTGGCGGCCTGTCGGCGGTCCTCGCTGTCGCACCGGTCGGCTGGCTCGACCCGTTGGTCATGTGTCCCCGTTCGGTCCCCTGCCGCTGGTCGGCAGTGTGGTTCTGGTTGGTTCGCCTGGTGGGGTTCCGTTGGCGTGGGGGACCGTTGTTCGTGTTCGGCATGGGCTCACCACCGTGCGGTGTCGGCTCATCGGGTCGGCTACGTTCATCCCACTTTCCCCCTGACGGGGGATTTGATGCCATCGGTCGGGTGATGCGGGGACGGGGCGCTCGCGTCTGGAGCCCCGGTTAATGTGGGGGCATGCGTCTCCATGTCGTCGACCACCCCCTGGTCGCTCACAAGCTCACCACGCTGCGCGACCGCCGCACCGACTCCCCGACCTTCCGCCGTCTCGCCGACGAGCTGGTCACCCTGCTCGCCTACGAGGCCACCCGTGACGTGCGCACGGAGCAGGTCGACATCGAGACGCCGGTCGCCCCGACCACGGGCGTCAAGCTCGCCCGCCCGCGCCCGCTGGTCGTGCCGATCCTGCGGGCCGGCCTCGGCATGCTCGACGGCATGGTCCGGCTGCTGCCGACCGCCGAGGTGGGCTTCCTGGGCATGATCCGCAACGAGGAGACGCTCCAGGCCTCCACGTACGCCACCCGCATGCCCGAGGACCTCTCCGGCCGCCAGGTGTACGTCCTCGACCCCATGCTCGCCACCGGCGGCACCCTCGTCGCCGCGATCCGTGAGCTGATCGCCCGCGGTGCCGACGACGTGACCGCCGTGGTGCTCCTCGCCGCCCCCGAAGGCGTGGAGATCATGGAGCGCGAGCTGGCGGGCGCCCCGGTGACGGTCGTGACCGCCGCCGTCGACGAGCGCCTCAACGAGCTCGGCTACATCGTGCCGGGCCTGGGAGACGCGGGCGACCGGTTGTACGGCGCCGCCGAGTAGCCCAGGGCGCGGTTCAGCAGGACTTCGTGCTGGTGGGCGTCGGCTCGGGACTGGTCAGGGCGGCCAGGGCCTTGTCGGCGTCCTTCTGCTTGCTGAGGGACTTGAAGCCGGTGCCGATGACGAGGTCGACCTCGGTGGCCTTCGCGCGGCCGTCGGTCTTCAGCTGGGCACCGGTGAGCTGGGTGTTGAGGACGGCCAGCGCCGCGCCCTCGGCGGCCTTCGCGCCGAGCAGTATCGCGGCGCCCTTGACCTTCTTGTCGTACTCCTCGGTCGCGTTGCCCACGTTCCCGATTCGGAAGCCGCGCTTCTTCAGCTCGTCCGCCGTGTCCTTGGCGAGGCCGGCGCGGGGCGTGGCGTTGAGGACGTTGACGGTGATCTTGGCGGGCGCGGGGAGGTCCCTCGCGGACGCGCCCGGCTGCCCCGATTTCCCCGGCTTCCCCGGCGTCTTTGACGTCCCCGTCATTCCGGACGATCCGCCCGCCGACGGGGAAGGGCTCACGCGGGTCGCGCAGTCCGCCTTGGGGCTGGCGGCGGCCGCCTGGTCGTTGTCGCCGGTGAAGACGTCGATGAGCTGCAGGGTCCCCCAGCCGACGAGACCCAGCGCGGTCGCGGACGCGACGATCGCGAGCACGAGCCTGCGGCGCCTCTTGGGTCGTCGCAGCCGCGGGTACTTGTCCCCCGTGATCCGGTACTGGCCGCCCATGCCGGGAGGAGTCAGCATGCTCATGAGCGCAGCGTAGTGCCGTTGGGCGATGATGCCTACTAGATGATCATTCACCGCGCTGCAGTCCAACCCGAAAGGGCCAACCGGCGGGGCTAGTCCAGTTCGAGGACGCGGGCGTGGAGCACCTGGCGTTGCTGGAGGGCCGCGCGGACGGCGCGGTGGAGGCCGTCCTCCAGGTACAGATCGCCCTGCCACTTCACCACGTGCGCGAAGAGGTCGCCGTAGAAGGTGGAGTCCTCGGCGAGGAGGGTTTCCAGGTCCAGCTGCCCCTTGGTCGTCACGAGCTGATCGAGGCGGACCGGGCGCGGCGCGACGTCCGCCCACTGCCGGGTGCTTTCCCGGCCGTGGTCGGGGTACGGCCGGCCGTTTCCGATGCGCTTGAAGATCACACGGAAAGCCTACCGGTCGAGACGTTCCGGGCGCAGCCATGGCGACGGAGTGCGACCCCGGAAAAGGTGGGGCAAAGCGGGGCGAAGCGGTAATTCTGTGGAGGTTCGGTGGGTGTTGTGGGGGCTCGGTCGGGGGCTTGCGGGCTCTCCGAGTGTTCCCCGCGTGTTCCCCGCGTGTACGCCACGGGGCTGGTCGCGGCTTCTCCGGGAGGGGGCCCGTGATGTCGGCGGGTGGCCTTCGGCGGGTTGCCGGGAGTTCTCTTGGGGGGCGACGGCTGTTCGCAGGGCCTCGGCGCGGAGGGGCTCGTCGCGTAGTTCCCCGCGCCACTTTCGGGGCGCGGGGCTCTTCGGCGGTTACTTGCCGGAGGCCTTCGCGGCCTTCGCGGCTTTGGCGGCGGCCTTCATTTCTTGTTTGTGGGCGCGGACCTTGGCGAGGGAGTCGGGGCCCTTGATGTCGGCCACGGAGCGGAAGGAGCCGGGATCGCCGTAGGAACCGGCGGCCTCGCGCCATCCGGTGGGCTGGACCTTGAGCTGTTTGCCCAGGAGGGCCAGGAAGATCTGGGCCTTCTGGTGGCCGAAGCCGGGGAGGGACTCCAGGCGGGAGAGCAGCTCCTTGCCGGTCGTCGCGTCCCGCCAGACCCCACTCGCGTCACCGTCGTAACGGTCGACGAGGTACTGGCACAGCTGCTGGATCCGCTTGGCCATGGAGCCCGGGTAACGGTGCACCGCCGGCTTGGCGGAGAGCAGCGCCGCGAAGGACTCCGGGTCCATCGCGGCGATCTCCTGGGCGTCCAGGTCGTCCGCGCCCAGCCGTTGGGCGATGGTCCAGGGGCCTTTGAATGCCCACTCCATCGGCACTTGCTGGTCCAGCAGCATGCCGACCAGTGCGGCGAGCGGGCTGCGGCCGAGAAGCTCGTCCGCCTCGGGGTCCTGGGCGAGGTGCAGGGTGACGTCCATCCCCCGATGATCGCGCGCCGGGAGGTGTGGCGCAGCCCGGCCGCTCGGTCGGCCGGCCATGGGTGACGGGTCAGCGCTGGGGCTCGGTGTCACCCCGGCGCGGGTTGGCGAAGAAGCGCCGCTTGGCCGCCGTGCGGCTCACGCGTGCTGGGGGACCCGTGGGCTGGGGCCAGCGCTGGCGGTCGCGGCTACGGGCGCCAATAGCCCAGCGCGTGCATCCGTTGCTTCGGCAGGCCCAGTTCCTTGCGGAAGTACGCCGACAGGGAACGGGTCGTCACGGTGTCGCAGGCTATCCAGACGTAGGGGTCGGGGGTGTTCTCGAGGAGGGCGGGGGCGTCGGTCTTCACCTGGGCGAGGAGACGGGCACCGGCGTCCTGACGGGGGACCGGGCGGAAGTCGTGACGGGTGGGATCGAGGTGCAGGGGCAGCCCGCCCGCTCCATCGGCTTCGGCCCCCGCCGGCGCTTTGGGTTCCTCGCCGGGACCGGCCTCGGCCCCTGCCGCCGTCTCCCCCGGCGTCTCGAACCAGAGCGTTGCCGGGGACGAGGGGAAGGCATGGAGGAGGGAGTTGATGGCGGGGAGGGACGCGGGGTCACCTATCGCGAGGAGGTGGGTCGGGGTCGGGTCCGGGGCGGTGAAGGCCGTGCCGTGGACCGTGGCCTCGATGGTGTCGCCGGGCTTCGCGGCGCGGGCCCAGTCGCTGGCGTGGCCGTCGTGGAGGGCGAACTCCAGACTGAAGGTCCCGGCGGCCGGGTCGGGGCCGACGAGGGTGTACGCCCGCTGGTGCGGCTTGCCGGCGGCCTGGAACCAGAGGCGTACCCACATCGTCGGGTGGACCCCGGTCGCCGCGAGCATGCCGCCGTCGGTGAGGTGGACCCGGCGGTAGTGCTCGGTGACTTGTTCCGCACCCGTGACCGTGAACACGAAGTCCTTCGCACGGAGCAGTTTGAGGACCGCTCCTTCCCAGCCGTGCCCCTGCCTCATGGCTTCTGCACCCTTCACGTACGCTTTGATCACGGATTGCTTAGGTGAGGCTAACCTAAATCACAGGCGGGGTGCGGGGATGCGGGACATCGGCGGTACGCGAGGGTGCGATCAGGGAGCCATTTTGAGCCACGTGGCATGCGGAACATGCGGGACATATCGTGACGCCTGGGGTATTCCTCACCTCCGCGCAGCCGACGCCCGCGCACTCGCCCGCGCGCAGGGCCGGGTCACCGCCCTCGACCGTGCCTGGCAGCTGGAGGTCGAACGCCACCGTGCCCAGGGCACCTCGGCCGCCTTCCTCGGCGTGGACGCCCTCCCCTGGGACCGGTTCGCGAGACGTGCCCGCCTCGACGACACGGCCCGAAGATGCTTCGCCCGTCTGGAGAGTACGGATCCGGAGACCGCCGACTGGGTCCGCGCGTACGTCGAGGGCGTGAACGAAGGGCTCGTCGAGGGCGGCCGGCGCGCGCCCGAGTTCGAGCGGGTCGGGCTCGTGCCCGGGCGTTGGGAGGCCTGGCATCCGCTCGGCGTCTGGCTCGCCACGCACATCCTGTTCGCCGGGTTCCCCGCCAAGCTCTGGCGCGAGGAGGCCGTCCGGCATCTCGGCGCCGACGCGGTCGGGCTCTTCGCCACCGACGGGCCCGCCACCACCGGCAGCAACGGCTGGCTCGTCGACGGGTCCCGTACGACCACCGGGCAGGCCGTCATCGCCGGTGATCCGCACCGGTTCATCGAGGAACCCGGTGTCTATCAGCAGATCCACCTCTCCTGCCCCGAGTTCGACGTCGTCGGCCTCGCCGTCCCGGGCATGCCCGGCATCGCCCACTTCGGACACACGGGCGACGTGGCCTGGGCGATCACCAACGCCATGGCCGACTACCAGGACCTTTACCGGGAGCGGCTGCGTTTCCGCCGCAAAGGTGACGAGGGTGATGAGGGTGACGGGGGAGCACACGAGGGCGGGCCTGGGCAGGGGCGAGGGGGCGTCGTCGAGGCGCTCGATCCGGACGGGCAGTGGCGGGTCGCGCACCGGCATGTGGAGGTCATCGAGGTCGCGGGTGGGGAGCCCGTCGAGGTGGAGGTGATCGAGACCGCGCGGGGTCCCGTCGTCATCGGGGGATCGGATCCCCACGCCGACCCCGGCCTCGACCCGGGCGCCGACGCCCACCGCGGTGCCGACCCCGACTCCGACTCCGACGCCGTCGGGCCCATCAGCCTCCGCTATCCGCCTCGTGTCACGGAGGATCTCGGGCTCAGCGCGCTGCTTCCCCTCCTCCGGGCCCGTGAAGTCGCCGATGTGGACCGGGCGTTCGATCGGTGGGCCGAGCCCGTGAACGTCGTGCAGGCCGCGGACACGCGGGGCGGGGTGCTGCACCGGGTGGCGGGGCGGGTGCCGGTGCGGAGCCGGGACAACCGGACGCGGATCGTCGCCGCCTGGGAGCCGGGGCACGCGTGGGAGGGGTGGCACGAGACGCCGTACGGGACGGTCGAGGACGGCGTCGCCGTGATGGCCAACCAACGTGGTGCAGCGACCCCGTTGGGTGTGGAGTTCGCCCCGCCGCACCGGGCGGCACGCATCCGCGCGATGCTGGACGAGAAGCGGATGTGGTCGGCCCCGGACATGCCCACGATCCACATGGACACCCATCTCGCCTCCGCCGGGGCCCTGTTGGACCATGTGTCCGCCCTCGCCGGCGACCGCGGGGGCGACGATCGCCCCGAGGGGAGGCCTGCCGACGGACCGGCCCCCCTCACCCCGGCCGCGGCCGGGCTTCGGCGCCGGCTGGTGCGCTGGGATCGGCGGATGGACGCCGACAGTGCCGACGCGGCGGCGTACGCGGCGTTGCGCGGGGCCGTCGTACGGCGGCTCGCGGCGCAGCCCGCCTTCGCGGCGCTGGCCGTACCGCCGGCGTACCCCGAGGTCTTCCGGCCGTGGCTCTCGCTCACCGTCCGGGTCGGCTTCGCGCTCGAACATCTCCTCAGGGCGGAGGAGTTGTACGGGATCGACCGGCCGGCGCTCGTGCGCGAGGCGCTGGAGGAGGTCGCCGGGGCCGAGTCCGCGCGCTGGGGCGACCACCACCGGCTCGTGCCGTGGCGCGCGCTCCCGGACGCCGGCCCGAACGCCCCCTACGACGAGCCCGGGCTGGCCGGTGACCACGACTGCGTGCTCTGCACGTCCGCCGTCCCCGGCCTCACCGACCTCAGCGCTCGCGGGCCCGCCGCCCGGTACGTCTGGGACCTGGCCCGCCGCGAGGACAGCCTCTGGGTGGTGCCGTTCGGTGCGTCCGGCGTCGGCGGCTCGGCCCACCACCGTGACCAGCTTCCCCTCTGGCTCAAGGGAGACCTCGTACCGGTCGTCACCGACTGGGACCGGCTCACCAAGGACGTCGAGAACAGCATCCAGAACGATAATGAGGAGCAGTGCCATGACCGTTGAGCCGTACGGTGGCCGCGTGGCCGTCCACGAGCAGGTGGTCGACGGGTTCGGGACCGTGCGGCTCCTGCCGTTGGACGCGAAGGCCGACGCCGAGGTGGTCCATGGCTGGGTGAGTGAGCCGAGGGCCGAGTTCTGGGGCATGAACGGGCTCTCGCGGGAGCGGGTGCGGGAGATATACGAGCACCTGGGCACGCTCGACACGCACCACGCCTATCTCGCGGTGCACGACGGCGAGCCGGTCGGGCTGTTGCAGACGTACGAGCCGGAGGCCGACCGGGTGAGTGAGTGCTACGAGGTCGAGCCGGGGGACATCGGGGTCCATGTGCTGCTGGCGCCCGCCGGGGCGGCCGGGGGACGGCCGGGGTGGTCCTCCTCGGTGCTGGCGGTCTTCACGTCGTACGTGCTGGTGGGACTGGACCGGCGGCGGGTCGTCGTCGATCCGGACGAGCGGAAC
Source organism: Streptomyces sp. NPDC002787 (assembly GCF_053592095.1). NCBI lineage: Bacteria > Bacillati > Actinomycetota > Actinomycetes > Kitasatosporales > Streptomycetaceae > Streptomyces > Streptomyces sp. NPDC002787. The sequence goes on along the minus strand of NZ_JBSFVC010000003.1, from coordinate 139,758 downwards.
GAGAAGGCGATCGCGCGGTTCGCGCGGCAGGGGTTCGAGACCGGGCCGGTCGTCGTGCTGCCGGAGATCGATCTGCCGGATGTGTATCTGCCGGAGAAGCGGGCGCGGTTGGCGTTCCTGCGGAGGGAGCCGTTCCTCGGGCGGTAGGCGGGCAGTGAGCGGGGCGGGGGCGGGCGGACGACCGGTGAACGGCTGGTCGTCCTCGGGCCGGTGGGTTGCCGGTCGTCCTCGGGCCGGTGGGCGGCCGGTCATCCTCCGGCCGGTGGTCGGCGGGCGTAGCCTCGGGCGGGTGACTCCCGAAGACCTCATCGCGCACTACGAGCTGGAGCCCATTCCGCGTGAGGGCGGTCGTTTCCGTCAGACGTGGGCGGGGCCTGAGCGGGGTGACGGGCGGCCGGAGGGGACCGCGATCGTCGCCCTGCTCACCACCGAACCAGGCGACTACTCCGCACTGCACCGGCTGCCCGGCGACGAGATCTGGCACTTCTACCTCGGCGCTCCCCTCCAGATGCTGCTCCTCGCCCCGGACGGCTCCTCACGGGTCGTCGTCCTCGGTCCGGGCGTGCTCGACGGGCAGTACGTGCAGTACGTCGTGCCCGCGGGGACCTGGATGGGGGCGCGGGTCCTCGGCGACGGCCATGGTGATGGAGCCGGGGGTGGCCACGGCGGTGACGGTGGAGGCGCGGGCTGGACGCTGTTCGGGTGCACGATGGCGCCGGGGTTCACCTTCGAGGGGTACGAGCACGGGGACGCCGTGGAGTTGGCGCGGCTGTATCCGGAGCGGGCGGCCCTGATCGGGGAGCTGGGGCGGGCGTAGGTCCGAGGCCGGGCGGGGGCCAGGGGTGTCCGGCGGCACACAGGCGCCCGGGACCGGCGTTGAACGCGGCGTTCCCCGTGTGCGTACCCGTACGAGGAGTCCGAGAGCCGGCGACCGTGGATCCGGAGCACGACGTGGACCGAGGCAGGTACAGGGACCCAGTCAAGGACAGGGGCAGGAGCAGGAGCAGGAGTAGGGACAGGGACGGCGACAGCATCAGAAGCAGAGGCACGAGGCGACATGGCGGAACCGGTGACGGGCCCAGCGGTGGATCCGGACGCCGTCCCCGCGGCCGGGGCCGGGGGGTTCAGCGCCTGGTGCTGCTGGGCACCGTGCTGGTCCTGTTCCTCCTCGGCGGGGCGGGGACCGTGTCCGCGCACGCCGCTCTCAAGGGCAGTGACCCCGCCGACGGAAGTGTCCTCGACGCCGCTCCCCGCGACATCACCCTCCGCTTCACCGAGTCGGTAAGCCTCCTCGAGGACTCCCTCCGCGTCGTCGACCCGGAGAACCGCGCGGTCGAGACCGGCAAGCCGGGGCGCGCGGACGACCGTTCCGACACGGTACGTGTCACCCTTCCCACCGGCCTCGACGACGGCACGTACACGATCGCCTGGCGCGTGGTCTCGGCCGACAGCCACCCCATCTCGGGTGCCCTGATCTTCTCGATCGGCGAGCCCTCCGCGACCTCCGCGGTCCTCCCCGCCGACCTCGCCGAGGACCCGCGCACCGCCTCCCTCTACGACATCACCCGCTACTTCGCGTACGGCGCCCTCGCGCTGCTCATCGGCGTGACCTTCTTCCTGGCGGTCGTGCTCGGGGGCCCGAGCGAGGCGCTGCGCAAGCTGCTGCGGGCGGGCTGGCTGGCGCTGGTGCTCGCCTCGGCGGTTCTGCTGCTGCTCCGCGGACCGTACGAGCGGGGCAGTGGCCTCGGGGCCGCCCTCGACCTGTCCGTCCTGCGCGACACGATGGTGAGCCGGCCGGGACTCGCGCTGCTGGCCCGGCTGGTGCTGCTCGCCGGGGCCGCGTTCCTCCTCGTACGCGTGCGGCGGCAGGAGGTGTGGGGCAAGGGCGCGCTCGTCTGCGGGGCCCTGCTCTCCGTCGGCCTCGCCGGTACCTGGGCCGCCGCCGAGCACGCCTCCGCCGGTATCCAGGTGCCGGTCGCGATGACCTCCTCCGTGCTGCACCTGCTCGCCATGGCCGTCTGGCTGGGCGGGCTGACCGCCCTGCTCACCGTGCTGTACCGGGCGCCGAAGTCCCTGTCGGCCGCTGTGGTCAACCGTTTCTCCCGGCTGGCCTTCGCCTCGGTGGTCGTCCTCGTCGTCACCGGCGTCTACCAGTCCTGGCGCGGCCTCGGCTCCTGGTCCGCCGTCACCACCACGGCGTACGGGGAGGTCCTCGTCGCCAAGCTGGTCGCGGTGGTGCTCCTGCTGGTGGCGGCGGCGTTCTCGCGGCGGTGGACGGGGCGGTTGGGGGCGGTTTCGGGGGAGGCGGCCGTGGCGGCCGAGGCCGCTGAGCCCGCGAAGACCACCGAGCGGGCGGCTGCGGCCGCGGCGGCGCGGATTCCCGAGCGGGTGGGGGCCGCGGGGCGGGTCGCGGATGTGGAGGGCGAGAAGGACGTCCCCTCCGGTCACGTGGAAGCCGACGACACCGACGACGAGGACTCGTCGGCCGATCTGCGGCGTCAGGGGCTCCGGCGGTCCGTGCTCGCGGAGTTCACCGTCGCGGTCGTCGTGCTGGTGATCACCACCGTGCTGACGGGAACCCTTCCGGGCCGGGCGGTGGCGGACGCGAAGGAGCAGGCGAACGGGGCGGCCGGTGACATCACGGCCTCCTCGACGACCGTCCCCTTCGACGTCGGTACCCCGAACGGTCACGGCAAGGTCCAGATCGACCTCGGGCCGGGGCGCGTGGGCAAGAACTCCGTCCAGGCCGTGGTCTTCGGCCCCGACAACGGCATCGCGACCGTCCCCGAACTCCGTCTCACCTTCACCCTCAAGGCCCAGAAGATCGGCCCCATCGACGCCAAGCTCACCGACCGGGGCGGCTACTGGGCCACCGACACCCTCCAACTCCCCCTGCCCGGCAAGTGGACGATGAAGCTCACGGTCCGTACGACGGAGATCGACCAGGTCACGGTGGAGAAGGCGGTCCGGGTGGGTTAGCCGGGCGGCAGGGCTGCCTACCTCGTGTCGAGCACCCGGCGCATGGTCTCCGCCGCCCGTACGGCCGCGTCGGCGCAGCAGTTGTTGAAGAGGACGTGCAGCTCGTCGACCTGTTCGGCGGCTGCGCGCAACCGGGGCGCCCACTCGGCGAGTTCGGGCTCGGAGTAGGCGTACCGGAAGCGGTCCTCCTTGCTGCCGGTGCCCCAGGCGGGGCTGCGCCCGTGGAACCGTACGACGGCCAGCTCGGGCGAGGTGACGGGGGCGAGGGGCGGCAGGGAGGAGCCCAGGTCCCGCGCCATGTCGACCCCTACGGCGATCAGACCGAGCCGGGCCAGTGCCCGCGTCGTACGGTCGGCCTGTTCGCCCCGCCACCACGCGGGGTGCCGGAACTCGACCGAGACGGGCCAGCCGGCCGTACGCCCCGCGCACTCCTCCAGCGTGCGCTCCGCCTCCCGCCCCGGCGTGAACCACGGCGGGAACTGGAAGAGGACCGCGCCCAGTCGGCCGGCCGCCCGCAAGGGTTCGACGGCGTGGGCGAAGCGTTCCCACACCCGGTCCAGTAACTCGGGGTTCCCGTCGCGCCCGTCCGCCCGCATGCCCTCCCGGGTCCTTTCCCGCATGCCCGCCCGCATGCCCTCCCGTAGGTCCTCGGGGAGGGCCGTCGGGCGGGTCGGGTGGCCGGTGAGCAGGGAGAACGCCTTGACGTCGAAACGGAATCCGGGGGGTGTCCGCTCGGCCCAGAGGAGGCTGTTGCGGCGGCTGGGCAGGCCGTAGTAGCTGGAGTCCACCTCGACCACCGGGAACTGCTCGGCGTAGTAACGGAGTCGGGGCTCGGGGTCGCGATGGCCGCGCGGATACCAGCCGCTGGCCAGCAGCGCGCGATCCGTCCAGGAGCAGGTTCCGACGAGTACGTCACCCATGGGGGCCGGTTACCCGAATCCGGGCGCCTCCCACGGCGGTTGGGGGATTCGGTTGCCTGGTTGCCCGGCCGCCGAGTCACTCGCTCCGGTCGTGCAGCGGCGCCCCGCACAGCGACTTCGACGGGGTGCCGTCGACGCCGACGGGCGGGTCCCCGGCGACCATGACGCGGTGCATGATGCGCGGGAAGTCCAGGTGGGCGGTGTCGTTGGGGGCGAGGTGGACGGTGGCGCGGTTGTCCCAGAGGGCCACCGACCCCGGCTCCCAGCGGAAGCGGACCGTGTACTCGGGGCGGGTGATCTGCTCGACGAACATCTCCAGGAGGAGCCGGCTCTCGGCCCGGGTGACGTCGACGATGTTCTCGACGTAGTACGGGTTGACGTACAGGACGCGTTCGCCCGTCTCGGGGTGGACGCGCACGACCGGGTGGACGGACGCGACCTGGTGGTCCTGGAGGTGGCGGAGGTAGGGGTCCGGGCCGGAGCGGGCGAGGTAGCCGACGCCGAGGCGGTGCTCGGCGCGCAGCCCGTCGGCGAACCGGCGTACCGGCTCGGACAGGTGCGCGTAGGCGGTGGCGAGGTTGGCCCAGGTGGTGTCGCCGCCGTACGGGGGCACGCGTTCGGCGCGGAGCAGGGTCAGGGCGGGTGGGTCGATGCGCGCGGTGTGGTCGGCGTGCCAGCCGCGGAGGGTGGAGTGGCGGCGGCGTTCCAGCCATTCGGCCTGGTCCATGCCGTGTTTGCGGCCCAGCTCCTGGCGGTCGGCCGTCGTCTCGATCTCGGGGTGGTCGGGGGGCGAGACCGAGCCCCTCGAACGCGGCCGGATCGGCTCGCCGAAGCGGCGCGCGAACGCGATCTGTCCGGCGTGGTCCAGCTTCTGCTCCCGGAAGAACACGACCTTCCAGCGGAGCAGGGCCGCGCGGATGCCGGCGACGGTCTCGTCGTCGAGAGGACCGGCGAGGTCGACACCGTGGATGTCGGCGCCGATGTGACCGGAGGCGGGGCGCACGTCGAGGCCGCCGGGGGGTCCCGCCGCGTCGGTGGTCGTCATGCCTCACCCTTCACCGTGTCGGTTTATGCAGTTCCCGTGGTCGCCGTGCTCGCCGTGGTCGCCGTATCGGTCGCCTAGGTCGCCTCGGTCGTACTGGTCATGGTCCGGCTTCCGTGCCCGGTCTTCCCCGGTGGGCGCGCGTGCATGCGGGGGGGGTGCCCCTATGTCTTTGGTCAAGGGAAACGGGGTGCGATGGGTCGGCGAGCCGGGCAGCATGGCGGGGTGACCGACCTGCTGTGGGATGACGTGAAGTGCTTCTTCGACCCGGACCTGATGGGGTCGTTGCCGGACGTGCGTGTCCCGAATGCTTCGGTGGAGGACTGGCAGGCGGTCCTCGATCTTGTTGCGGAGAAGGGCTGGAAGTGCCGGTACTCCGAGGGAAGGTCGGTGCTTCCGGTGCCCCGGGCGGAGGCCGTGCTGTCCCGGTCGGCGGATGATGAGTGCCCGGACCTGCGGGTCTGGCCGACGGCCGATGTGTTGGCGATCTTCCGCTTTCATGCCGCCGATGAAGTCGACTTCGACATCGACCTGCGGGAGTTGCAGGGACAGGAGCGACTTGATGTGTTCTGCGGCTTCCTTGGGGAGATCGGGCGGCGGTTGGGCAGGCCGGTGCTGATGGATCCGGAGGGCGACTTTGGCCATCCGGTGCTCGGCTTCGATGTCGAGGCTGATCGCGTCGTTGTCCTCGCGGATCCGCTGGTCAGGTGACCCCCACCCGGTGTCGTACCGCCCCCGCGCCCTCCCCCGGCTGCGAGACTGCCAACGCTCTGTACGCGGCAGGAAGTTGACGTCATGACCGACAAGCTCACCGTAAGTGTCCTGGGTACCGGCATCATGGGGGCCGCGATGGCCCGTAGCCTCGTGCGTGCCGGTCTCGCCGTACGGGTGTGGAACCGTACCCGGGAGAAGGCCGAGCCGCTCGGCGCCGACGGTGCGGAGATCGCCGGGAGTCCGGCCGAGGCCGTACGGGGTGCCGATGTGGTGCTCACCATGCTGTACGACGGGGCCGCCGCCCTGGACGTGATGCGTGAGGCGGCGCCCGCGTTGAGCCCCGGCACGGTGTGGGTGCAGTCCACCACGGCCGGTGTCGAGGCCGTCGCTGAGCTGGCCGCGCTCGCCGGTGAGCACGGGCTGCTCTTCTACGACGCCCCCGTCCTCGGCACCCGGCAGCCCGCCGAGGCCGGGCAGCTGACCGTGCTGGCCGCCGGGCCGGTCGAGGGGCGGGGCACGGTGACCCCCGTCTTCGACGCCGTCGGCGCCCGTACCGTCTGGACCGGTGAGGACGGCGCGGCGGGCACCGCCACCCGGCTCAAGCTCGTGGCCAACAGCTGGGTGCTGGCCGCGACCAACGCGGCCGGTGAGGTCCTAGCCCTGTCCAAGGCCCTCGACGTCGACCCGCGGTCCTTCTTCGAGATCATCGAGGGCGGCCCCCTCGACATGGGCTATCTGCGCGCCAAGTCCGCCCTCGTCCTCGACGGAAAACTCTCCCCGGCCTCCTTCGCCGTCGCCACCGCCGCCAAGGACGCCCGCCTCATCGTCGAGGCCGGCGAGCGGCACGGCGTACGCCTCGACGTGGCCGCCGCCGGCGCCGACCGTCTCGCCCGCGCCGCCGCGCAGGGGCACGCCGACGAGGACATGGCCGCCGCGTACTTCGCCAGCTTCGACGAGACCACCGGTGCCGACGCAGACGCCTAGCGGGGGCACGCGGGTGATGCCCGCCCCCGCGGGCACCGCCGCGCGAACGAACGCTCAGCGGTCTGCCTCAGCGGTCTGCCTCAGCGGTCTGCCTCGGCGATCGCCCTGGAGATCGCCTCCGCCGCCGTGGTCAGCGCGGTGACGACCTCCTTCAGGCGGCCGGGTGAGTGGCGGACGCTCGGCATCGAGACCGAGACGGCCGCGACGGTGCGGCCGTCGGCGTCGGTGACGCCCCGGCCGACGGCGACCACGCCGCGTTCGGACCGTTCGAGGTTGAGGGCCACACCGCTTTGCCGGACCGCGCGGAGCTCGGCGCGCAGCTTGGGCAGGTCGGGGCGTTCCTCGGCGGGGTCGGCCGGGGCGGGCGCGTAGAGGGCGGTGAGCTCGTCGTCGGTGAGGGCGGCCAGGGCGATGAGGCCGCCGGTCACCTGGTGGGCGGGGAAGACCATGCCCTCGCGGTTGCCGACCCGTAGCGCCCGCGAGCACTCGACCGAGGCGATGAACCGTACGGTCCGGCCGGTGCGGATGGTGAGGTTCGCGGTCTCGTCGAGGGTGTCGACGAGGGTGCGCAGCGGGCCGAGGGCGGCGGACCGCAGGGCCGTGACGTCCGACTGCGCCCGGTCGGCGATCTCCAGGACGGGGCCCGCGCGGTAGGTGCGGTCGTCCTCGTTCTGCACGGCGAAGTCCCGGTAGACGAGCGTCGACAGCAGCCGGTGGGCGGTCGACCGGGCCACCCCGAGCCGCTCGGCCGCCTCGGAGACCGTGATCGGGCCCTCCACCTGAAGGATCACCGCGAGCTGCAGCGCGTGATCCACGCTGGTGACGCCGTACGTGGGCGGGTTCTTCATGGGCTTGGCCACGCCGATCGACCTCCTGTTCCGCTGTGCAGAATCTACTGTTCTCCGGTCGGCCGGGCGGCGCACCGTTCCCGTATGACCGATACCGACATGGAGCCGCGCGCCGGTTCGCCCGTCTCGCTCACCGCCGAGGACCTGCCGGATCAGCCGCCCGTCACCCCGGAGCTGGAGGATCTGTACCGGGGCTTCGAGAAGGCCCTGCTGGTGCCGCTGTGGACGCGGATCGGCGATCTGATGCCGCCCCATCCCCGGTCGAAGGCCCAGCCGCACCGCTGGGAGTGGCGGACGCTGCTGGACCTGGCGGGCCGGTCCGGTGACCTCGTGCCGGTCGGGCGGGGCGGGGAGCGGCGCGCGATCGCGCTCGCCAACCCGAGCCTGGGCGGCCGGCCGTACGCCACCCCGACGCTGTGGGCCGCCATCCAGTACCTGATGCCGGGCGAGAACGCGCCCGAGCACCGCCACACCCAGAACGCCTTCCGCTTCGTCGTCGAGGGGGAGGGCGTGTGGACGGTCGTCGAGCGCGATCCGGTGCCCATGCGGCGCGGCGACTTCCTGCCGCAGGCCGGCCTCAACTGGCACGCCCACCACAACGCGGCCGACGAGCCGATGGCCTGGATCGACGGCCTCGACATCCCCTTCCAGTACGACGTCGAGGCGCAGTTCTTCGACTTCGGGCGGGAGGAGCTGTCGGAGGAGGAACACCAGGCCCCCGGCCGTTCCCGCTCGGAGCGGCTCTGGGGCCACCCCGGGCTGGCCCCGGTCTCGCAGCTCGGGCCCCGGTCCGAGGCCGGTACGGGCACCCCGCTGCTGCGCTACCCCTGGGCCGCCACCGACGCCGCCCTCGCCGACCAGCTGGATCTGGAACGCGCCGGCCACCCCGGCACCGTCGAGCCCGGACATGCCCTGGTCCGCTACACCGACCCCACCACCGGCCGGGACGTCCTGCCGACCATCCGCGCCCAGTTCCACCGGATCAGCAGCGGTACGCAGACGGCTCCGCGCCGGGAGACGGGGTCCTCGGTCTACCAGGTGTTCGACGGGTCGGGCCGGGTGACCGTCGGCGACTTCTCCTGGTCCGTCCAGCGCGGCGACCTCTTCGTCGTCCCCTCCTGGGCGCCCCTCTCGATCCGCTCCGAGGCGTCCCGGTCCGACTCCGACTCCGGCGCCCTCGACCTGTTCCAGTTCGGCGACGCGCCGATCTTCACCAAACTCAACCTGTTCCGCAGCCATGTAGAGGAGAGCCAGGCGTGAAGCTCGCCACCATCCGTATCGGGGACGCCGGGAGCGCTGGGAGCGCTGGGAGCATCAGTAGTGCTTCGAGTACCGCCCCTGATGCCGGTACCACCGCCGTCCGCGTCGAAGGCGACTCCCTGATCGACCTCGGCCTGCCCGACGTGGGCGCCGTCCTCGCCGCGCCCGGCGGGCTCGCGGCCGCCGCCACCGCCGACAGCCCCCGTCACCCCTTGGCCGGTGCCGTGTTCGCCCCGCTCGTGCCGCGCCCCACCAAGGTGGTGTGCGTCGGCCTGAACTACCGGAACCACATCAAGGAGATGGGCCGCGACCTCCCCGAACATCCCACCCTGTTCAGCAAGTTCGCGGACACGCTCATCGGTGCCCGGGACGACATCCGCCGCCCCGCCGAGACCGAGCAGTTCGACTGGGAGGCCGAACTGGCGGTCGTCATCGGCCGACCGGTCCGGCGCGCGGACGAGGCGGAGGCGGCCGCCGCCATCGCCGGGTTCACCGTGCTGAACGACATCACCTGCCGCGACTGGCAGTTCCGCACCCGCGAATGGCTCCAGGGCAAGAACTGGGACGCCACGACCCCCGTCGGGCCCTACCTCGTCACCACCGACGAGGCCGGCGGCCCCCGCCCCGCGCTCGACATCAGCTGCACGGTCAACGGCCGCCTGATGCAGCGGGACAACACCGGAGACCTGCTCTTCGACCCGGTCGACCTCGTCCGCTACGTCTCCACGATGATCCGCCTCAACCCCGGCGACCTCATCGCCACGGGCACCCCGGGCGGCGTCGGCCACGCCCGCAAGCCCCCGGTGTTCCTCAATCCCGGTGACACCGTGATCACCGAGATCGAGGGCCTGGGCCGCCTGGAGAACCGCGTGGTCCCGGACGGCTCGCGATGAGGACCGGTGAGAAGGGGCAGGCCAGGGAGCTCCGCACCACGCTCGCCTGGGTCGACGAGGGCACCGCCCTCTGCCGCAAGGTCCTCGCCGGCTTCGACGACACGTCGTACGGCGCCCCCTCGGCCCTCCCCGGCTGGACCCGCGGGCACCTGGTCGCCCATCTGGCCGGGAACGCCGAGGCCCTCGGTAACCTCGTGCACTGGGCGCGCACCGGCGAACCCACGCCCATGTACACGTCCCCCGGGCAGCGCGACGCGGACATCGAGGCGGGCGCCCGGCTCCCCGGCGCCCGGCTCACCGCCCGCTTCGAGGAGTCCGCGCGGACGCTGGCCGACGCGATGGCCGCGCTCACCGGGGAACAGTGGCGGGCGGAGGTGGTCACGGCCCAGGGCCGTACCGTGCCGGCGAGCGAGATCCCGTGGCTGCGTGCCCGGGAGGTCCTGGTCCACGCCGTCGACCTCGACAGCGGCGTGCGGTTCGCCGACCTGCCGACGGATTTCCGCGCCGCACTCCGCGTCGACATCCTCGCCAGGCGCGGTGAGTCCGCCGTCCCCAGCGTCCACGGCACCCCGGCCGAGGTCACCGCGTACCTCGCCGGCCGCCCGTACGAGGGCGTCACGACAGCGGACGGCGCCCCGGCCGCACCGCTGCCGCCATGGCTGTGAGCCCTGTGACCAGCCCTGCGACCAGCCTGACCAGCCCTGTGGCCACATGGCCGGAAGGGCGCCCCGACGTCCTCGTGGTCGGGGGCGGCATCGGCGGCCTCTCCGCCGCCCTCGCCCTCGCCCGCAAGGGGCTGGGGGTACGGCTCTACGAACGGTCCACCGAGTTCGGCGAGGTCGGTGCAGGCCTCCAACTGGCCCCCAACTGCACCCGCGTTCTCGACGCGTACGGCCTCCTCGACGAGGCCGTCCCGCTCGGGGTGCTCCCCGAGCACATCCTCATGAAGGACGCGGTCGACGCCGGCGAGCTGACCCGCCTGGACCTCACCGACCTCGAACGCCGTTACGGCTTCCCCTACTTGGTGATCCACCGCAGCGACCTCCACGGCCTCCTCCTGCGCGCCTGCCACCGTCTGGGCGTCGACCTGGTGACGGGCGCGCACTGTGTCGCGTACGAGAACGTCGACGGCGGTGCCCGCGTGGCGTTCGCCGACGGCCGCACCGACGAGGCCGACGCGGTCGTCGCCGCCGACGGGCTGCACTCGGTGGCGCGACGGCTCCTCGTGCACGACGAGCCCGTCAACTCCGCGTACGTCGCCTACCGGGCGGCGCTCCCCGTCGAGGAGGTGCGCGGCAACGGCGTACACGAGAAGGACGTGGTGGTGTACGTCGGGCCGCGCTGCCACTTCGTGCAGTACCCGCTGCGGGGCGGCCGGATGTTCAACCAGGTCGCCGTCTTCGAGTCGCCCAAGGCGCTGGCGGGTGAGGCGGACTGGGGCACCCCCGAGGAACTGGACCGCGCCTTCGACGGCATGTGCGCCCCGATCCGGCGGGGCCTGCCCCTGATGTGGCGCGACCGGCGCTGGCGCATGTTCGACCGCGACCCGATCACCACCTGGGTCACCGGCCGCATCGCCCTCCTCGGCGACGCCGCCCATCCCCCGCTGCAGTACCTGGCCCAGGGCGCCGTCATGGCCGTCGAGGACGGCTGGGCCCTGGCGGAACACGCCTCCACGCGAACCGACTTGTCCGGCACCGTCGACTGGGACGGCGCCCTGGCCGCCTACGAGGCCGTACGCGCGGAGCACTGCCGCCGCGTCATCACCACGGCCCGCGCCTGGGGCGACCTCTGGCACCACGACGGCCCCGAGCGCCTCCAGCGCAACGCCCTGCTCCGCTCCCGCGACCCCTACGACTACACGTACACGGACTGGCTCTACGGCCCCACAGCCCTGACCCCCGACCAGGAACCGCCCCTGTACCCGACGGTCCCGCTGGCCTCGGTACGGGCCTGATTCGGGCCGGGGGCCGCGATGACCGGCGGGCCACGGGGCCGGGCCGGGGGGCGAGGTGCGGCCCGACATCCCGACAGGGGCAGCACTGAGGCTCGGTCGGTGCTCTCTCGGACCTGGTCGCGGGCGCTCTCTTTGAGGCCTGGTCGGTCCTGCGCTCTCTGGGTCTGGTGGGTGTCGGCTTTTCTTGGGCCCGGTGGGCTCCGCCCTCTGTCAAGCCCGGCCGGTCCTGCTCCGTCTCAGGCCAGGGCTGGCGGCGCTCCGTCTCGGGCCCGATCAGTCGTGCTGCTTCTCAGGCCCGGTGGGCCGTGCCCCCTCTCAGGCCCGGTTGGCTGCGTCCCTCCTCGGGCCTGGTCGTCGGCGCTCTCTTTGAGGCCTGGTCGGTCCTGCGCTCTCTGGGTCTGGTGGGTGTCGGCTTTTCTTGGGCCCGGTGGGCTCCGCCCTCTGTCAAGCCC